>NZ_CP065534.1:1929853-2251495 GCF_015999465.1 Lonsdalea populi
ACGATCGCTTCATCGAGCCCGTCGGTACGCAGGTGTTCCTGCCCTATTTCATGACGACGGGGGCTATCGGTATTCTGTACAAAATGAATGCCTCTATTTCGGGAGCAGAAGTCGGCTGTCAGGGCGAAGTGGGCGTAGCCTGTTCGATGGCCGCCGCCGGTCTGACCGAACTGCTGGGCGGCAGCCCTGAACAGGTCTGCGTCGCGGCGGAAATTGGAATGGAGCACAATCTGGGTCTGACCTGCGATCCCGTCGCCGGTCAGGTACAGGTGCCCTGTATTGAGCGCAATGCGATTGCGGCCGTTAAAGCGATCAATGCGTCGCGTATGGCGATGCGGCGTACGTCCGAGCCTCGCGTGTCATTAGATAAAGTGATCGAAACGATGTATGAAACGGGTAAGGATATGAATGCAAAATATCGGGAAACATCACGTGGCGGGTTGGCGATCAAAGTCCAATGTGATTAAACGGCGCTGAATATAAAAGGCTGTGCGCGAACGCGCACAGCCGATAGCACCGATAGCAAAGCGATTTACGCTTCTTCGTCCTGAGCCTGCTGGTCGACAATGCGCTCAATATGTACCAGTTCGATACGGTATTCGCTGGCCGCCATAATGGTAAATCTTAGGTGGCTGAACTCCAGCACTTCCCCGATATGCGGGAACTCATTGCTGTGCGCCAGCAGCAGTCCGGCGAGCGAGGTGTAATCCTCTTTCGGGTCCACCAGATCTTGCATGTCCAACGCCTGCTGCAGCGAATGTAAATCGGTGCTGCCCTTCACCAGCCAGCCGGTAGCATCGGCGACAATCTCTGGCGTTTCATCCTCGTCGGGGAATTCACCGGCAATCGCTTCCAGCACGTCCAGCGGCGTAACCAGACCCTGCACGACGCCAAATTCGTTGGTCACCATCACCAGGCTGCCTTTTGCACGTCGCAATACCGGCAGCAAATTGATGACATCCAACGTTTCCGGCACCACGATGGGCGATGTCACGGCGGCGAAGGTTTCCACATCCCGTCCCTCTTCCAGCGCTACCAGCAGATCCTTCGCGCGCACGACGCCCACCAGCTCATCCAGATCCCCACGGCAGACAGGAAAGAGGCTATGCGGCGTATCCAGCAGTTGAATGCGGATCTCTTCCGTGGAGCGTTCGCTATCGACCCAGGAAATTTCGGTCCGCGGCGTCATGACGCTGCGCAGTGAACGCGAGGCCAGCGTCAAAACGCCGCTGATCATATAGCGCTCTTCCTCGGCGAACGTCTCTTCGATGTGCTGCTGAGGTTCTTTTTCATCATCCTGTTCGCGGTTTTTTGCCCGTGCGCCCATTAGCCGCAAAATCGCTTCGGCAGTACGCTCACGCATAGGGCGATGCGACTGGTGCTTGGCGAAGTTGTGACGCGCAATTTGATTGAACAGTTCGATGATGATGGAGAAGCCAATCGCTGCGTAGAGGTATCCCTTGGGAATATGGAAACCAAAGCCTTCGGCCACCAGGCTAAGCCCGATCATTAGCAGGAAGCTCAGGCACAGCACGACTACCGTGGGGTGTTCGTTTACGAAGCGCGTCAGCGGTTTCGACGCCAGCAGCATCACCCCCATGGCGATGATCACCGCGGTCATCATGATACCCAGGTGGTTGACCATACCGACGGCGGTTATCACTGCATCGAGCGAGAACACCGCATCCAGAATCACGATCTGAATCACGACAGCCCAGAAATTTGCGTGTTCACGGCTGGCATTGGGATCGTGCGGACGGTTTTCCAGCCGCTCGTGCAGCTCCATCGTCGCCTTGAAGAGAAGGAATATCCCCCCGGCAAGCAGGATCAGGTCTCGGCCGGCGAAGCTAAACTCGCCGACGTGGAACAGCGGACGCGTCAGCGTCACCATCCAGGAAATCAACGAAAGCAGCCCCAGACGCATCAACAATGCGAGCGACAGGCCGATGATTCGAGCCTTGTCACGCTGTTTTGGCGGGAGTTTATCCGCCAAAATAGCAATAAATACCAGGTTATCGATGCCCAGAACAATTTCGAGTACCACCAACGTCAGTAAGCCTGCCCAGATTGAAGGATCTAGCAAAAATTCCATGTCAGACTCCGAAAAAATGAACCAGCTAATGACATTAATGCCACAGCGTTTTTGAATAAGGTTGAGATGTGTGCACGATCGGCTTGAGGCTGATGTGGGCCAGAATGGCCAGTTAAGAAGTACCTATCACCTGCCGCAGCCGGTGTAATAGAAATGAATCTTCGATGACGGTCCATAGGAAAGGCGTTCGCCTGTAACTCCTCTTTCATTGTAAGAAAGTTAACTTTAGCAGGTTGTTTCTGGTTTTAACAAAGTTTTCTATAGACGTACCTTCTTCGTCAATATTGATAACAAGGCCACACTTTTAAGTATTCGAATAACAGATCGCATTCTGCCCCCAAGAATTGGGGAGCAGCGTCACACTTTTTATTTTTTCGCAACATAAAATAATTCACGGCTGGGCAAGACACTTCCGAACAGTTTGAATCGATTCACAGTACGTTCCAGGCCGGATCCGCTTTCCTAGTGAAGCAGACTAAGAAAAGCATTTTTGAACTATTGTCAACAAGACGGGAAACCATTCATTGAGATGCGTTTCCCTGCACTCTCTGTACACAGCACACCTGATAAAGGGTGTTAAACGAGGAGGTAGCAAGTGAGTATCGCAATTGTCTTATGCACTCACGGTGCCACTGCCGGGCCCCTGCTCAATACGGCTGAAATGATCCTGGGAAAGCAGGACAATGTCGGCTGGATTGATTTTGTTCCCGGTGAAAACGCAGAAACGCTGTTGGAAAAATACGAGACCAAACTCAGCGAGCTGGATACGGCTCAGGGCGTTATTTTCCTGGTCGATACCTGGGGAGGAAGCCCTTTCAACGCAGCCAGCCGTCTGGTGACGGATAAAAACAACCATGACGTGGTCACCGGCGCCAACATCCCCATGCTGGTCGAAACCTTTATGGCACGTGACGATGACCCGGACTTTGCCAATTTGGTGGCTATCGCACTCGAAGCGGGCCGCGCGGGCGTCAAGGCGCTTAAAACGGTGGATGCTGCCCCAGCTAAACCCGCAGCGAAACCATCCGCCGCGCCCGTAGCCGCCCCTGGCCCCGGCGGCCACATGAAAATCGGTCTGGCGCGCATCGACGACCGGTTGATTCATGGTCAGGTAGCTACCCGCTGGACTAAAGAGACCAACGTCAACCGCATTATCGTCGTCAGCAATGAAGTTGCTGCGGACAATGTGCGCAAAACGTTGTTGACGCAGGTGGCGCCTCCCGGAGTAAGCGCACATGTGGTGGATGTCGCAAAAGCGATTCGTGTCTACAACAACCCCAAATACGCGGGCGACCGCGTCATGCTGCTGTTTACCAATCCGACCGATGTCGAAACGCTGGTGGAAGCCGGTGTGGATTTGCCGTCGGTCAATATTGGCGGCATGGCCTACCGACAAGGAAAAATACAGGTCAATAACGCCGTATCCATAGATGAAAAAGATATTGAGGCATTCCGCAAGCTGGCTGAGCGCGGTATTGAATTGGAGGTCCGTAAAGTTTCCAGCGATAGCAAGATCAATATGATGGATTTAATCAATAAGGCGGCTCGCTAATATACCCGAAATAGTGATGCGTAACGATTTAAAGACTCAGAACGCTATTCATACAGGAGAAGTACAATGGAGATCACCACGCTTCAGATTGTGCTGATATTTATCGTAGCTTGTATCTCAGGGATGGGTTCCATTCTTGATGAGTTCCAGTTTCACCGTCCTTTGGTCGCCTGTACCTTAATTGGTTTTGTTCTCGGCGATATTAAGACCGGTATTATTATCGGCGGGACATTGGAAATGATTGCCTTGGGCTGGATGAATATCGGGGCCGCCGTGGCGCCCGATGCCGCCCTGGCTTCCATCATTTCCACCATTCTGGTTATTGCTGGCGGACAGAGCGTCGGCGCCGGAATCGCGCTGGCTATCCCACTGGCGGCGGCCGGTCAGGTGCTGACGATTATCGTGCGTACCATTACCGTGGCTTTCCAGCATGCGGCGGACAGCGCGGCCGAGCGCGGCAACCTGTCGGCCATCAGTTGGCTCCACATCTCCGCTCTGCTGTTGCAGGCCATGCGTATCGCTGTCCCGTCCGTACTCGTCGCGATTTCCGTCGGGACCGAAGTGGTGCATACCCTGCTTTCCTCTATACCGGACGTCGTGACCAACGGCCTGAATATCGCGGGCGGCATGATTGTCGTGGTTGGTTACGCGATGGTAATCAACATGATGCGCGCCGGCTATCTGATGCCTTTCTTCTATCTCGGTTTCGTCACTGCGGCCTTCACCAACTTCAACCTGGTGGCGCTGGGGGTGATTGGCATCGTGATGGCCGTGCTGTATATCCAGCTCAGCCCGAAATACAACAAGATTCAAGGCGCGGCGGCTCCCACCCAAGGCAATAACGATCTCGATAACGAACTGGATTAACAGGAGTGAAATTATGACTGATTCAACCCAAGTAAAAAAACTCACTGCCAGCGACATACGGGGCGTGTTTATTCGCTCTAACCTGTTTCAGGGATCGTGGAACTTCGAACGTATGCAGGCGCTCGGCTTTTGTTTCTCGATGGTGCCCGTCATCCGCCGCTTGTACCCAGAAAATACGGATGAACGCAAGCAGGCCATCAAGCGTCACCTGGAGTTTTTTAATACCCATCCTTTCGCCGCCGCCCCAATTCTGGGTGTGACGATGGCGATGGAAGAACAGCGGGCAAACGGCGCCCCCATCGACGATGGCGCCATCAACGGCCTTAAAGTCGGACTGATGGGACCGCTGGCCGGCGTCGGCGATCCTATTTTTTGGGGAACCGCCCGCCCGGTATTCGCCGCACTTGGCGCCGGGATTGCCATGACGGGGAGCCTGCTCGGCCCGATCCTGTTCTTCGTGCTCTTTAATCTGGTACGTCTGCTGGTGCGCTACTATGGCGTCGCCTACGGTTACAAAAAAGGCGCGGACATCGTTAGCGATATGGGTGGCGGCTTCCTGCAAAAAATGACGGAGGGTGCGTCGATTCTCGGTCTGTTCGTCATGGGGGCGTTGGTGAACAAATGGACGCACGTTAACATCCCTTTGGTCGTGTCACGCGTGACCGGTCAGGATGGGAAGATCACGGTCACGACCGTGCAATCCATTCTGGATCAGTTGATGCCGGGCTTGGTGCCGCTGCTGCTGACTTTCGGCTGTATGTGGCTGCTTCGCCGCAAGGTGAATGCGCTTTGGCTGATCATGGGGTTCTTCGCGATCGGCATCTTCGGTTACTGGATTGGTCTTCTGGGTCTGTGACGCTGTCCAGCCGGGGATGGTTGCCGCTGTCCCCGGCCTATTTATGGAGTCCTCATGAGTTTCACCGATATCGTCATCATCCTCTGTATCGCCCTCACCCTCATTTATGCCATATATGATGAATTTATAATGGACCGCTGCAAAGGCCCTACGCGCCTGCGAATTTTATTACGCCGCCGTAGCCATTTAGATGCGTTGATTTATATCGGGTTAATTGGAATTTTAATATATAAAAACGTCACGAGTTACGGGAGCACATTAACAACTGTATTACTGTTCTCGCTGATATTAATGGTTATTTATCTTTCCTTCATTAGATATCCCAAACTGTTATTTAAACCGCAAGGTTTCTTTCATGAGAATATCTTTATTTTTTATAGGAGAATAAAAAACATCATGTTATCTGAAGACGGTACTCTGTTTATTTCTCTAGAGAAAAAATCGTTGAAAATCAGCGTCAGAGAATTAGATGACCTGGAAAAAATATACCATTTTTTGATTGAAAATCAATGAATTGAAAACGTTTAGACCAATGAGGAATGACTGAAAAATAATCAGCACCATGTTTTCCGGTTATAATCCCTGCGGTTTATGCTGTCATTTATCTAAATTGTTTCACAGATGTCAAAGGTGAAAATAATTATCAGTTGCATTTATTTTCCTCAATATGTTTAGTGTTGTTTATCCCGGAAATAATATGTTAAGGTTGCGCGGTCATTTGGGGAGTAGCCAATTCCTGACTCTTTTTTATCAGGATTGTTCGTGTCAACATGCTCGTTTTTCTAAAAAACGTGGTGCGAACGGCCAGACAGGCAGGCGAGACCATATGCACGCGATCTATTATCTGGTTGGGGGATAGATAGCGTGATATGGAGAAACGCCCCGCCGAGGCTATTTACAATGAATCTATCCGCAACGTTAGTTCTTGCCTTTGGCATGTCTATGGATGCTTTCGCCGCTTCAATCGGTAAAGGCGCCGCCTTACACAAGCCTCGCTTCAGCGAAGCCATCCGCACCGGACTCATTTTCGGTCTCATAGAAGCCATTACGCCTTTGATCGGTTGGGGCCTCGGCTTTTACGCCAGTCGCTTCATCATCGAATGGGATCACTGGGTCGCTTTCAGCCTGCTGTTTATCCTCGGCGCACGCATGATTGTCGAAGGATTCAAGGGTGAAGGCACGTCGTCTCAATCTGTAAAAATCCGCAAGCACGGTCTCTTCACGTTAGTCTGCACCGCTATCGCCACCAGTCTCGACGCCATGGCGATAGGCGTGGGACTCGCTTTCTTGCAGGTCAATATCGTTCACACTGCAATGGTGATTGGATGCGCGACCATGATTATGGTGACCTTCGGAATGATGATTGGCCGATACGTCGGACCATTGCTCGGCAAAAAGGCCGAAATTGTGGGAGGCGTGGTGTTGATTGGTATCGGCTGTAATATTCTCTACAGCCATCTGTTCAGTCTGGCCTGATTAACGAGGCAGGTGGCGTGGTTCTTACGCTCGCCTGCCTATCCATTGCCGCTACGATTTGCGGTGCGTTCGAATCAGAAAATCAGTTTCACATTCAAACAATGATTCTGTAGTTAATGACGTCATCACTTCCGACGTCGCCTTCCACGCAAAAGGCGTCATTTGCAGCAGTGCCGCCGCTTCCTCTCCTGTCAGCGACAGGGTATAGCGAAGCGTCGTGGTGTCTTCCAGCTCAAATCCCTCCAGCATTTCTTCCTTCGTCAGATGCAGTTTTACATCTCGATAAATGCGCTCTTTCAACTGATATAAATGCCGTGGTCCGGGAGAGACCGTCATCACCAATCCACCCGACTTCACGACGCGCCCCAGCTCTTTATCGTTACACGGGGCGTAAATCTTCAACGCTGCATCTAATGAGTCCGCGTTGAACGGCAGACGCTGACTGGATGCAACACAAAAATTCACCTGACGATAGCGGCGAGCAGCGCGTTGGATCGCGACTTTTGAGACATCCAAGCCAAAAACCTGTACGCCGATATCGGCCAAACACGATGACAATGCATCGGTGTAATACCCTTCGCCACAGCCAATATCCAGTACCGATTCAACTTGCCCCGACAGTCGTCTCATCAGCGCCTCACAAAGATGATGGCGTAGAGGCGAATAATGGCCCGCATCCAGGAAGGCGCGGCGGGCCTTCATCATCTCCGCGTTGTCTCCGGGCTGTTTTGAGCGCTTGAACTGCACCGGTAGGAGGTTGACATACCCTTCTTTCGCGCGATCAAAATGGTGTTGTCCACAAGTCCAGCGGGAGGGTTCTGGTTGAAGGGGCTGATGGCACAGGGGGCATTGATACGGCGCAGACGACATTTTGTTACCTTTTTGTTGCATACTTCGGCTGACGACAAAAACAAAAAACCCGCATCGAGGCGGGTTTTATTACGCAGAATGTGTAAATTACAGTGCAGTCACGTTTACTGCTGAAGGACCTTTCTGACCATCCTGAATTTCAAACTCAACGTTCTGGCCTTCAGCCAGAGTTTTGAAGCCATTACCCTGAATTGCAGAGAAATGTACGAATACATCTTTGCTGCCGTCAGCCGGAGTAATGAAGCCAAAACCTTTAGACTCGTTGAACCACTTAACCTGACCTTTAATCTTTGCCATTTCAATATTTCCTTTAAACGTTCTAGACCGCCCGAAAGCGTTGTACAGATAAACTTGAGTCGTTGCTGCTTGAGGCACCAAAGTAAGGATCGACAGAGAAGTGGTATTCAACGTGAACGTTAGTACTCAAGACTTCTTTACGGAAAATGCCATTCATATACAGAACTGAACCTCGTTTCATCCAAATGCGTTATCACATACTCTGTGATCCTTGGCAAGCCATTTTTTACCAATGCCCGGCACAACGCACAGATTCGTCTATTTTCTGCTTCATTCGCATATCTATTTCTAATACCTAGCATTATTAGCGCACAGTTTGATGACGAAAATGAATATGCGAGATAACCTCACCTTGGATAATATTATTATGGCACCCTAACGGCAGGTCGCCACCATCCTGATTAATTAAATTTTAATTATTGGTAAATGGCATGAAATGTGATTGAACATTAAAATATCAGCGACTAGAAGCACTAAAAAATGCCTGGTCTTAAATACAACTTCCTCTCCTTCTTCTTCCATTACACGGTCATTTCACCTTTGACAGAATCGATTCACATTAAAGCCGGCACCTTCGTATTTCGATAACGATACACAAGAAATCAGCATCAGTTGTACTGCTTTGATCCTAACCACGCCCGCACGATAGGACTGCCGCTAATCTGACTGCTCTATGGAATGCTATGCCTGTTGTCACTGACTATCTTCACCACCACGGTGTCCGTTTATCGTGCGTGTCCGAAACGCTGTTCAGCTTTTATATCGATGGCTCAACCGGTCCTTGCATCGTCATTATTCAGGCATGTTTATTTGCTGCCGCACTGAGTTATCACCAACTGAAGTCTCACCGCCCACGCATCAGCATTAAACCGCACAAATTCAGACCGTCGACCGTGACAAGCGATCAAGGTTGGCGGTATGGTTAAGCCAGTGCCGTTTCTTTAATCACCCGCGCTTTTATACCCAAACCGTAGCGACGGTGACGAATTTCAGGGGACATAAACCGCTAGCGTAACGATATATCGCATCATTCCAACAGGAGGTTTCTCTATGTGGCACTCGATCGGTCAATTATTGGCAGAACACCTGGGGCCGGGAGAATTAAAGGATCGCAGGGAACTGCCGGGCGGGGAGATTCATTCCGCATGGTATCTCCGTTATGGCAAGCACGATGTCTTTATTAAGAGTGACTCTCGGGATATGTTGCCGAAATTTCGGGCGGAAGCAGAGCAGCTTGAGCTACTCGCCCGCAGCGAAACAGTACACATTCCACAGGTGTATGGCGTTGGCAACCATCGGGATGTCAGCTTCCTTTTAATGCAATATATCGAATTTAAACCCATGGATGCGCACGGAGCATGGCGTCTCGGCGAACAGTTGGCGCGCCTGCACCAATGGAGCGAGCAACTCCAGTTCGGTTTTGACTTCGATAATGACCTTTCCACCACCCCGCAACCCAATGCCTGGCAACGCCGCTGGTCAAGTTTTTTCGCCGAACAGCGTATCGGCTGGCAACTACAGCTGGCCGCAGAAAAAGGGATGTCTTTCGGAGATATTGATAGGTTAATCGCCGCCGCAGAACAGAGACTGTCCGGCCACCAACCGCAGCCTTCGCTGCTGCATGGCGATTTGTGGTCCAACAATTGGGGGAACAGCGCCGGCGGCGTCTATTTGTTCGACCCGGCCTGCTATTGGGGCGATCGGGAATGCGATCTGGCGATGCTCCCGCTCCACCCGGAACTGCCCCCGCAAGTCTATGATGGTTACCAGAACGTCTGGCCCTTGGAAAAAGGGTTTGTAGAGCGGCAGCCGGTTTACCAGATCTACACTCTGCTCAATCGGGCTAATCTTTTCGGCGGGGAGTTCATCGCCGCGGCTCAACGGGTGATCGATGCCCAGTTGCACTCCGTTGACTCCCATTGACGGAGTGGGGCTCGCCCACTCCCATTTGCGTCATCAGGCAATCAGGCCGATGACTTTTAACACGACATAGCCAATCGCAGCGACGATAATCGGCAAAATATATAGCGGGAAAAACTGCAGCAGAACGGTGTTACGAGGAAGTTTGACCCGATGTTCCAACTCTTTACGGGTTTTGCCGTCATTACCTTTGGCATTTTCCAGGATCATCTGATCTTCCAGGCCTTCACGAATATGCTTCACCTGCCGCGAAATACGTGCGCCGGACACCTGCAACGCCAGCCCGACAAAGATCAGGATATAAATCAGCCAGAACATCATGTTCGGAGAGGAGAATACCCGGTTAAAGTCCGGCACCGGCGAGTTATACCAGAAGAGATTGAAAAACGGCGTGTTGAAGCGAAGCACTTCCACGACCAGATGCAAAAAGTCCTGAATCACCCCATTAATCCCCTGCTTTCTCTCGGTGAAATCATAAATGACATTCGCCAGCGAAATGATCGTTGAAAGCACGGCCGGAATAAAGATGATCCATCCCGCGATACGTTTAACCACGGCGATGAGCCCTGCCTGTTGATACGTCATAGGTTCCCCTTGATGAGTGACGCAGCCTAAATATCTCAACGAGATAACACAGAGTGTAGACACAAAAAACTCGTTAGCAGGGTACTTGAGGTTTCTTATGAGTCAACGTTTTCTTGCGGGATGGCCTTTTGAAGCAATGATTTAGCGTATAACTGGTTTATAATTGCAGCTCTTTTGATTACCCCGCCACAGGAACCCAACCCTATGCCTGCTATTTACCCCATTGACGCGGCCATTTTTGACATGGACGGATTGCTGATTGACTCCGAACCGTTCTGGGAGCGTTCTATACATGAAGTCATCAGCAGATTGGGCGTGGACATGTCATCGACCGACGGCATGCCGGACCTGCTGGGTCTGCGCATCGATATGGTCGTTGCGCTCTGGTATCAGCACTCTCCCTGGAAAGGCCCCAGCAAAGAAGAAGTAACCACCCGCATCATCAATCGCACCATTCAGTGCGTGGAAGAAACACGCCCTTTATTGCCGGGCGTGGAGCAGGCTTTGCGGCTGTGCCGCGGTCAAAACCTGAAGATCGGTCTGGCCTCCGCCTCTCCGCTGTTTATGCTGGAACAGGTACTGGAGATGTTTAACCTGCGCGGTTACTTTGACACGCTAATGTCCGCCGACTTACTCCCCTACAGCAAACCTCATCCCGAAGTGTATCTGCGCGCCGCAGAAGCGCTAGATGTTAATCCACTCTCCTGCGTCACCCTGGAAGATTCGGTCAACGGCATGATCGCGACCAAGGCCGCCCGCATGCGCTCGATCGTCGTTCCGGCGGCAGAGATGCGCAACGACGCGCGTTGGGCATTAGCTGACGTCAAACTGGAGTCGTTGCAACAGCTCACCGCCGCCCATATTTCCTGAACAACCTTGCGGTGCTCAGTCAGTCGGGAGCACCCGCTCATTCCGTTTCTCTCCAGCATTCCTGCACCCGGCGTTTCCTTACAAAAGCAGTAATGTGATCTTCATCGTCAAAACGGTTTTAACATATATATCAAACTGTTAATGAGAATGAATTTGCTTCTTCTTTCACATTTTTTATCTCACCGATATGCTACGCTTACTGTCGATATACCACCAATACAACGGAGATGGTTTCATGATGATGAAAGCAGCAGTCGCAAAAGCCTTTGGACAGCCTCTGGTTATCGAGCAAGTGCCAGTGCCGGAAGTGGGTCCGGGTCAGATATTGGTTAAAATTGCCGCAACCGGCGTATGCCACACCGATCTCCACGCCGTTGAAGGCGACTGGCCGGTTAAACCCAATCCCCCTTTTATTCCAGGTCACGAAGGTGTCGGGCACGTGGTTAAAATCGGCGCGGGCGTCACTCACCTGAAAGAAGGCGATCGTGTGGGCGTTCCCTGGCTGTATTCCGCCTGTGGACACTGTGATTACTGTCTGGACGGTTGGGAAACGCTGTGTGAAAAACAGCAGAACTCCGGATATTCCGTTAACGGCAGCTTCGCCGAATATTGCCTGGCCGATGCCGACTACGTCGGTATCCTGCCGGACGACGTCGAGTTCAACGAAATCGCCCCGATTCTCTGTGCAGGCGTAACGGTCTATAAAGGTCTTAAAATGACCGACACCAAACCGGGCGACTGGGTGGTCATTTCCGGTATCGGCGGTCTGGGCCATCTGGCGGTTCAGTACGCTAAAGCGATGGGCCTGAACGTTGCCGCCGTCGATATCGACGACAGCAAGCTGGAGTTCGCCAAACGTCTTGGCGCTACCGTCACCGTCAACGCCAAAAACACCGACCCGGTTGCGTATCTGAAAAAAGAAATCGGCGGCGCGCACGGCGTGCTGGTCACCGCGGTCTCACCGAAGGCGTTCGAACAGGCAATCGGTATGGCCCGCCGCGGCGGCACCATTGCTCTCAACGGTCTACCTCCGGGCAAGTTCGACCTGTCGATCTTCGACATGGTGCTGGACGGCATTACCGTTCGTGGTTCCATCGTGGGCACGCGTAAAGACCTGCAGGAGTCACTGGACTTCGCCAGCAAAGGCAAAGTGAAAGCGAATATCGCCGTTGAACCGTTAGAAAACATCAACGACATTTTCGCACGTATGCATGCCGGTAAGATTGAAGGCCGTATTGTCATCGACCTGGCGCTATAACGTCTCTTCCCCGTGGATTTCACCACGGGGATAGCATTTCCCTGTCATTCCGACGTCCTTTTTTGTTCCGTAGGCCTCAGTACCTCTGCTCAAACTCGCCTGCTAACAATCCCTATTGTCACAAAGAGTTACGCCGTCACGTCTTTCGCTTCTCGTCACATTCTTTTATACTGTATAAAATAACAGTCTCCTGAGATATCGCATGACCGCCGAAGGCCACCTTCTATTCGCTGTTGCCTGCGCCATTTTCGCTAGAAAAGCAGAGCTTTCTCCCGCGCTTGCGGCCGGAGATTGGTGGCACATCATTCCTGCGGCTATGTTGACGTCACTGCTGCCGGATATCGACCACCCCAAGTCGGTACTGGGCCAACGCTTGAAGTGGATATCGATTCCAGTGGCGCGCCTGTGTGGACATCGCGGCTTCACCCATAGCCTGTTGGCGATTATCGCCGGGCTATACATTATCCACACTCAGCTCCCCGCGAGTTGGCCCATTCCGGGCGACGTCTACCATGCTATGATCGTGGGCTATCTCAGCCATATCATGGCGGATATGCTGACGTCCGCAGGCGTACCGCTTCTGTGGCCGTGCCGCTGGCGATTTCGCTTTCCTATACTCCAAAGCGAAAAAGGCAATCAGCTCGAACGAATGCTGTGTTCGGGCCTTATTGTATTGTCGTTATGGCAGCCCCAGCGGTCGCTGGAAAGCTGGCTCCCCCCGCAGCCGACAAACTGGCTTCAGGGTTTCAGTTTAAAACTTCACCAGTTGCTCACACCGCAACGCAGCACCTTGCTTCGTTTCTAAGTGCAACCTTCCCAGTTTGCCGGTAACACCTACCGATAAGACCTGCTATTCTAGCGCGCCTGTATCCCCACGCCGGGGAGCAAGATAAAAGATAACCAACGAGGGAGAAGTAGAGATGAATTTTCCGCTCATACTGAATATTATCATTTTCGCCCTGCTGCTGATTACGCTGAGTTACTGCGGCAACGCACGCTGGAGTCTGGCAAAGAAAGTGCTGCTAGGTCTGGTGCTCGGCGTGTTATTAGGTCTGGGGCTGCACCTTATCTACGGTAGTAACGCACCGGTCATTACTCAGTCGATAGCCTGGTTCAATATCGTCGGCATTGGCTATGTTCAATTGTTGCAGATGATCGTTATGCCGCTGGTTTTTGTGTCTATTCTCAGTTCGGTCGCCAAATTGCACAACGCTTCGTCGCTCGGGAAAATCAGCCTTCTAACTATCGGTACGCTGCTTTTTACCACGTTGATCGCCGCGCTGGTCGGAGTTTTCGTCACCAACCTGTTCGGACTGAACGCTTCGGGACTCGTGCAAGGGGCACAGGAAACGGCCCGGTTGTCAGCAATTGAAAGCAACTATGCGGGTAAAGTCGCCGATCTTTCCGTGCCGAAGTTAATCCTGTCTCTTCTCCCCAAAAATCCCTTCGCCGATCTAACCGGCGGCAGTCCGACAGCCATTATCAGCGTGGTCATCTTCGCCGCGTTTCTGGGTGTCGCCGCGCTCCAATTGCTGAAAGAAGACGCCGAAAAAGGCCAGCGGGTTTTAACCGCTATCGATACGCTTCAGTCGTGGGTGATGAAGCTTGTGCGACTGGTTATGCGCCTGACGCCATACGGCGTGCTTGCGTTAATGACCAAGATGGTGGCCAGCTCAAACCTGCAGGACATCATCAAGCTTGGCAGCTTCGTGGTTGCCTCTTATCTGGGGCTGGCCATGATGTTCGTCGTTCACGCCCTGCTGCTCTCGCTGACCGGCATCAACCCGGCTCGCTTCTTCCGTAAAGTTGGCCCGGTACTGTCTTTTGCCTTTACCAGCCGCTCCAGCGCGGCCACGATTCCACTGAGTATTGAAGCGCAAACCCGACGTCTGGGTATACCGGAGTCTATCGCCAGCTTCGCCGCCTCTTTCGGCACCACCATCGGTCAAAACGGTTGTGCGGGGTTGTATCCGGCCATGCTGGCGGTGATGATCGCGCCAACGGTTGGCATGAACCCGCTGGACCCGGTTTGGATTGCCACGCTGGTGGGCATCGTCACCATCAGTTCCGCCGGCGTCGCTGGCGTGGGCGGTGGCGCGACCTTCGCGGCACTGATCGTCCTGCCTGCGATGGGGCTTCCGGTCACGCTAGTGGCTCTGCTTATTTCAATCGAACCCCTGATTGATATGGGGCGTACTGCGTTGAACGTCAGCGGCTCGATGACGGCGGGGACGGTGACCAGTCAGTTACTGAAACAAACCGACAAGCAGGTGTTTGATTCGCGGGAAGACGTGGAATTGAAGCAGCAGTAAGTCTGCTGGAAAGCGTTTAAAAACCAAAAAGCCGAACAATACGTTCGGCTTTTTTTGTCACGCTGACCCGTCCTGCATTAGCGCTGAGGGTGGGTATCGTATTCCTGACAGCTCTGGAAGCCCTTGTTCAGGACATGGCCGGTTTCATCGAAGCTGACGAAGTAGTACTGTATTTTCTTATCTTTTGTGCCCAGGATGTAAGTGTTACAGGTACCCCGCGCATTGATCATTGTGGCCTCTGTGGAGGCTGGACCTGCTATTTGATTGACCTGCTGTTTGGTCATCCCTTTTTTGACGTCTTTTACCACCGGCTTGGTAAAGTAATTCTCCGCACGATCATATGCCGTACAACCCGAAAGGAGCACCAGCCCTGCAGCAATACACATTAATAATCGATTCTTGTTCATTGCATTACCTCTTTTGGTATTAGTTAGCTTAAGGCTAGATGGCAAGAGGCGCTTTTTCAACCCGGTCTCAATGCTTTAGTGAACTGATTGTGAGTAAGAAAATAGGCTACCGAGAGCAATCCTATCCCGCCCACTGGTTCTTTTACTCCGTGGGAAGTCACGTTAAACTGGAACAATCGTTCTAATTATGCTGCCGTATCAATAGGTTCAGGAGAGACGAAATGTCATTACAGCAGAGTATCATTCAGGCACTCGGCGTCAAAAGCACGATCGATCCCGCACAGGAGGTCCGTGTTAGCGTTGATTTTTTAAAGAATTATCTTAAGGAGCATCCTTTCGTCAAAAGCCTGGTGCTTGGCATCAGCGGCGGCCAGGATTCCACGCTGACGGGTAAAATCTGCCAAACCTCCATCAATGAACTGCGTGCTGAAACCGGCAACTCAGCGTATCAGTTTATCGCTGTCCGCCTGCCCTATGGCGTGCAGGCCGACGAGCAGGACTGTCAGGATGCCATTCAATTTATCCAGCCGGACCGCGTGTTAACCGTCAACATCAAACCCGCCGTCGATGCCAGCGAAGCCACGCTCCGTGAGCTCGGCATTGAGCTGTCTGATTTTGTGAAGGGTAACGAGAAAGCGCGTGAGCGTATGAAAGCGCAATACAGCATCGCAGGAATGAATGCCGGGATCGTCGTGGGTACGGACCATGCTGCAGAAGCAGTTACAGGTTTTTTTACGAAATACGGCGATGGCGGTACGGATATCAACCCTATTTTTCGCTTGAACAAGCGTCAGGGTAAAGCACTACTGAAATTTCTTGGCTGCCCTTCCCATCTCTATACCAAAGCGCCTACCGCGGATCTGGAAGAAAATCGTCCTGCATTACCGGACGAGGTTGCGTTGGGCGTCACCTACGAGAGTATCGACTATTATCTGGAAGGTAAAATTATCGATCAGCGCGATGCGGCGATTATTGAGGAGTGGTACCGCAAAACGGAGCATAAACGCCGTCCACCGATCACGGTTTTCGACGATTTCTGGAAATGATCGGAGTTTTACCTGCAGTCTAATCAGCGTTATCTCTTAAACATTCACGGCAGCCTGACTGCCGTTTTCTTTTCTGTGCGTACCGTAGGCTTCAAGTCATACAATTCCGACTACACTGTGAGTTAAAGCACTAACGTGAGATAACAATGATGCGCCGCCCTCCTCCGGGGAAACGAATTCAGCGCGAGATTCGCACTGTCGAACAGATGATCACACTGTATGCGAAATGTCATCCAGTCCCCGACGGCAATGACCGCTATACGGTGCTGTTTCGCTATGCGATAAACCGTCTCAATAAGTGTTATTTCGGAGAAGAAAAACCGGCCTGTAAGCAGTGTCCCATCCACTGTTACCAACCGGCCCAACGCGAAATGATGAAACTCATCATGCGTTGGTCAGGACCAAAAATGCTACTGCATCATCCGGTGCTCGCCATCCTACACCTTTGGGACGACCGTCGCCCGGTTCCGGATCTCCCACCAGCCAAAACGAAAATACCGAGTCTACCAGACAACTTTTCAGAGGATTCCGCAAAAGAAAAAGGCCGCTAAAGCGGCCTTTTCGTTTACTTAAACTTACTCAGTCTTTAGGTGAAGCATTCTCAACCCGACTTTTTAACTTCTGCCCCGGACGGAATGTGACCACACGGCGCGCCGTAATCGGAATATCCTCGCCTGTTTTTGGGTTACGTCCCGGCCGTTGGTTTTTGTCTCGCAGATCAAAATTGCCGAACCCTGACAACTTGACCTGCTCGCCATTTTCCAAAGCGCGACGAACTTCTTCAAAAAACAACTCGACTAGCTCTTTGGCATCCCGTTTACTCAGCCCAAGCTTTTCAAACAGGTATTCTGACATTTCAGCTTTTGTAAGCGCCATAGGTTTAATCCCTCAAGGATGCTTGGAATCGCTGTTTCAGTGCTGCCACGCATTTCGCGACTGTGGCGGCAATTTCCTCTTCTGCCAGTGTACGAGCGGTATCCTGCAATACCAGACTGATAGCCAGACTCTTATATCCGTCTTCCACGCCCTTACCTCGGTACACGTCAAACAAGTTTACGCCAACTAACTGATTTGCGCCAACTTTCTTGCACTCAGCCAGAATATCTCCCGCAGGCACGTTTTCAGCGACGACAACGGCGATATCACGACGGTTAGCCGGGAAGCGAGAAACATCCGCAGCTTCAGGCAAAACTCGGTCTGAAATTTTGTCCCAGAGAACTTCAAATACGACGGTACGACCATTTAAATCTAACTTACGTTCAAGTTCTGGGTGAATAACCCCAATGAAACCAATACGTTGTCCATCCAGATAAATTGCAGCGCTTTGGCCCGGATGCAGCGCGGCATTCGCTTCAGCTCTGAATTCAACGGCAGAAAGTTTACCCGTCAAAGCCAGTACAGATTCAAAATCACCTTTTAAATCATAGAAGTCAACTGGCTGTCGTGCCAGGTCCCAATGTTCTTCAAATCGGGAACCGGTGATCACACCGGCTAACATCATTTCCTGACGGATGCCCTGCTCCGCATCGCTGTCGGGAACAAAGCGCAAACCGCTCTCAAAAATACGGATACGGCCCTGTTGACGATTCTGGTTATACACAACCGCGCCCAGCAAACCGGTCCACAGCGACAAACGCATAGCCGACATATCAACCGAGATCGGGCTAGGCAGAATCAGCGCTTCTTCGCCAGGATGTACCAGCGCTTGAATTTTAGGGTCCACAAAGCTGTAGGTGATCGCTTCCTGATAGCCGTGGTCCACCAGCATCGTTTTCACACGTTTCAGCGACAAATTGGCTTCACGGTGGCTCGTCATTTTCAGCGGCGCCAGTGCGGCTTCGTTAGGAATATTGTCATAACCGTAGATGCGAGCGACTTCCTCGACCAGATCTTCTTCAATTTCCATATCGAAACGCCAGCTCGGCGCCGTCGCCTGCCAGCCGTCATCGGTGCGTGCAACCTGGCAGCCCAGATGTTCCAGAATATCGCTCACCTTGTCGTCAGCAATGTGATGGCCGATCAGGCGATCTAATTTTTCACGACGCAGCGCGATAGTAGCGCGAACAGGCAGATTTTTATCGTGAGTGACATCGACAACCGGACCGACTTCGCCGCCGCAAATATCCAGCAGCAAACGAGTCGCGCGCTCCATTGCCTGATACTGCAGCTCGGGGTCAACGCCACGCTCATAGCGATGAGAAGCCTCCGTGTGCAAGCCGTAGCGGCGCGCACGACCGGTGATCGCCAACGGGTTGAAGAAGGCGCATTCAAGCAAAATGTCCTGCGTTTCTTCATTTACGCCGGAGTGTTCACCGCCGAAAATACCGGCCATTGCCAGCGCTTTGCTGCTGTCGGCAATAACCAGCGTCTCTGCGTTCAGTTTCGCATCGTTACCGTCCAGCAAACGCAACGTTTCGCCTTCCTGAGCGGTGCGCACAGTGATGTTCCCATCCAGGCGGCCGAGATCGAAAGCGTGCATCGGTTGGCCGAGCTCTAACAGAACATAGTTGGTGACATCGACAACCGGATCGATAGACCGGATGCCACAACGACGCAGTTTTTCACGCATCCACAGCGGCGTAGTCGCCTTCATATTGATCCCTTTCACCACGCGACCGAGATAACGAGGACAAGCCTCTGAGGCATCAACGTTGATGGGGAAAGTATCGGTGATTGTCGGTTTGACGGGCGTGATTTCCGGAGCGGTGAAGGCAACGCCATTTAACACAGCAACATCGCGAGCGACGCCCTGCAGGCTCAAGCAGTCTGCACGGTTAGGCGTGACGCTGATCTCAATGATGTTGTCATCCAGTTTCAGGTATTCACGCAGGTCGGTTCCAACTGGCGCATCGGCAGGCAGTTCTAGTATTCCGTTATGGTCGTCGGCAATACCGAGCTCGGAAAACGAGCACAGCATCCCTTCGGAGGGTTCACCGCGAAGTTTGGCGGCTTTGATCTTGAAATCGCCCGGCAATACCGCTCCGATGATCGCAACGGCAACCTTCAAACCTTTACGGCAGTTAGGCGCGCCGCAGACGATATCCAAGAGGCGTTCGCCACCCACATTCACTTTGGTGACGCGCAATTTGTCGGCATTGGGATGCTGACCGCATTCAACCACGTCACCCACAACCACACCGCTAAACGCACCGGCTGCAGGCTCTACGCCATCGACTTCCAAGCCGGCCATCGTGATTTGTTCAGATAAGGCTTCGCTGCTGATAGCTGGGTTAACCCATTCCCGTAACCAGAGTTCACTGAATTTCATAATGCTATTCCTGCCTTATTTAAACTGTTTGAGGAAGCGTAAATCATTTTCAAAAAATGCGCGCAGATCGGTCACGCCGTAGCGCAGCATGGTTAGTCGTTCCATCCCCATGCCGAATGCGAAGCCGGAATACACATCAGGATCGATGCCAACATTACGCAGAACATTAGGATGCACCATCCCACAGCCCAGTACTTCGAGCCATTTGCCATTTTTACCCATGACATCCACTTCCGCGGACGGTTCGGTGAACGGGAAATAGGAAGGACGGAAACGAACCTGTAAATCTTCCTCAAAGAAGTTACGCAGAAAATCGTGCAGCGTGCCTTTCAGGTGGGTAAAGCTGATGTTTTTATCGAGGATCAGCCCTTCCATCTGATGGAACATCGGGGTATGCGTCTGGTCGTAATCGTTGCGATAGACACGGCCCGGCGCAATAATGCGAATAGGCGGTTGTTGCTTTTCCATCGTTCGGATCTGTACGCCAGAGGTTTGCGTACGCAACAGACGTCTGGCATCAAACCAGAAAGTGTCGTGGTCGGCACGGGCAGGATGGTGACTGGGTATGTTGAGCGCATCGAAGTTATGATAATCATCTTCAATCTCAGGGCCCGATACCACGGAGAAACCCAACTCGCCGAAGAAGGTTTCAATGCGATCGATGGTGCGAGTAATCGGATGCAAACCACCGTTTTCGATGGTACGACCCGGCATAGATACATCAATAGTTTCCGCAGCAAGGCGAGCATTCAGTTCAGCGCTTTCCATTGCCTGTTTACGGATATTCAAAGCCTCCTGTACTTCCTGCTTAGCCTGGTTGATAACCGCACCCGCTGCAGGACGCTCTTCAGCAGGCAGCTCGCGCAGCGAAGTCATCTGAAGGGTTAAGTGACCTTTTTTGCCCAGGTATTCTACGCGCACATTTTCCAATGCCGCGATATCCTGCGCCTCTTCTATGGCTGTTCTGGCTTTAGCAACCAGTTCTGCGAGATGTTGCATTACATTCCTCTTCTTCTGCCTGTACGGCCACGGTGATAATTGGAAAAGTATGATTCTCAGTGCATCTGACAACACGACTTAATATGGTCCCGGCCCTTTCCCTGACCAATAAAAAAGCCTCCGCACGGGAGGCTTAAGCGCTACTTTTCGTTTCTTTTTTTACGCGCAAAGCCTCCTGAATTCAGGCGCTAAAGTAAAAAAAGAAACGGAATATAGCAGTTTTCATACTTGCGTTACCTTGTCGTTATCAATACCTGAGGGGTTAAACGCTACGATCAAACATCTAAGATTTTATGACGAATGACTGGCGCGTCTTACCAGCCCAAAAATCAAAAGAGGGAGCAAGCTCCCTCTTCTAACCGGCTTAGGCCAGGGCTGCTTTCGCTTTTTCTACCAGTGCGCTGAAGGCCACTTTATCGAAAACTGCGATATCAGACAGAATCTTACGATCAATTTCAACAGAGGCTTTTTTCAGGCCATTGATGAATTTGCTGTAAGACAAACCGTTCTGACGGGCTGCTGCGTTGATACGTGCAATCCACAACTGGCGGAACTGACGTTTCCGTTGACGACGGTCACGGTAAGCGTACTGACCAGCTTTGATGACTGCCTGGAAGGCAACACGATAAACGCGCGAACGGGCACCGTAGTAACCTTTCGCTTGTTTTAATACTTTCTTGTGACGTGCACGAGCAACCACACCACGTTTTACGCGAGCCATATGCTCTCTCCTAAAATCTTATTCTGAATGAAAAGGTAACTTATGCGTAAGGCAGACAAGCTATGACCAGACCCAGATCGCCTTTGGCAACTTGAGCTTTAGGACGCAGATGACGTTTACGTTTAGTCGCTTTTTTGGTCAGAATATGACGCAGGTTAGCATGCTTACGCTTAAAACCACCGCCAGCGGTTTTCTTAAAGCGTTTAGCGGCGCCACGTACTGTTTTGATCTTTGGCATTATTATTTCCACTTCGCATTGTTAATAAAACGAATCAGATAAGGCGAACGGAACCGCGCTACGCGAGCATAACGCGGACTCGATTACTTGAATGCCTTACTGTTTCTTCTTCGGTGCAAGCACCATGATCATCTGACGGCCTTCGATCCTTGATGGGAAGGATTCAACGACTGCCAGTTCACTCAGATCGTCACGAACACGGTTAAGCACTTCGATACCAATCTGTTGGTGCGCCATTTCACGTCCACGAAAACGCAGAGTAATTTTGGCTTTGTCACCGTCTTCAAGAAAGCGAATCAGGTTGCGTAGTTTGACCTGATAGTCGCCATCATCGGTACCAGGTCGGAATTTGATTTCCTTGACCTGAATAACTTTTTGTTTCTTCTTCTGCTCTTTAGTGGCCTTACTCTTCTCATAGAGGAACTTACCGTAATCCATGATTCGGCAAACCGGCGGTTCGGCGTTCGGGCTGATTTCTACTAAATCAACGCCTGCTTCTTCGGCTTTCTCTAGCGCTTCATTCAGGCTGACAATGCCGATCTGTTCGCCTTCGACGCCTGTCAGGCGTACCTCTTGTGCGCGAATTTCTTTGTTGATGCGATTAGGACGCGCCGGTTGAACTCGTTTTCCGCCTTTAATACCTTATTCCTCCAATTGATGAAGACTACGGCTGCGAATCTCTTGTTGCAGCTTACTGATAACTTCGCTGACATCCAGACTCCCCAAATCTTTGCCCCGGCGTGTGCGGACAGCAACTTTACCTGCCTCCACTTCTTTATCGCCACAGACCAGCATATAGGGAACACGCCGCAATGTGTGCTCGCGGATTTTAAAGCCAATCTTCTCATTTCTCAAGTCTGCTTTGACGCGAATGCCCGCTTCTTGCAATTTTTGTGTCAATTCGCTGACATAATCAGACTGACTATCGGTGATATTCATAATCACCACCTGTACCGGAGCCAACCAGGTCGGGAAGAATCCCGCAAATTCTTCGGTAAGAATCCCGATAAAGCGCTCCATTGAACCTAGTATAGCCCGGTGAATCATGACCGGGACCTGACGTTCGTTGTTTTCGCCAACGTAAGACGCACTTAGACGGTTCGGCAACGAAAAGTCGAGCTGTACAGTACCACACTGCCACGCACGATCCAGGCAGTCATGTAAAGTAAACTCGATTTTCGGACCGTAAAAGGCCCCTTCTCCCGGCTGATATTCGAATGGGATCTCATTTTCAGCCAGCGCCGCCGCCAGATCTTCTTCCGCACGGGCCCACGTTTCATCAGAGCCGATACGTTTATCCGGACGGGTAGACAATTTCACCTCGACTTTTTCAAAACCGAAGGTGCTATACACATCATAAACCATTTTAATACAGTTATTTACTTCAGAACGAACCTGATCTTCCGTACAAAAGATATGAGCATCATCCTGAGTAAATCCACGAACGCGCATCAAGCCATGCAGAGAACCCGAAGGCTCGTTACGATGGCAGCTACCGAACTCAGCCATACGCAGTGGCAGATCCCGGTAAGATTTCAATCCCTGATTGAATATCTGTACGTGACCCGGGCAGTTCATCGGCTTGATGCAATATTCACGGTTTTCAGACGAGGTGGTAAACATCGCGTCTTTATAATTGTCCCAGTGGCCGGTTTTTTCCCACAGTACGCGGTCCATCATGAACGGACCTTTAACTTCTTGATACTTGTACTCTTTCAGCTTGAGGCGAACAAACGCTTCTAGCTCACGGAAAACCGTCCAGCCGTCATTGTGCCAGAACACCATACCCGGCGCTTCTTCCTGCATATGATACAGATCAAGCTGCTTACCAATCTTACGATGGTCACGCTTAGACGCCTCTTCCAACCGCTGCAGATATGCATTCAGCTGTTTTTTATCTGCCCATGCAGTACCGTAAATACGCTGCAGCATTTTATTGCTGCTGTCTCCGCGCCAATACGCACCAGAAGTTTTCTGCAGTTTGAAATGATGGCAGAAACGCATATTGGGAACATGCGGGCCGCGGCACATATCGATATATTCTTCATGATGATACAGGCCCGGACGGTCGTCGTGACTGATGTTTTCATCCAGAATAGCAACTTTATAGATTTCGCCGCGTGATACGAAAGTATCGCGCGCTTCCTGCCAGTTCGCGGTCTTCTTGATAACGTCATAGTCTTTATTGGACAGCTCATGCATCCGCTTTTCGAGCAGTTCCACGTCTTCCTGCGTCAGCGTATGGTCCAAATCGACATCGTAATAGAAACCGTTATCAATCACCGGACCGATGGCCATTTTGGTATCCGGCCATAGCTGTTTAATTGCATGGCCCAGCAAATGCGCGCAGGAGTGTCGAATGATTTCAAGACCCGCTTCATCCTTTGCCGTGATGATCGCCAGTTGCGCATCAGATTCAATCAGATCTGTTGCATCGGTCAGTTCACCATTAACCCGGCCGGCAATACAAGCTTTTGCCAGACCCGGACCGATATCCAAGGCGACATCAAGAGGGGAGACGGCGTGGTCATAATGACGCTGGCTGCCGTCGGGAAGCGTAATAACAGGCATGATAATTCCCTTATTTGCAGTGGTGACCCACACGCAAGATCACATACAAAAGATAATTGTGTTTATTTCAGTTGTCGGCAGCGTGTTTAACCCACAATTGTTAAAACGCGGCCACGACAGTTGTTAGTAGCGGGATAACAAAGACGGCAACATCATTAATGATATTCGCAGCAAGCCCCTATAACCCGACGGCGTAGAGTACCATCATGGCTCCACACATGCCACCAGCGGCCGGAAATAGGCTGATAAAACAGTGAAGTATTTGAGCGACTGACGACGGTAAGAGGAAGGAATAATGCTGATGACACCCGCCGTTTTTTCTTTGATACCTATAATAGACAAAATCAAAGGCTATATTCCACTTTACGGCAGACAGCCTATGAACAGCCGCCAATCAACGCTCAGGAATAACGTTCCTAAAGTAAACGTCCGTATCGTTGTCTTCATGCTTAGTCTCAGTCACAGGCTCTGCGCTCGACGTAACAGGAATAAGGGTTTGCATCAAAGAAAGCTGCTGCTTTTGCTGTTTGACGATTTCCTGCAGAAGTCTGATTTGCTCATTGGCCCGCACGCTCGCGCGGTTCATGAAGAACCATACCACCAGCGCCAGCAAAATGATCAGCATCACCAGAACCATTTCTAACATGTTCGATACCACCCCACTCATGCTTAAAACCTACGACGTTTTGACTAAGAGCGCATTTTACCATTGAGTTCACCAGCAATTCGATAACAGCACGATAATTTACATCTCAAACGGTTAGCGGCGAATGATTACGGACGCAGAGAACACGGCATACGAACCCCGCAGCAATCACATCCCACGAATAACAAAGGCCCCGCAGGGCCTTTGTACAAATCACAAAGTGAAATTACTTCAGATAAGCTCCGCTACGCAACGCCTCAATACGTTTGTCCAGCGGAGGATGCGACAGGAATAATTCGCTGAAGGACTTCGATTTGCCGTTGATGCAGAACGCCATCATGCTGCTTTCTTCCTGAGGCTCATTACTGGTTTTCAAGCGCTGCAACGCCGCAATCATTTTCTCACGGCCCACCAGCTTGGCGGACCCGGCGTCCGCATGAAATTCCCGATAACGAGAGAACCACATGGTGATGATACTGGCCAAAATACCAAACACCAATTCCAGCACGGTCGCCACGGCAAAATAGATCAACGGATTGCCGTTGCTACTTTCGCTATTATCACGGTTTCCGGACAGGAAGCCCGACGCCACTTGGGCAAGCAAGCGCGAAATGAAAATCACGAAAGTGTTCACAACCCCCTGAATCAGCGTCATAGTTACCATGTCGCCATTAGCCACATGGCTGATTTCATGTGCGATAACTGCTTCTGCTTCATCGCGGCTCATATTCTGGAGCAACCCGGAGCTCACGGCCACCAGGGACGAATTCCGACGGGCTCCGGTCGCAAAGGCATTAATATCAGGTGCCTGATAGATCGCAACCTGCGGCATGGCAATCCCTACCTGCTGAGACTGCGCACGCACCGTTTCGACTAACCAGCGCTCGGTTTCATTACGCGGCTGCTCAATGACTTCACCGCCCACAGAGCGCAGCGCCATCCATTTTGACATCAGCAATGAAACGATCGCACCGCCAAAGCCAAACAGACCGGCCATAATCATTAAGCCGTAAGTACTACTGGGCCGAATGCCCGTTAAGCTAAGTACTAGCCCAAAAACCAACATCACCGCCAGGTTGGTGATTAGGAAAAGCGCAATACGCATCATATAAGTCTGATTTCCTCTCTCAGGCAAAAACAACAATTGGGATGCAACGCTAACATGGTATGGGCTGCTATGGCATTTTCAAGCATTCTTAACATCTAATTCACCGAATTAACATAACTTTACGTTTTAAGATTTTGCATCGCATAAAAGGTCGGCAATCCGCGTAAAATCGATGCGCTACGGACAATAAGGCAGGGGAGGCAGTCAGCAGACGTCGCAGGATCACCAGAGACATCCTGTAAACACCGCCAGTCCCGCCAATAAGCAATAACGATAAGGTTTTTACACGTTACCGAGGACATGAATCCTTTCGTGTCGACGCCACTCAATACCGTTATTAATGAACGACTAAGAAATCAGGGCTTCGCCACACCTAATTGGCGCGCAAATTCAGAGGCTGACATCGGACGTCCAAACAGATACCCCTGCGCCTGCTCGCATCCTTTATTCCTCAATCGTTCACACTGCTCCTGCGTTTCCACTCCCTCAGCAATAACATCTAGCCGAAAGCTTTTGCCGAGATATAAAATGGCCCTCACGATGGCCGCATCCGGCGGAGACTCGCACATAGCACGCACGAAAGTCTGATCGATTTTGAGGCGGGTAACCGGGTAGTTCTTCAACATACTCAATGAAGCGTATCCCGTACCGTAATCGTCAAATGCGATGCCTATACCTTCATTTCGCAACTCATTGAGGGGACTAAGCATATTTTCGTCGTACCGAATGATGATGTTTTCAGTGATCTCGAGCTCCAAAGCGCTCGGAGGCAGTCCGGTCTTTTCCAGCACGGACCTGATTTTCTGTGACAACATGCCGGAGCGGAACTGGGCGGCGAACAGATTGATACTGATACAGAAATTATCGGCTCCCGCCTTGCGCCATTCCGCCGCCTGCTGACAAGCCTGCAGCACAACCCAATCGCCAATGCGCTCCGCCCAGGGACCTTTCTCAAGCGCGGTTAAAAAAGCGCCGGGCGCCAACAGGCCTTTATAGGGATGCTGCCAGCGCAGCAATGCTTCAGCGCCGACGATTTCATTATTCATCAAACTCACTTGGGGCTGGTAGAACACCTCGAATTCATTTTTTTCATAGGCGCGTATGAATTCCAGATGGAATGCATGTTTGGCCTGAAAGATTTCTCGCAGTTCGCGCGTGAAAAAGCGGTGGCAGTTGCGCCCATCGGCTTTCGCCTGATAGAGGGCCAAATCAGCGCTGGTCAACAACTCCTGAGTCGTAACGCCACGGGAACGAAACATCACCAGTCCTATACTGGCGCTAGTGATGACTTGCTTATCTCCGACAACAACCGTCTGGGAAATATCGTGATTAATCTGCCGGGCCATTTTTTCCACCACCTGGAGATCTTCCAGTTGCGGAAATAATATCGCGAATTCATCACCGCCCATACGGGCCACCACATCGCCCTGCCTGACGTTGGCCAACAGTTTTTTCGCCACGCTGACCAGAATTTCGTCCCCGCTGGCATGGCCCAGACTATCATTAATATCTTTGAAGCCATCAATATCGACGATCATGAGGCAACCGGAAGGATGCTGTTTTAGGAGTTGATTCAGCGACGTGGCCAATAACGAACGGTTGATGAGTCCTGTAAGAGGATCACGATGCGCCTGTAAGAACAGCCTTTCTTCGTAACGCCTGCGTTCGGAGGTATCGCGCAGAATCAGGCTGTAATTCTCCTCCTCCCCGTTTTGCCACATGCCGACGGACAGCCCGACCGACAGCAGAGCGCCACTTTGGGTCGCCACATCCAGCTCAATTTGGTTGCCTTTCGACTGCGCGGTTTCGTCAGTAGACAAATGATGCAACTGCACAATAAACATATCCGGCACAACGCTGCTGATATGTTGTCCCACTATCTGCTCTTTGGAATATTCCAGCAGATTTTCGGCTGCCTCATTCCAGAAAGTAATAATTCCCTGGTGATTAACACACAGGATGGCATCGGGCGACAACCTGGCCACCCGTTCAAAGCTTGTCTGGTCCGTTTTTCTGGCCACCTCAAGACGCCGCATTTCCAGTTTGTCCATGACCAGCGAGGACAAATCCTGCAGGTTATGAGCATCACGCGCACTCAAGCCGACTCTCGGCTTGAGATCGATGATATTCAACGTGCCGATAGTTTGGCCCAAAGGTGATCGCAAAGGTATGCCGGCATAAAACCGGATATGAGGGTCGCCGGTCACTAACGGATTATGTTTGAATCGGGGATCTCGGCGCGCATCGGGCACCACAAAAATACCTTTCTTTAGGATGGCATAGTTGCAAAAAGAGTCGTCCCGCGCCGTTTGGCAAACGGGAAAACCCACGCTTGCCACAAAAAATTGACGATCTGCATCCAGAATAGAGACAGCAACGATGGGGACATTAAACACATTCGCCGACAGTGTGATCAGATTTTCCAGTTCAGAGTTATCAGACAACGGGCCATCGATGCCGTACTCACGCACCGCGTCGAGTCGACTACTCTCATCTTTTTTATTCACTGGGGCTCGGCTCATGGGGGGTTCCCCTTACTGTTCCATTATTATTACTGTCAAAAATATCGGTTGTCACGGCGAGAGGTAACTTGATGTATTAGCACACCTCAACGCCATTCAATGAAGAGAATCCCGGCGTCGTTCAAGTCAATACCGTGTTCTTATACCAGCCCGGCGTCATTCCCTTGTCTGGCAGAAAGCGTTCGCTTCATATATAGAATTTTTCTTTTCCACAATAAAGAATAGCAAATTGCCGTCACAGAGGGAGCGCAGCCTAAAGAATTTGTGTACCTGCACAATATCGAACCGGAAATTGCTCTGGTTTCACCCGCGTATACTTTGGCGCGCTTCCATAATAGACCGTGTGTCATATTTAGATGGGTAGCACACGATGACTTTGCGAGCAGACATCGTAAATCAAATGGAAATAGCTAGTCAGTCCAATACTCACGGGGTAGAACCTTTTAATTGCAGATTTAAGACTATCAACAGACCTTCGTGAAGCTCTGCACAAAATAGACAGTACCTAAAGTCTGAGGGACGCCCCTTTAGGGATAGCCCTCGCGGGCGCTGTGTTCCGACACGGGGATAGACAAATCAAAATCATCATCGCCGGTGGGTTGAGGCACGAGACGAGATTGTGACTCGCCAAACACCTTGTCGCTACAACCAGCATGATTGGGTTACGTTGAGAGGAATTCACTCTGGCGATAGGTTGTAAGGGGCAAGCGACAAATAATTTGGGGACCACGCAGGTCCCCAAGGCTTCATTCTGCACGATCAATATCACATGTGTTCGATGATAGCGTCGCCGAATTCAGAGCATTTCAACAGATTAGCCCCATCCATCAGACGTTCAAAATCATAGGTCACGGTTTTATTTTTAATCGCGCCTTCTACGCCCTTGATGATCAAGTCCGCCGCTTCGAACCAACCCAAATGACGCAACATCATTTCAGCTGAGAGAATAACGGAACCCGGATTCACTTTATCCTGACCCGCGTATTTCGGCGCGGTACCGTGCGTAGCTTCGAACAGTGCGCATTCATCGCCGATATTCGCGCCGGGCGCGATGCCGATCCCCCCCACCTGTGCGGCTAATGCGTCAGAGATGTAATCACCGTTCAGGTTCATACAGGCGATAACGTCGTATTCCGCCGGACGCAGCAAAATCTGTTGCAGGAACGCATCCGCAATCACATCTTTGACGATGATGTCTTTGCCGGTGTTTGGATTCTTGATTTTCACCCATGGACCGCCGTCAATCAGCTCACCGCCGAACTCTTCGCGCGCCAGCTGGTAGCCCCAGTCTTTGAAAGCGCCTTCGGTGAATTTCATGATGTTGCCTTTGTGCACCAGCGTCACGGAGTCGCGCTCGTTGGTGATAGCGTAGTGAATGGCTGCCCGAACCAGGCGTTTGGTGCCCTCTTCGGAACACGGTTTGATCCCAATACCGCACTGCTGCGGGAAACGGATTTTAGTGACGCCCATCTCATCGCGCAGGAATTTGATGACCCTGTCGGCTTCGGGTGAACCCGCTTTCCACTCGATGCCCGCATAAATATCTTCGGCATTTTCACGAAAAATAACCATGTCCGTGAGTTCAGGGTGTTTCACTGGGCTTGGCGTGCCGTCAAAGTAGCGAACCGGACGAAGGCAGATATACAAATCTAGCTGCTGGCGCAGAGCGACGTTGAGAGAGCGGATGCCACCGCCGACGGGCGTGGTCAATGGGCCTTTAATGGCGACGCGGTATTCGCGAATGAGATCCAGTGTTTCTTCCGGCAGCCACACATCTTTACCGTAGACCTGAGTCGATTTTTCGCCGGTGTAAATTTCCATCCAGGAAATAGCGCGTTGGCCCGAGTAAGCCTTTTTCACTGCGGCATCCACAACATTAATCATTGTTGGCGTGACGTCAACGCCGATTCCATCCCCTTCAATGAAAGGAATAATCGGGTTATCCGGCACAATCAGTTTTCCTTCTATATCTGCCGTAATTTTCTGACCTTTAGCCGGTACAACTACTTTGCTTTCCATTAACCTCTCCTTAGAGCGCATTTTGTTAATGAGATGTAATATGTATATTAATACTACTGGAATATCTAACCCGCGCCAACCGCAACCCTTTCGAGTATAATGGCTTTGTCACTCTCAGCCATGAATAAAATGAACACAATCCCTGTTAAAAATCACAAAGTTAAACGATTCAGTTCACGTTTTAACGTAAAAAAAGACGCGTCGCCGAAACCACGTCGAATCATCCTGTTCAACAAACCTTTCGATGTGCTTTCTCAGTTCACTGACGACTCAGGCCGCGCCACCTTGAAAGACTTTATTCCCATCGGCGACATTTATGCCGCCGGACGTCTGGATCGAGACAGCGAAGGACTTATGGTGCTCACCAATGCTGGCGCATTGCAAGCACGCCTGACTCAGCCGGGAAAGAGAACGGCCAAAATTTACTATGCGCAGGTTGAGGGGGTTCCCGACCCCGATGCGCTGGCACGATTTCGTGCGGGACTGACGCTCAACGACGGCATTACCCTGCCCGCGGATGTCGAATTAGTGGACGAACCCGACTGGTTGTGGCCGCGCAACCCGCCAATACGCGAACGAAAATCCATTCCGGTGAGCTGGCTGAAAATTACGTTGCAGGAAGGTCGCAACCGCCAGGTCCGCCGCATGACGGCGCACATTGGTTTCCCAACGCTGCGTTTAATCCGCTACAGTATGGCTAATCAGACTCTGGCCGGGTTATCGCCCGGGGAATGGAAGGAAATCACGCATGTTTAAACCTCATGTCACCGTCGCCAACATCGTCCAGGCAGAAGGCCGTTTTTTGGTGGTGGAAGAAACCGTCAACGGCAAAAGCCTCTGGAATCAGCCAGCGGGTCACCTCGAAGCTGAGGAAACGCTGATTCAGGCTGCCAGCCGCGAGCTGTATGAAGAAACGGGCGTCAAAGCGCAGCCTCAGCATTTCCTCCAGCTTCATCAATGGGTGGCTCCCGACGGCACGCCCTTCTTGCGCTTCAGCTTTACGATTGATCTGTCTCACCAGGTCGTCACCGTGCCTCAGGACAGTGACATTGACTGCTGCCACTGGCTGAGCGCCGAGGAAATTCTTCGCTCCAATAGATTGCGCTCGCCGCTGGTCGCGGAAAGCATTCGCTGCTATCAAAGCGGCACCCGATATCCTTTGAGCGTGCTGGGCGCGTTCAACTGGCCTTATCAGACCTAGTCGTTGGCCGTGGTGCGACGCTGCGGCCAATGTGCTACCCTATGCGGCCTATCATTTTGCCCTTATTTGTTGCATTAAATATTTTCTATTCGCGAGACTGCCATGTCAGATAACAGCCAGAAAAAAGTCATTGTCGGCATGTCCGGCGGCGTTGATTCTTCCGTTTCCGCATACCTCCTCCAACAGCAGAATTATCAGGTCGAAGGCCTGTTCATGAAAAACTGGGAGGAGGACGACGACACAGAATATTGTTCTGCGGCTGCCGATTTGGCCGATGCACAGGCTGTCTGCGACAAACTCGGCATGGAACTGCATACCGTCAACTTCGCGGCGGAATATTGGGACAACGTGTTCGAGCACTTCCTGGAAGAGTACAAAGCCGGTCGCACCCCTAACCCCGATATCCTGTGCAACAAGGAAATTAAATTCAAAGCGTTCCTGGAATTCGCCGCCGAAGATTTGGGCGCGGATTATATTGCCACCGGCCACTACGTGCGACGTCAGGATATCGACGGTAAAAGCCGACTGTTGCGCGGTCTGGATGGCAATAAAGACCAGAGTTATTTCCTGTACACCCTCAGCCATGAGCAATTGGCCCAAAGCCTGTTCCCGGTCGGCGAGCTGGAAAAAACCGAGGTGCGAAAAATTGCCGAACAGTTAGATCTGGCAACGGCCAAGAAGAAAGATTCCACTGGGATTTGCTTCATCGGCAAACGCAAATTCCGCGACTTCTTGGCCCGCTACCTTCCTGCTCAACCCGGCCCTATCATCGCCGTGGATGACGGCGGTACCATGGGCCGGCATCAGGGTCTGATGTATCACACACTGGGGCAGCGTAAAGGCCTCGGCATCGGCGGCGTTAAAGAAGGCGGCGACGATCCCTGGTATGTCGTCGATAAAGACGTGGCGAACAACGTGCTATACGTTGCGCAGGGCCACGAACATCCGCGGCTGATGTCCAACGGGTTGATCGCTCAGCAGTTGTACTGGGTTGACCGTGACAATGTCACTGAACCCTTCCGCTGTGTGGTGAAAACTCGTTATCGTCAGGCCGATATCCCCTGCACCGTTACGCCGTTGGGCGCCGAACGTATCGAAGTTCGCTTTGATGAGCCGGTCGCCGCCGTCACGCCGGGCCAGTCCGCCGTATTTTATCGGGGCGAAATCTGTCTTGGCGGAGGTGTTATCGAGGAGCGTCTGTGCGATAGCTCATCGGATTACGCCTGAATACCTCTCGAGACGGCTGATTCAAGAGCACGGCGCAACTAACCGCCCTGTTTCTAGCAGCGTCGTATCTCGTTTAACGCTCTCCACGTGGATAGCACGCTCCTGACGTCCCCGACGTCATGGAGCACTAAGAATGACAGGAGCCACCGTGGCCAAAAACTATTACGACATTACGCTGGCGCTGGCAGGCATTTGCCAATCGGCCAGTTTGGTGCAGCAGCTTGCGACGACGGGGACCTGCCAGCAGGCGGCGTTGCAGACGTCGCTCAACAGCGTTCTGGTAATGAAAGCGGCCAGCACGCTGGAGATTTTTGGTAACGACGAGAACAATCTGAAGCTGGGCGTTGAAACCCTGCTGGGCATCCTCAGTTCGTCGTCGCGCGAAAAAATCGGTGCCGACCAGTCCCGCTATACCTTAAGCCTCATGGCGCTGGAACGTCGTTTGCACAAAAACGGCAATGCCCTCAATGAACTCGGCAACCGTGTCGACCAGCTAGACCGCCAGTTGGAACACTATGAATTATTATCCGACCCGATGATTAACGTGCTGGCAGGTATCTACGTGGACGTCATCAGTCCACTGGGACCGCGCATTCAGGTCACCGGCTCACAGGAAGTCCTGAAAAATGCGCAGGTCCAGGCCAAAGTGCGCGCCATTTTGCTGGCGGGCATGCGCGCCGCCGTACTCTGGCAGCAAATTGGTGGAGGACGCCTGCAGCTTATGTTTTCCCGCGCCGCGTTGGTGAAACAGGCACGGCAGATTTTGTCGCGTTGCCGCGACCAATAGACAGGCCGGCGGACGACGATTCCGGTTCGTTCGCCATCATGAGATACTTGTAGCCACGCTTTTGTCTTTTATTAAAAACGATCCCAGGAGTTGCTCGCGATGGAATTAACCTCACTGACCGCCGTTTCCCCTATTGATGGACGCTACGGCGATAAAGTCAGCGCCCTGCGCACCATTTTCAGCGAATATGGCCTGCTGAAATTCCGGGTGCAGGTTGAAGTACGGTGGCTGCAAAAGCTGGCCTCCTGTGCAGCGATCAAAGAAGTTCCTTCATTTGATGCCGACGCAAACGCTTACCTCGATAACATCGTCGCTGAATTCAGCATTGAAGATGCCGCCCGCATTAAAACCATCGAACGCACCACTAACCATGACGTCAAAGCCGTCGAGTATTTCCTGAAGGAAAAAGTGGCCGCCGTACCAGCCCTTCAGGCGGTTAACGAATTTATCCATTTCGCCTGCACGTCTGAAGATATCAATAACCTGTCTCACGCCCTTATGCTGGAAACGGCGCGACGCGACGTGGTGCTGCCGTTCTGGCGCCAAACCATTGACGCTATCGGCGCGCTGGCTCAGGAATACCGCGATATCCCGCTGCTTTCGAGGACGCACGGCCAGCCCGCCACCCCATCCACCCTCGGTAAAGAGTTTGCAAACGTGGCCTACCGCATGGAGCGCCAATTCCGCCAGTTACAGCGGGTGGAAGTGATGGGCAAAATCAACGGCGCGGTCGGCAACTATAACGCGCATATGGTCGCTTACCCGGACGTCGACTGGCATACCTTTAGCGAAGAGTTCGTTACGTCGCTCGGCATCACATGGAACCCGTACACCACGCAGATTGAACCACATGACTATATCGCCGAGCTGTTCGATTGCGTCACCCGCTTCAATACCATTCTGATCGACTTCGATCGCGATGTGTGGGGCTATGTGGCGCTTAATCACTTCAAACAGAAGACCATCGCCGGCGAAATCGGCTCGTCCACCATGCCGCATAAAGTGAACCCGATCGACTTCGAAAACTCCGAAGGAAATCTGGGATTGGCGAATGCCGTGCTCGGCCACCTGTCCACCAAACTGCCGATCTCTCGCTGGCAGCGCGACCTGACAGACTCCACCGTGCTACGTAACCTGGGCGTGGGTTTAGGCTATGCGCTGATTGCCTATCAATCTACACTCAAAGGCATCAGTAAACTGGAGGTCAACCGGGACCGTCTGCTGGATGAGTTGGATCACAACTGGGAAGTCCTTGCCGAACCTATTCAGACCGTGATGCGTCGCTACGGCATCGAAAAACCGTATGAGAAACTGAAGGAGCTGACGCGCGGTAAACGCGTAGATGCCGAAGGCATGAAAGCCTTTATCGATAGCCTGGAACTGCCTGAGGAAGAGAAAGTCCGTCTGAAGGGTTTGACCCCTGCCAACTATATCGGCCGCGCCGTCAAAATGGTCGATGAGCTTAAATAGCCGGCAATCGGACAGGCGGAACACATTCCGCCTGTCCTCTCTCCCCCATTCCCGCGGTTTGTTGACCCTAAGTTTATTGCCCTGGTGAATAATGTGTTTTTCAATCAAGCCCGCTAAACCGACAATCCGAAGCCAGCCAATCTTCGGATAAGCCGGGTTAATCAACATCCTTTGATAGGAAAAACACTATGCGAATTCTGGTCGTCGAAGATAACGTTCTTTTACGTCATCACTTAACTGTTCAGATGAACGAAATGGGCCACCAGGTTGATGCCGCCGCAGACGCTAAAGAAGCCAACTACTTTTTGCATGAACATGCGCCGGATATCGCTGTCGTCGATCTTGGTCTACCCGACGAAGACGGCGTCAGCCTGATTCGCCGTTGGCGTTCTCAGCAGGTCAAAATACCCATACTGGTCTTAACCGCGCGCGAAAGCTGGCAAGAAAAAGTTATCGTGCTGGAAGCCGGTGCCGACGACTATGTGACCAAACCTTTTCATCTGGAAGAAGTGATGGCGCGAGTGCAGGCCTTGATGCGTCGTAACAGCGGATTGGCGTCTCAGGTCATTAGCATGCCGCCATTCGAGGTTGACCTGTCGCGACGTGAACTGCTCGTAAACAGCTCACCGATAAAACTCACCGCTTTCGAATACACGATTATCGAAACGCTCATCCGCAACCACGGCAAAGTCGTCAGCAAAGAGTCGCTGATGCTGCAACTCTACCCGGACGCGGAGTTACGCGAAAGCCATACCATTGATGTCCTGATGGGGCGTCTGCGTAAAAAATTGCAGGCCGCCGACTCACATGAAGTCATCACGACCGTGCGCGGTCAGGGCTATCGCTTCGATATTCAGGCCCGCCGGGACTGACACATGAGCAAGAAATCACCGCTATCGTTGCGCTTTCGTTTTTTAATCGCCACCGCCGCCGTCGTACTGGCGCTCACCTTATCCTACGGTGGCGTGGCCATTGTCGGCTACAGCGTTAGCTTCGATAAAACGTCTTTCCGCCTACTTCGAGGGGAAAGCAACCTGTTCTACAGTTTGATCCAGTGGCGGGAAAATCGACTGACTATCGCCCCGCCGCCCGAAATCGATATTAACTATCCAACGCTGGTGTTCATTTACGATCATGGCGGAAAACTGCTGTGGCGCGATCGTGCGGTGCCCGAGCTGGAGTCGCAGTTCAAGCCGGAGTGGCTGACGAAAACCGATTATCATGAGCTGGATACCGACACCGGCACCAGCAACGCCGTGCTGCAAGGCAGCCCGGCCATTCAGGATCGCCTGCGCGGTTATCATTCGGAAGACAAAACCCCCTTCACACACTCTGTGGCCGTCAATGTCTATCCTGCAACCGATCGCCTGCCGCCGTTGACTATCGTCGTTGTCGACCGAGTTCCGCAGGAGTTGCAGCAGGCAGATGTCGTCTGGGAATGGTTCCGCTACGTCTTTATCGCCCATCTTCTACTGGTGCTCCCCCTGCTGTGGCTAGCGGCCCACTGGAGTTTGAGGCCAATTAAAAATCTGGCTAATCAGATACAGGAACTTGAAAACGGCAGTCGCGAGAATCTGGATGAGCGGCCGCCTCAGGAGCTGAACAGCCTGGTCCGCAACCTAAACACCCTGCTGAAAAACGAACGACAGCGCTACCACAAATACCGTACCGCGTTGACAGACCTGACCCACAGTCTCAAAACGCCGCTGGCCGTGCTGCAAACCACACTACGGTCCCTGCGCACGGGCAAAGAGCTCACCATCGAACAGGCGGAGCCCGTGATGCTGACGCAGATTAGTCGGATATCTCAGCAGATAGGCTATTACCTGCATCGCGCCAGCGTTCATACGGATCACCTCAGCATTACCCGGGAAGTTCAGTCGGTGCCTGCGATGCTGGACGGTCTTTGCTTCGCGCTCAATAAGGTGTATCAGCGTAAAGGCGTCTCTTTGTCACTCGATATCGCGCCAGAGACCACGTTCATCGGCGAGAAAAATGACTTTATGGAAGTAATGGGCAATATCCTCGATAACGCCTGTAAATACAGTCTCGAATTCGTCGAGATCAGCGCCCAGTATTCCGGCCACATGCTGCATTTGATCGTTGAAGACGACGGTCCCGGCATCCTGAAGAGCAAACGCGAAGTCATATTCCAGCGGGGCCAACGCGCGGATACGTTGCGTCCCGGTCAAGGCATCGGTCTCGCCGTGGCGGTAGAGATTATCGAGCAATATCAGGGAGAGATTATCATCGGCGAGAGCCCCTTGGGCGGTGCCAAAGTCGAAGCCATTTTTGGTGGTCAGTACCTCAATCAAAACGACCGTTGAAAGGTCCGCACAGTCACGGCGGTTCCGCTATAATCGCCTTCAGCCCTCTGATAATGGAAATGCACGATGGACTACCAACTTAATCTCGACTGGCCGGATTTTCTGGCTCGCTACTGGCAAAAACGCCCTGTGGTGATCAAAGGCGGCTTTACGTCGTTTGTCGATCCCCTCAGCCCTGACGAGCTGGCCGGTCTGGCGCTGGAAAACGAGGTGGATAGCCGCCTGGTCAGTCATCAGGACGGACGCTGGGCCGTCAGCCACGGCCCCTTCGACAGCTACGATCACCTCGGTGAAACCAACTGGTCGCTGCTGGTGCAGGCGGTAGATCATTGGCATGAGCCGTCGTCTGCGTTGATGCGCCCTTTTCGCCATCTTCCCGACTGGCGTATCGACGACCTGATGATCTCATTCTCCGTCCCCGGCGGCGGCGTGGGGCCGCATCTCGATCAGTACGATGTTTTCATTATTCAGGGCACGGGTCGGCGCCGCTGGCGTGTCGGCGAAAAGGTGCCGATGAAGCAACACTGCCCGCATCCCGACCTGCTGCAGGTCGAGCCGTTCGAGGCCATCATCGATGAAGAGCTGCTGCCGGGCGATATTCTGTATATTCCGCCGGCGTTCCCGCATGAAGGCTATGCGCTGGAAAATTCGATGAACTACTCCGTAGGATTTCGTGCGCCCAGCGCACGAGAGTTGGTCAGCGGCTTTGCGGATTACGTGCTGGCGCGCGAGCTGGGCAGTCACCGCTACAGCGATCCGGATATCACGCCGCGCGAACATCCGGCTATCGTGCAAACAGCAGAACTGGACCGCCTCCAGCAGATGATGCTGGATCTGGTGCAGCAGCCGGAGTCGTTCCGGCTGTGGTTCGGCGAGTTCATTTCCCAGGCGCGCCACGAATTGGATTTGTCGCCGCCGGAGCCCCCTTATCAATCAGGAGAAATCTACGAGTTGATGCAACAGGGCGAAACACTGCGCCGACTCGGCGGTTTGCGCGTGATCTGGCTGGAGGGTCGCTGTTTCATCAATGGCGAACCGTTAAACAGTCCACACCAAGGGGCGCTGTCGGCGTTGGCGGAACATGACGTCATCGACGGCGAAATGCTTGAGGGCGCGTTGGACGATCCGTCCTTCCTCACCGAGCTGACCGCATTGGTTAATAACGGCTACTGGTACTTCGCGGATTAACCACCGATACGCCAATTCAGCAACGCGTCCCTAAGTCGGGATGCGTCGCTTCTATCCCTCAGCCTCTTGCACGCAGAATCATGACGTCGCAAGAGACGCGCTTAGAGCTTGACCACAGCAGGATGTTTCATTGGGGATAATTCAAGCGTGTTCTTCGCGGACAGTTCGGCGATATTCATGATGACGGACACGGCACTTTCCATGCCCTCTACCGTGACGAATTCATGTTTGCCGTGGTAGTTGTAGCCGCCGGTGAACAGATTAGGGCACGGTAATCCACGAAACGACAGCTGCGCGCCATCCGTTCCGCCGCGAATCGGCTTCATCACCGGCTCGATCCCGCACTTGCGCATGGCCTGCTGCGCCAGAACAATGACATGCGGATGCTGTTCAACCTGCTCGCGCATGTTGTAATAGCTGTCGGTCATGCTCAGTTCGATATAGCACTCAGGATGAAGGCCTTCACCGACCTTTTCGGCGATATCCATCAGGGTCTTTTTACGTTGTTCGAATCCGCTGCGTTCAAAGTCGCGAATGATGTATTTCATTTCAGCCCGTTCGACCGTGCCTTTGAGGCTGTGAAGGTGATAGAAGCCCTGATAGCCTTCGGTATGTTCCGGAGACTCGTCGGCCGGAACCCACTGGTGGAAACGCGTCGCTAACGTCAGCGCGTTGACCATCACGCCCTTGGCGCTGCCGGGATGAACGTTGTTGCCGACGATTTTCACCGTCGCAGAAGCCGCGTTGAAATTCTCGAACTCCAGCTCGCCGATACCACCGCCATCCACGGTGTATGCCCACTCAGCTCCAAAGCCGTCCACATCGAAATACTGGGTGCCTTTGCCCACTTCCTCATCCGGCGTGAAGGCGATGCAAATATCGCCGTGCGGGATCTGCCGTTTTTTCAGCCGCGCTATTGCAGTGATGATCTCGGCAATGCCGGCCTTGTCGTCAGCGCCCAGCAATGTTTTACCGTCGGTAGTAATCAGCGTATGCCCCAGCAGTTGATGCAGCACGGGGAACATCACCGGCGACAGCACCTCCTCGCCCACGCCCAGCGCAATGTCGCCGCCGCGGTAGTTTTCGACGATCTGCGGATTCACATGTTTAGCGGTGTAATCCGGGGAGGTGTCCATATGGGCGATAAAACCGATGGTGGGCACAGACCAGGCGACATTGCTCGGCAGCGTCGCGGTAACACATCCATATTTTCCGACCGTTACCTGCTCCAATCCCAAGGCGGTCAGCTCTTGCTGTAAGAGATGTGCCAGCTTCCATTGCCCTTCGGTGCTCGGCACCTGCCGGACGCCGGATTTGGATTGGGTATCATAGGATACGTAGTTCAAAAAACGATCGAGTAATTTTTCCATCTTTAACTCCCTTGGATGGATCGCAGGTTACATTATGAATAGGGCTCTCCGGGTAGATATTGCGTCACATCAGTTTTTATTAGTTTCGCTACATAACGATAGCCTATAAATCGCCGCCGAAGCCGCAGCACGCCGGAAAAGGAGACGCAGGTGAGAATGCATGTAGCAAAACCGCCGCGAGAAATAACGTAAGAGGTACGTTTACATAACAAAAAAGAAACAGGAAAATCCCGCTAAACCTGGCGGAGACCCAGCGGGAGATGAGATAGGGGCAATCAGCGCGATGCGAACTTGGAGGGCGTCTCCAGCCACTCATAATACTGGCTGAGACTTTTGTCACAAGAACAGCAACTGCCGCATTGAGTGCTCACAGCCACCGCGTGGAAGCGAACCAACCCTTTTCTAACCCAAATCGCCATCATGCCGTCAATCACGCCGGGTTCGATATGGAATGCGGCGCTAATGTCATGTACCGAGACTTTATGTTTTGCGCGAACGAAATCACGTAACTCTATTAAGGTCATGCGTTACTCTCTTGAGACTCATTAACTGAAGCCGGGTTATTGCGCATCCTGCGCCAGCCGCTGCTGCGATAAACTACGACGACGCAGCAATAGCGCCGTCACGCTCCACATCACGACAACTCCGGCAATTGCGGCCATCGAGTACAGCGGGTGTTGAGCAAAGCGGCCCACCTGATACACCAACACGGCGGCGCCATAGCCCAGTTCTGTCGTCCAGACGACGCAGAACAATGTCCAGCCGGTCCCCACCTCGCGCCAAATCGCGGAAACGGCCGCAATACAGGGCACGTAAAGCAGCACCATCAGCAAATAGCTGAATGCGCCTAATCGGCCATCGAACAGTTGAGTAATCACCGTCAGTGAGGTCACGGAAAACTCATTGTCCTTTGCGACGGCCGCCGTATCACTGAGATCGCCAATGTCGATTCCAAGCGGATTAAGTAACGCGTCGCCGAGCTTGCCGACGTTTTCCGGCAGCGTCGCCAACGCCTCTTGAACACCGCCCCACAGGCTAAATGGCGCGTCTTCTTCGCCCTCAGTGCCACTTTGCTGGCTTGCCATCGTGCCGTAAAGTGAATCCAACGTACCGACGACCGCTTCTTTGGCAAAAATGCCCGTAAATACACCGACGGCCGCCGGCCAGTTTTCCTGCGAGATCCCCATAGGTTTGAATACCGGTACAATCTCCTGACCAATCGCCGAGAGGACTGATTTCTGGGTATCCTGGTTGCCAAAAGTGCCGTCTGTCCCCAGCGAATTGAAGAAGCTCAGCACCGTGACCACCACGACAATCATTTTGCCAGCCCGCAGTACAAAGCCCTTCAGGCGCTCCCAGGTTCTGACCATCACGCTGTTCAGGCCGGGTAAGTGGTAGGGCGGGATTTCCATGACAAAAGACGAGGCATCGCCTTGCAGCGCAGTCTTTTTCAGCAGAAATCCCGTGCCGATAGCAGCGGCAATACCAATCAGGTAAAGACCGAAGACCAGATTCTGCCCGCCCTGGGTGAATAACGCCGTCGCGAACAGCACATACACCGGCAAACGTGCGCCGCAGGACATGAAGGGTGCCATCATCACCGTGACGATTCTGTCGCTGTGTTTTTCCATTGTGCGCGTCGCCATCACGGCAGGCACGTTACAGCCGAAACCGACGATCAGCGGCACGAAGGCTTTACCCGGCAGCCCGATACTGCGCATGAGGCGATCCATAACAAATGCGGCTCGCGCCATATATCCGGAGTCTTCCAGATAGGACAGGAATAGGTACAAGCAGGCAATCACCGGAATAAAGGTCGATACGGTCTGAATCCCGGAGCCTACCCCATCGGCAAGCAACGTCTTAAGCCATTCGGGACTATGAAGCGCCAGCAAGAGTTCGCCGAATCCTTTGACAAAAATCGTTTCAGACAATTTGTCGAAGAAGTCGATGAAGGCGCTGCCAATGTTGATGGTGAAGATAAACATCAGGTACATCATCAGCAGGAAAATCGGGATCCCCAGAAAACGGTGCAGAACAATCCGGTCAATTTTATCAGTCAACGTGGCCGACACCTCGCCACGACGGACCACCACATGGTGGGCAATCGACGCGACGAAACGATAACGGGCATCCGCTAGGAAGATATCCAGTTCATCGCCGTATTGCTCTTCCAGCACTGCAACCTTTTCATCGGCCGCCGCGAGTACATCAACCGGGATTTGACTGCGCACGGTGATATCGCGCTCCAGCAGTTGGAGCGCCGACCAGTAGGCGTTCACCGTTGACGATTGGCGTTTTAGCAGCTCGGCTATCGACAGTGCCGCCTCATGCAATGGCGGATCGTAAGGAACACCAACCGGAGGAACCTCAGGATGGTCCAGCGCTTCCTGGCACATTTCCTTCAGCACGTCTATCCCCCGCTTCTGCGTCGCGGTAATTGCGGTGACCGGACAGCCCAACGCGCTTCGCAGCACTTCCACGTTGATGTCCAACTTGCGGGACATGGCGATGTCCATCATGTTCACCGCCACGACCACCGGCACCTTCATGTCCAATAGCTGTGAAGTGAGGTACAAATTGCGCTCCAGATTGGAGGCATCGACAATATTCAACACCAGTTGGGCTTTACCAGTCAGAATGTAATCCCGCGCGACGCGTTCATCTTCCGAACTTTCGGAAGCCGGGTTGAGCGAGTAGACACCCGGCAGATCCACCAAGGTTATCTGACGGTTCTTAAGAAGGCATTCGCCGACTTTTTTTTCAACCGTCACGCCCGGCCAGTTGCCGACCGTCTGTTTGCTCCCAGTTAATGCGTTGAAAAGCGTGGTTTTACCGCAGTTGGGATTGCCTACGACACATATAACGGATTGCGTATCCATAACATCCTTGCTCGCTGAGCAGCATTAACACTGTTCCAAGATCATGATTTTAGCTTCTTTTTTACGCACGCTGATGGCGGAGCCTCGCACACGCAGTTCGATGGGGTCTCCCAGCGGAGCCACACGCGATACCCAAAATTCGACGCCCGGGGTGACGCCAAGCGCCAGTAAGCGCTTACGGTAATCCGCAGCACCTTTTTGATATCCCAAGACTTTCCAGCGCGTTCCCGCGGTCAGCGTTTCTTCTGACATGTTATGCGCTCCTTCCTGACTGCTGTGACGACACCCACACCTGTTTGCCCATATCCCAGTTGATGGCGATTCGGCTGTCGCCAGCGGCCAGCATCAACGGCTGGTTCGCTTCACGTTGAATCACCCGGACGTCTCGTCCGATGCAGATCCCCAGCTCCATTAAGCGTTGCTGCTGTTCGTCTGCAAGCCGAATGCGCGCGACCACGCCATGAGTATTAAGAGGAATATCGAGTAGTGTTTGAATACGTAAGGTCATCCGCAGACCTCCAATCTGTCCCGGCGATACGGGAGTGTGCTGACACAGCTGTCTTCTTGAGATAAAAAGACAAGTAAGAATAATTCTTAATATATTTCAGTCAGCAGATTGGCGTTTGACGCATGTCAAAGCAAGGATAGGTAGGTGAAATAAAACAGTGATAGAAACAAACAGGCCCCGGCTGACGATGCCGGGGCCTGTTACTCATACTGCGGGGATCATCATTTAATCTGCTGTTGCTGAGCTAAATCTTCAGCGATCTGCACCGTCTGATCCAGATAGGGATCCGGTTCCTGATAATCCTTGGGCAAGGTATCTAAGGTCTTTAACGTCGGCTTGCCCTGACGGGTCAAACGCTCATTGATTCGCTGCAGACGAATGGCTTCATCATCGTTATTCTCTTTCTGACGTTGAACCAGATTCAGAGAAACACGATCGCGTTTGTCTTTGAGCGCCTTGAATCGGGCAACATCCTGTTGGATGTATTGGAACTCCGGATCTTTAGCGATACGCTGGTCGTAATTCGTCTTCAGGACCGGCAGCAGCGAGGTGAAATCCCCCATTTTGGCGTAATCAGCCGGCTTGATGCTGTCCCACGGCAACGCGTTATCCTCGAATTGCTCTCCGGTCTCAATGGTTTCCAGCCCTGTTGGCATGATGATGTCAGGCGTAACACCTTTACGCTGGGTGCTGCCGCCATCGATACGATAGAACTTCTGGATGGTGTACTGCACCGAGCCAAGTGCCGGCCATTCCGGACGCAGCATCTGGTCATAAATACGATTCAGCGACCGATATTGCTGCACCGTGCCTTTGCCAAAGGTCGGTTCGCCCACAATCAATGCGCGTCCGTAATCCTGCATCGCGGCGGCAAAGATTTCCGACGCTGAGGCGCTAAAGCGATCGACCAATACCACCAACGGGCCTTTATAATACAGGGTAGCATCGGTATCGCTATCTTCACGGATCTTCCCGTTATTATCACGAATTTGCACTACGGGACCGCTCGGAATAAACAGTCCGGACAGGCTGACGGCTTCGGTCAGCGCACCACCGCCGTTGCCGCGCAGGTCGATGATAACGCTGCTGACGTTCTCAGCTTCCAGTTTCTGGAGCTGAACTTTCACATCGTCAGTCAGGCCCACGTAAAAACCGGGGATATCCAGCACGCCGACTTTGTCCTGACCGGCATGTTTGATGGTCATTTTGACCGCGCGATCTTCAAGCCGGATACGCTCACGCGTCAGCGTGACCGTTTTAGCTTTCGTGCCCTTGCCGGCCGGGAGGATCTCAAGGCGCACCTTGCTGCCTTTTGGTCCCTTGATCAACGCGACGACATCGTCCAACCGCCATCCGATAACGTCTACCATGGGTTTTCCCGTCTGACCGACAGCGACAATCTTGTCGCCAACCACAATTCTCTTACTTTTCATGGCAGGGCCGCCCGGCACCATGGAATTGATTACGGCGTAGTCTTCATCCATTTGCAATACGGCGCCGATGCCTTCAAGAGACAGGCTCATTTCCGTATTGAACTGTTCGGTATTGCGCGGGGAGAGATAGCTGGTATGCGGGTCGATTTCACGCGCGAGCGAGTTCATCACCAACTGGAAAACGTCTTCGCTGTTGGTCTGAACCAGACGACGAAGAGAAGCCTGATAGCGCTTAGTCAGGATATCCTTGACCTCGCTATCGCTTTTTTCCGTCAGTTTCAGACTGAGCCAGTCGAATTTGACCTTTGCATCCCAGAGACGATTTAGCTCATCCTGCGATTGCGGCCACGGCGCTTTATCTCGATCGAGGTCAATGTAATCATTGCCTGTGAGGTTTATCGGTTTGTTCAGCAGCGATAATGCATACTGATAGCGCTCAAAACGGCGTTTCTGCGCCAGGTTATACAACGCATAAGGCAAGTCTAATCGACCGTTGTTCAGGTCTTGACCTAGCTGACCTTTCCGCTTGTCGAACTGCGCTACATCTGACGCCAGCAGCACGTTATGGCTGTAGTCGAGCATGTTGAGGTAGCGAGCGAAAATTTTATCTGAGAACTGCTCATCCAGCATGAATTGCCGGTAATGAGAACGCAAAAACCGTGACGAGACGCGCTCGCTGACTGTGGCATCCTGCGCTTCCGGCTGCAATTGTGGAATCTGATCGACCCGCGTGATGTTCTCATTAGCATAGCTGCTGCCCGCCAATAGAAGACAGCCCAACACGGTCGATTTTACGAATTTGTTCATGCCGAGGTTGGCCTCCGTATCAGAACTGCAAGTGTTCTGCGCGTACGATCATCGCCATTCCTGAAGCCAACTGAACTCTGACTCCATCTTTGGCGACTTCAAGCACAGTGGCATCCATGGCACTTTTGCCCGCTCTGACTTTGATTTCCTGGCCGATATGCAGGCTGGAAATATCCGTCACAGCCTGTCGAGGCTGGTGCGATTGATCCGATAAAGAAGTCTGCGCTGTACGGGAAGAAGCCTGGCGTGTCTTACGTGCGGTGGAAGCGGCGTTGTCGCGGCGGGGCGCATTTTTACCGGCGGAAGGACGCTTACGCACGGGTTCGGCGACATCCCCCCGTTCGGCCCGTTTTTTCGCCTGCTGTTCGGTACGACGTGCCTGTACACGGGCTTTCGCTTCTTCCAACTGTTTGCGCGCATGTTCTACGTGCTGCTCTTCCAGTTCTCCGCAAGACGAACCGTCCAGATCGACACGCTGGGCTCCCAGCTTGATGCCATACAGATAACGCCAGCTAGAGGTATAAAGCCTCAATGCTGAACGCAACTGCGTTTTACTGATGTTGTCGGACTCGGGCACGCGGGTGACCAGATCCTGAAAAATACCGATTTTTAACGGCCGAGCTTCGCCTTCGAGAGAGAAACAGAGCGGGAAATGCTCTGCCAGATAAGCGATGACTTCTTTACTACTCTTCAACTTAGGTTGATTTTCCATGAAATTTCCTGATTACAACGGGTTCGCCAACCGGCGCAGGCATGAACAGGCGTCATTATAATGACGCTATCGGCAATTGCTACGTTATCCGTGTCTCAACTGAGAGAATTGATGAAACTAAGTACATCACTGTTCGCCAGTTGAGTATTCAGCGTTGAGACAACGGCCCTTAACCCAGCTTCATCATCGGCATCAAACCGCTGATATTCCGGGCTATCAATGTCCAGTACGCCAATGAGTTGTCCATTGACCACCAGCGGCAATACGATTTCTGCATTGCTTGCCGCATCACAGGCGATATGGCCGGGAAATGAGTGAACGTCCCCCACCCGCTGTACCTGTTTTTCCGTCATCGCCCGACCACACACGCCTTTACCCGCTGGAATGCGAACGCAAGCGACGCGCCCCTGAAACGGGCCAAGGAACAACGTGTCCCGCTCAAGCAGGTAAAAACCGGCCCAGTTTACGTGTTCGAGGCGTTCGAACAGCAAGGCGCTGCTGTTTGCCAGTATAGTAATAAAACGGTTTTCACCCGCGATCAGTGACGACAAATCCCTCACCAACTCTTCGTAAAATTCTTGTTTTTTCATCATACGGTAAGATTATCTTTCCAAACTGCCCGATGGCTTACACCAACGTGCCATTAAATAAGTATATAGGCCAGGATGCTACTAGATTTCTTCACTAGCATAAAATCAACAAATGCAGTTCCGGCAGAATTTGAGATAGTCTTACTTCCCAACAGACACCAATTGGAGTCCCAGCGGCCTCGCGCGTGCAGCGTCCAGGCTATAAAGGCCGTCCCCGGGACGGCTTGTCATAACTTTTATGCTAAAATCCGCGCTTTGCTTTTGCCCTAACGGAAATTGCCAGTGGCCAAACACATACCAGCAACGCTCTCAGCCGAATTTATCGATGCGACTCAGCGCATCATGCCAGGCCATCTGTCCATGGATGACTTCGTTGCGGCCTGCCAACGACCTCTGCGGCGCAGTATCCGGGTTAATACCCTCAAAATTAGCGTAACGGACTTCTGCGCATTTGCCTCCGCTCACGGGTGGAAGCTGGAACCCATTCCCTGGTGTGATACAGGATTTTGGATTTCGAATGCGGACGAAGAAGTCGTGCGGCTCGGCAATACGCTTGAACACCTCGCTGGATTGTTTTATATCCAGGAGGCCAGCTCGATGCTGCCCGTCAGCGCCCTGTTCTCTAACGGTTCTCAGCCGCAACGCGTGCTGGATGTGGCAGCAGCTCCCGGGTCCAAAACGACGCAAATCGCCGCATTGATGAATAATGAGGGCGGCATCGTCGCTAACGAGTACGCGGCCAGCCGGGTCAAAGTGTTGCATGCCAATTTGCACCGATGCGGCGTCAGTAATACCGCTCTGACGCATTTCGACGGACGCGTATTCGGCGGCGCGTTGCCGGAAAGCTTTGACGCAGTACTGCTGGATGCCCCCTGCTCGGGCGAAGGCGTGGTCAGAAAAGATCCCGCGGCGATGAGTCATTGGTCGCTGGAAAGCATCGCGAGCATCGCTGCAACCCAGCGCGAGCTGATCGTGAGCGCGTTCCATGCGTTAAAGCCCGGAGGAGCGCTGATTTACTCCACCTGCACACTCAACCACCAGGAAAACCAAGATGTTTGCCACTGGCTATTGGCACAATTCCCGGACGCTTGTGAGATTGAATCTTTAGGCAAGCTGTTCCATACGGCACATAAGGCTGCGACAGAGGACGGTTTTTTGCACGTATTCCCTCAGATTTTTGATAGCGAAGGGTTCTTCGTCGCACGCCTGAGAAAAACCGCCAGCATAGCTTCCTTGCCGCATCCCGGCTTCAAAACGGGCAAATTCCCGTTTAGTCCGCTGCATGGCAAAGTGGCGCAATCGTTGATTGCCGCAGCTCGCCAGCAGGGAATAGAGTGGAGTGAAGACCAGCTTCAACTGTGGCAACGCGATGATGAAATCTGGCTATTCCCTAACGCGTTAACGCCATTGCTCGGAAAAGTCCGCTTTTCAAGAGTGGGTATCAAGCTAGCCGAGCGCTTCGCCAAAGGCTATCGCTGGCAGCATGAAGCCATTGTCGCGTTAGGAAATAAGATCGCCTCGGCAGCATTTGAACTGAATGCCGCAGAGGCCCAAGCCTGGTTTCAGGGAAAGGATGTGTATCCCGAAGCAATGCCCGATGTCAGTGAAGCTCTGCTGATTTGGCGCAATGCGCCTTTAGGGATAGCTAAACGGATAGGTAGCCGATTTAAAAATACGCTACCCCGCGAGTTGGTCCGCGATGGCGCCAGCGCCGTGCCTTATGGCGACTAACCTCATCACGTCTGGGATGCTGATCCGGCATCCCCTTTTTCCCGCATTTTCAACTACACTTCCTGCGTTAGCCTGTTAGATCTTAAGCTCTCAGTCATACCAAGAGGAAGACATCGCATGTTCGCATTGGTGATTTTTGTCTGCTATTTGGGCGGGAGTTGTGAAGACCTGGTTGCGGGCGTTTATGAGACAGAAACACAATGTCTGAAAACCATGAGTGAGCAACGTATTCGAAATGGTGGATGCTATCCCATTGAAGATTTTATCGACGGGTTCTGGCACCCGGCAAAAGAGTATCGAGATATGTAACGACCCGCTATGGCCCCTACTGCATCACAAGCCAAGGCGGAAAAATCACCAGGCACTGCGGCTAAGATGCGGCGAACACACCTCCCACTTACACGCTAAGCTCCTTTGTTAATCCCGCTCCAGCCAATGGATAACCATTTCAATTGCGTGAGGCAGAGCGAAACGATAGACGCTTCACTCCGTCAAGCATTACGGGTGATCGTGAGCAGTACCAGCCCTACTGGCGAAACTTCATCCGCGCCGCACTGAAACTGAGCAGCGTTGCCGGTAACGGAGATCTTCTTCCCCGGCAGCAGAGAAACGTCATAGATGTCGTTTCTGCCGTCTATGTCTAGCAGCCAGCGTCCGTTCCCCAGGCAGGACACGCCGGTGTCCACCAGCCATGACGCCGTAGTCCCTTCCACGAGGAGAGGTGAATGCACGCCAGCAGGTAAGAATGCGTTATCCGCTTTCCAGTCACATGACTCCTGCAATTTACCGGCCTTGAGCGTCTTCCGCGGCACCAGAACGGTATCTCCCGTGTCGTTTGCATCGTGATGTCCTATATGGTGGGGAGATCCTTTACCTATCGCCAACCACTCCAGCGATACCCCAGTATCCAGCGCGCACGCCACCACAACGTCACCCGGAAAGAAATCACGACGGATCCAGGTGCTGATAGTGCCTGGCGCAATATCCAGCAGCTCACCGAGCTCTTTTTGCGTGCTAAAGCCATAGGCATCAAGCATACGCCGTAACACCGCTCGGCCGCCTGAAGCCAAAATCTGATCATAGAGCGCTTTGCCCTTAAGGTTCACGTCTTGATGCAGCATCTCAGGCGTATCGATAAATTCGCCGGTCACCAACCACCCCGCATCGACGCCATTATCAAGCGCGCATTTGAGGATAATATTGCCGGGGATACTGCCTCGCTGAACCCAATTGCTAATGGTATTTGCCGGAATGCCTGTTGCTTCGCTCAATTCCTTTTGTGTTTTTACCCCATAGCTTGACAGGATTCGCCCCAGCATAGACACCGTTGCTGTGGTATTACTTTCTCTGTTCAAAAACACCTCTTGAGCATGGAAATAGATGCGTTGTATGTCTTAACCGCCCTAAAAACCGTCACCGCTGCAATTGTCGAAGAAAAATCATGCGGCGTCTGATGATATTACAATTTTATCCCTTCCCAGCATGAAAATAATGAGGCCTTTTATCCAAAATTCCAGTGCAAAGGCTCAGTTAACTTACTTACTAATTGAAAAAATTGCCGCATTCGACCGCAAACCCGGCTTTTCAAGCTTCACAAGGATAAACGATGTAACGATTCATTTTTAATCAATGTGTTATAATCATAGATCCCGTCTTTAGCTGTAAGAAGCCGCCTCTGAAACCCCGTGGACAGTTATGGGTTGACGAATATAGCATTCTATAAAATACTGTATATAAATACAGTCATAAAAACAGGCAGACTATTGTGGAACATCTCAAAAACCAAGAATTGACACTGGCCAGAATCAGGCTGATTGCGGATATGACGTTAATATCTCAAATCCGTCCTGACGAGATGCAAGCAGCGATATCGTTGATTGCCGATCTGGCTCATGGTGCGGTAGAAACGGAAGACTTCCAACAGGCGCTACAGGATAGCGGCGACATTCAATGGTTCAAAGCCTGGTTCGAGCAGCACTCCATTTAGACAAGATCCCCCACGGCATCCCTTAATGGCTGAATGTTGCAGACAAGGTATAATCTTGGTCGACTACATTCACTTGCCGCCATTTACGACATTTATCATCATCGACGTAGAGGTTAATGAATCTATTTTCTTTATACGACCCATTAAAAATAGTTCCATTTCTACTTGATGTCTATTGACCAGATGACGATTCCTACTAAAGGCTATTAAAGGCTATTAAAGGCTATTTGGGATTCTCTGGGTTGGTCATTTGATGAAAAACTGACACTCCCGCCTCATTACCTCTATTGGTGATATTCCGTTTTTCACCTAAAAAAACAGGGAATTCACGCAATGCGCAATGTTATCAGAAGCATAAGAAATGGGAGTATTGATATTTCATCAACCCCTCCCCTTTTATTTCTCAAACCCTCTGAAAAAAACTTCCGCTCATTAAACCGGATAAAAAAACACCTTTTTTATTGTCTTATATTCATGCTTATCCCGCTGATCATATTACCAATCCCTGTACTGAAAACATTCACCAAGCAGTAGCTGATAATATAATTTCGAACCAGAGCATGGCAAAAATGAATATAAAGTAGCTACACACCTATTTAATTTTAGGAAATAATTGATACCGTGCGCGCCTTTATCACATGATAACTTCACATATTGAAGTTCCATTGCTTATCTTACGGGGTCAATAGTGGTGCGATATCATATCCCGCAGGTGTGATGCTATTATGCGATAAAGAAATGAGGACCAGGAAAAAGCTTGGAGCAGCAGGATAAACAATACCTGCACCGGTTCTCCAGCGTCTGGTTCCCGGCCACCTCCACCCTGGCGCTCAAGACAATACTGCTGAGGTTCAATGAATGAAAGCGACGGAACGATGACGACAGACAAACTGACCTTTCGCCAAAATCATCAAGGCCGTCAGAAAAGCCGGTAGTGCCAGAACAGCAAACATCACACCGAAGCTCCATTCCATGCCCAGCACCTGTGCACCGGCAAATGCGCTTATGATGGCGCCCATCCGCCCAACGCCGTGCATCCATCCCGAACCAGTCGCACGCGCGATCGTCGGATAGAAACGTGCGGAAAGCGCATTCATGCCGGTATTCGCGCCGTTAAGGCAAAAACCACTGAACGATGCCAGCAAAGCCAGTAAAACAAAATAGGATTCCGACAGCCCGATCAGCGCCGTCGCCACACCGCCCACCGCATAGATAACGCCAAGGGCCAGATGCGGATTGATACGATCCATTAGCCAACCGGCGAACAGCGAGCCGAAAGCGCCGCCGAACTGATACAAAGCGGTGATGACCGTCGCCTGAGTGACCGTCATCCCCGCCTCTTTGATCACAGTAGGTAGCCAACTGCCTAACAAGTACACCATAAACAACCCGAGGAAATAGCCGCCCCACAGCATGAAACTGCCAAAACGGTACTCTTTAGACAGCACTAACCGCATGGCGAACAACGCTTTTTTGTTTTCAGCAGGCATAGCGAACCGAGTGCCGAGTTGGCTAACACCCGGCGCAATTTTGTCGACGATGCGGTGAATGCGTTCAGAATTCGCGCGTTTGGTCACCAGAAATCTGACGGACTCAGGCAGTTTGACCACCAAAAACGGCAGCAGCAGCAGCGGCAAAATGCCTCCCATGATAAGAACCGTATGCCAGCCCCACTTTGGGATCAGCCAGGAAGCGGCAAACCCACCCGCCGCCGCGCCCACGCTAAAGCCGCAAAACACGATGGTGATGATAAACGAGCGTTTTTTTTCCGGCGCATATTCCGCAACCAGCGTTCCTACGTTGGGCATAGCGGCCCCCAGCCCCAGCCCGGTCAGGAAGCGGAAAATTACCAGGTGCTGTACATTTTGGGAGAACGCTGCTAACAGCGTCCATAAGCCGAATAGGAATACGCTGCTGATGATGACCACTTTGCGTCCACGCCAGTCGGCCAGAGGTCCAGAAATCATGGCCCCCAGAGCCAGCCCCACCAATGCCGCGCTGATGACAATTGCCAGCTCAGCGTTGCCAATTCCCCACGCTGCTTTGAGCGAAGGACCGATAAAGCCCATGATGGCGATATCCATACCGTCCAATGCAATAATGCAGAATGAAAGGATGATAATCAGCTTTTGATAGGCGCCGAGGGGGCGTTCGTTAATGAGCTGGCGAACGTCTAAGGGGGTGGAACCTGTCACGCTTAGTCTCCAATAACTCTTCTTCGGGCTGTTAACCTGGGCTTACACTGTAAACAAATATTTCCGACAGTAAAACAGCCCGACCATAATAAATTTGCTGTCCAGACGGATTCCGTGACGTAGCGCGCAGATGATATCCAACGCGCTCCGCCAATGAAAGCACCAAACCAATACCTGCTCTTTTTAGACCCAAGCAGAGAAAAACTCATAATGTGAATTATTTAAGTCACAACACCGAGTTACTCTTCACGAGGGGTAAGTAACTTTATTTCTTAAAAACAATATATTACATATAATTCACCGAAAAATACGAAGATATGAATTTATTTTTTTCGAAATTTATTTGCAAATTCAAACGGAAAATTTCACCATAAAAGATATGTTGAATAGATGAATCTGTTTAAGGAGATACCACCATGATGCATTGCCCTTTATGCCACCATGCCGCCCATGCGCGTTCCAGCCGATATCTGTCGGATGGCGCCAAGGAGCGCTACCACCAATGTACCAACGTCAATTGCGGGCATACATTCGTTACACTGGAAGCCGTCACCCGTTCGATCATGGTGCCAGGCAAAGTCGACCCCGTAGAGGCCCCCGCCGGTAACCCGCCTCCGCCGCCCTAATTACTCCATCATCCCTACCGGGTTAGGGGGGCGGTTTTCCCCCTCCCGTGCGATTTCTTGAGACCCACCGTTTCCCGCGTAGTCTCAATCATCTTCGACCTTTCAGTCGCCCGCTTTATTGACGCCCGCCGGCCCCTGCTTTTAGTATCAAGTGGCGTTTACTGATTTTCAGCCACTTGCACACAGATCAGTCCCCATGCAGGACTGCGCCAGCAAGAAGACGAATTGCTGCCGCAGGAGAACACACTCAAAAATCAGCCGATGTTTTCCATTGCCATCAATGAATGTTCTGAGACCTTATTTATGGACAAATCTATCGAATCTTTTCATGGAGGAGTGAATGATTGATGCCGTTGAAACTCAGGCGTACCGCGCCAGCCTGCTTTATTTCACCGCCGACCCACGGCACCACCCAGAAGAAGCCACCCACTTTATTGACGATGGTTTGTTGATTGTCCGGAATGGTAAGGTGCTAAAGGCGATGAATTATGCAGACGTCGCCGCCGACGAATTGGTCCCTATGGCGGTAAGGGATTATCGGGGTCAGTTGATCATGCCCGGCTTCATCGATACTCACGTCCATTTTCCCCAGGTCGAAATGATCGCCTCCTACGGTGAACAACTGCTGGAATGGCTGAATACCTATACGTTCCCGACCGAGCAAAAATATGCGGATGCCGACTATGCCCACCAAATGTCCCACGTGTTTATCCGTGAACTCCTGCGACACGGCACCACCAGCGCGATGGTTTTTGCGACGATGCATCCCCAGTCCGTCGACGCGCTATTTAGCGCGGCGGCAGATAAAGCGATGAGGCTGATTACCGGAAAAGTGATGATGGATCGTCACGCGCCTGCCGCGCTGTGCGATGACGCGCAACAAAGCTATCAGGACAGCCGAGCCCTGATTCGAAAATGGCATCATCATGGGCGGCTGCTGTATGCGGTAACGCCACGTTTTGCGCCGACTTCAACGCCGGAACAATTAAGACTGGCGGGTGAACTGCTGCGCGAGTTTCCGGACGTTTATATGCAAACGCATCTTAGTGAGAACAAGCAGGAAATCGCCTGGGTCAAATCCTTATTTCCCGAGCATCGCCACTATCTGGATGTCTATCACCATCACGGTCTGACCGGCCCTCGTTGTCTGTTCGCACACGCCCTTCATCTCGAAAAAGACGAAGTTGACACCTTGTCTAGCAGTCGCTCCTCCGTCGCCTTCTGCCCAAGTTCCAACCTGTTTCTGGGCAGCGGATTGTTTCCATTACACTCGCTGAAAGCAGCCGGAATCCGCGTGGGTATGGGAACGGATGTCGGAGCAGGCACCAGTTTATCGCTGCTGCAAACGCTGAACGAGGGTTACAAGGTGCAACAGTTGCTGGGCGAGAGACTGTCCGCCCGAGAAGGTTTGTACCAGGCGACGTTAGGAGGCGCGGAGGCGCTGTCATTGGATGACAAGCTGGGAAACTTCCTGCCGGGCAAAGAAGCGGATTTCGTCGTACTCGACTGGGCGAACACGCCATTGCAGCAACTACGCCAGGATCGGGCGACCACGCTGGATGAGAAACTGTTTGCCTTAATGATGCAAGGCGATGACCGCAATGTGGCCAAAACTTACGTTAACGGCGCCTGCGTCCACACACGCGAAGAGTCGGCATGACGCCATAGCGAGCGTCATCGGCTGATCACCTTATTGGCATTTACGGAGTGGTTTATTGGCAAGTATGAATTGTTTTCCATATAATTTTTCTTTCTTATTAGTCAGTTCTAGTGAGAAATCTCTGGTGCATGGGAGTTTCTGGCTATAATGCAACTCAGCAGCAGTCACTTACGCTATAAGCGGCGGACATTTTCGGCATAAAACCCCGAGTGTTGTTTTATGCCGAAATGGAACCCGTGCGTTCTCTTCCTAAGAGGCGCGTTTCTGCTGTCACTCAGCTTCAACATGCTTCCTCTTGTTTAAGGTGAACGTGCGGCCACACTGGGGTACGGGATTTTAGGCCTGACAACCTCTATACATACCGGGATGGCTATTCTCTTATTGAACCACCCTCCATCTGGGTATTGACCACAACAGCTAATAACTTAAGGCATAACCATGATTCCGCCTCTCGACGCCGGCGCACAGGAACAACGGAGTGCCCTTCTACGTATGATGAATATCCTGGATACGCGACCGGTCGAAGAATTGGAACGTATCACCCGCATTACCCAGTCCTTCTTCGAGGTTGACAGCGTGGTGATCTCGTTAATTGACACCGACCGCCAATGGTCGCTATCACGGCGAAATTTCCCCTACTCGGAAACACCGTTGTCGATCTCGTTTTGCGTCCACGCGGTGGCTTCCAACGCGCCGCTTATCGTTCCCGACGCGCGTAAAGATACCAGATTCAGCGCTAATCCGTTGGTGACGGGCAAGCAACAGGTCCGATTCCATGCTAGTTATCCACTACGCTCGTTCTACGGTATTCCTCTGGGGGCTCTTTGCCTTTATCACAGTCAGCCGGTTAAATTCACCAGTAAAAAACTCGAACACCTGAGCGATATGGCTTATGTGGTGCAAACCTATCTGCAGAGAGTTGAGATGCAGGCCGAAGCCGAAAGCACGCGGGATATGCTTCACCGGGCGGACTACGTCAACCGTCAGATTTTTTCTCAGGCAGCCATTGGCCTTGTGCTGATGACGCCGGATAAAAAACCGATCAGAGTCAACCATACGATCTGCAAAATGCTGGGGTATACCGAGGAAGGGCTGTTGCAGACCACGATGGAAAGTGTGACGTACCCGGGCGATCTCGCGCTGACCAAAGAGCGTTACGATAACCTTCTAAAAAAGGGCAATCGCAATACGACGTTTCAGAAGCGCTATTACCGGATGGACGGCTCGTTGATGTGGGCGATGGTTTCGGTGGCTCTTCTGTACAACCCCGATGGCAGTCAGCATGGCCTGCTGCTGGCGATAACCGACATCAGCAATCAGAAAGCCTCAGAAACCGCGCTACTTACGCTAAGTAAGGAGTTGGAGCAACGCGTAGAGCAACGCACGGAAGAGCTGCAGCGCAGCCATCAGTTTATTCAGGATATTACCGATCATATTCCCGCGATGATCTCCTGCATCAGCCCGGAAAATATCTTCACCTTCGCGAATCATCACCTTAAAGTGCTGCTGGGAAGTCAAGGGAATGAGCCCATTAACTCGCATCTCAGCACAGTTTTGCGTGCAAAGGAGCGCCAACTGTTCATGCCGTTATTGGATAAGGTGCGCAAAACCCGGCACCCGGTACATATTGAACATACCGTCGACTTGCCTCCCGGAGTCCATACCACCTATCATACGCAGATGGTCCCGGCAGAACCGCCGGCACAAGGCGTCTACGTCTTTTCCACCGATATAACCGATCTGACGTCTCTTCGCGATCAGCTTAAATTTGAAGCCAATCACGATCATCTCACCGGATTGCCCAACCGCCGCGCCGTTATCTCCTACCTTAACCAGCTTGCGATGAAGCCTCGGCAGAGCGGTCTGGCGTTGCTGTTCTTCGATCTGGATAACTTCAAACACTACAACGACCATTACGGACACGAATTTGGCGATCGGGTAATCAAAACTTTTGCACACATCTTAGGCCAAAATACTCGACCCAACGATCTTATCGGACGGTTGTCGGGAGATGAGTTCGTCATGGTGCTGCATGAACGCAAAGACATGGCGGGTGAAGTAGAGGAGATCTGCCGCACGCTGAAAGAACGCATTGAAAAGCCCACTCGCATTCACAGCCATGACATCGTTCTTACCGCCAGCGTGGGTATTGCTCTCTTAGGTAAATATGATCGTCTGGATGTTAATCACTTCATTCACGAAGCAGACACGGCGATGTATCAGGCTAAACGTCAGAGCACTCATTCCTCACGCGATCCCAAACGCGAGATTGAAGGTGACAATAAGTAACACCGTCACTACAAATTGACTGCAATACAATTTTGCGTATCAATACTCTCTGTTGGTTGCCGCTGAGTTCAGCGGCATGCCTCAATCCCGCCATCCCTCCTTTTTCTTAACCCACTGTTTGCTCTGGGCTCATACAACCCCCGGCACTGGCCCTCAATGGACTTAAACTGGTTACATAACGGTACAGGCATCGCAATGTGGCGAATGAGGAACGATCAGTATTTTCTTCCTGGTCCGTGTCGAGCCATAGGGAAGCTAATTAAACCCAGCTTAAATTACCGTTTGGACGGGGGATGCATTGACCAAGGGAGAGTTTGTCCCCATAGAACGTCCTAAAAGAGGAATTAACATCATGAGTGAAACAGATAAAAGTATTATGTCGCTATTCCTTATCGGCCTGCTGATTGCCGTAGGCAAAATTCTAATCAGTGGCAAACCCATTAGCCTAGGGCAATTTACCGGTCGATTATTACTGGGAGGTTTTGTGTCGATGATTGCCGGTGTCGCGTTGATACAATTCCCGACGCTGTCCTCCATAGCCATTGATGGCATTGGCGCAGCACTGGGGATTGCGGGTTATCAGACGATAGAGCTGTTTCTTCAGCGTCGCGCCCGCGACCAAGGGGATAAGGATACAGGTAGCGACAAAAATAATAATAACCGGACGGAATAGTGATTTTGAACGTGGAGCGCTTCCGTCCCCGGGCTGACATCAATTGAGGCTTCACCATGATGCTATCAGGATGCATTTCTTGACATACACAACAGGCATTCAGGTCAGCCCAGACTTCCCATCCTCTTATTCGTCGTGAGCGCCTTTTCCTTCCCAACCAAGTAGCAGGCAGGATACCATCAGGTTCAACATTTCTCATGAAGGACACCTCACTGACCCGGTAAAGAGCTTATTAACAGCGAACATGAGCGGATGAGTTTGTGAACCGAAGAACGACACCGTGCTATACTGCCCTTCCCAGAGATTTTTCGTATGAAATCAGAAGACACCCTTGACTGGTATCCCGCTCAACTTCCTCCTGTCAAAATTATTTTAGGCAACGCCGTTCTGGAAGTGATGAAAATTGGCCGTCCCGTCAATACACGCACCCTGCTGGAGTTTCTGCAGGTCATGCAGGGCCGCCAGAAACGGCGTGATGATAAAATCGCCATGCAAACCGCCATTAATGTTTTAAAAAACAATCAGGGCATTCATGGCAGAATTTAGAACCTGTTTTCCACAATGATGACGTCAGGGTATCGCATCGGTTAATGCTGACTCCTCCACGCCTCAACCATCTGTTTTGATACTTCATTTTCATAGCAAATAGGGGCATAGCCCCCAGCCCGACGCCATGCGCTTCGACCGCCGCACCGGCTACCATTCCTAGCTAAGTTATAAGGGCATGGACAATTTCGTGGATAATTGCTGATTGAATCCTGAATAATGGATTTTTTTACCTGTTCATCGCTAAAAACAGGTGATTTCGCCACTGATACATCCATAAAAAATAAAGCCAAGACCGCGATTGTTTTTATGCTAATAATATTATCTAATTTCATGCCATTTCCTTTTTGGAGTTACTGAATATAAGTCCTGTCAGACGAAAGCAGGATTAAATTCAACATCGTTAAGCCAGGTTTTATCCATCTGTTCATAGCATTAGACGATGAAAATTCATGTTTTTGACGCGAAAAACCGTTGTGCTATTCAAGGGTTATTCGTTGACTCATTTCGTCGTGATATAACCGCCAAATAGGGTAAACTTGCTATAATAAAAATAAATTACCCAACTGAGGAAGAATTTATGTTTAAAGAAGGTGATGTTATCCAGAGCAAAACCGGGGGGCCCAGGATGGTTATCCACAAAATCGAAGATGACAAACTTTGGTGCGTCCGGGTGGATGACGCATTAAAAAAAGAGATCCTCGTTGCGGCCGATGCCGTTAAGCACTATCGGGAAGAAGGTCCCTTCGGTGTTTGCTGACCTTAAGGTGGCCTACGCCACCTTAAGGTCAGCTATGACGTTGACGCTTGACTCTAACTGGATAACCGCTGAGCATCCTAAGGCGCTTCTCAAGCGCAGCCATATTATAACTAACCATGCAGACTCAACCTCCCGTAAAATTCAGCTTTGCTTCATGCTGTTATCCCAACACTATAAGGTTATCTCCACCCGTGAAGTCGCCTTCAAAAGTTCGTTGATGCCGAATTAAACTAATCTCTCACTCAGTTCATGACCAATAACTGTTGATCCGATAATATGAAGCTAGTTAAATACGAGGGTCAATGGGAAATAATCACACATCGATGGTGCCAGTTATTTAATAGAGAGAAAAACATTACCAGAGTGACATCATTTCGCTACATGGCATCAAGCGTAAATTAACCTTACAATAACAACACACTTGCTACATGGTTATTTTTAATCAGAACATCACTTGACATTTTTTACCCTGAATATATTCATGTGGCGAAACAGAATTACTTTTATAAAAGTCAACTTGTACTTAACCACGCCGAACTAAAATCTCGGCTTAAAATAAACCTTATGCTAATGAAAGATCTAGACCATCGTCTTATTTCCAGACTCGCTGAACTCAATATCAACGGTTTTTCCAAAGCCGATATGGCCAGAGCCGCAAACGTTAGCAAGCAAGCGGTTACCGGATGGTTTAGAACGGGAACGATAAGCAAAGCCTCCGCACTCGCCGTAGCGGATGCTAGCGGTGTTTCTGTCGCCTGGCTGTTTGGTAAAAAAGTAGACGAAGGCTCTGGACTGAAAGAACGTGAAATGCGAATGCTTAAATTATTTCGTCAACTTCCTGAGCCAGAACAAGATCACATGATCGACTTATTCCAAGTCCGACTTACGAAAATTGACGAATATGTAGAAAGTATTTGCGTGAAAGAGTGAAGCAAAAATGAAGAGGTTCTTTTATTTTCAACCACCATTTCCTCTGTGTGATTAAGGAATGAAAAGCTTCAAGGCTCGGCTAAAAAATCATATAGAGCATGTCAAAAAGGCTCTGAACATTGCACCACTGAAGGAACCACTCGGCAGGCGTTGATTCTACCCTTTCTGGATATTCTTAGTTTTAATGCCTACGGCCCAAAAAGGTCCGAGCAAAATACGGCGCTGACCTCCCGGCAATGAAAACCGGTGAACGCGTGACTTTGCGTTGGTACAGTGACAGCAGAATAATGCGGTGATAAGCGATAGCTTCGGGTTATCCCGTGCCAGTTGTATTGAATGACTGACGACGCACAAGTGCCAGAGAGATGAACGTTGTTCCCCCCTCTGTCACTTTGGTACTTTTGTTTTAAGGGCGGTAGTCATCCGTATTTGTCGCCAAAAATTCGTCGCTGCCGTCACTCAACACACCAGGTGTTGGTTAGACGATGACGCGCTATGCAGTAGCATTCTTTACAAGCAACCCCGGACAAAGCGTTTTTACCCACCGTTTGAAATCACCTAGAGACTTATCTTCTTTCTTCCATCGATAGAAAAATGCAGGACCCTTATCGCCAAGACTTGACGCTTACGGAATGACCCTTTATGCATGAAATGACAACGATCTCAGGTGTTCGATTTAACTAATTGTAGCTACCTACAATGCCGAGGTGGCTAACTGTCTGACGTCTGACTTTCAAGCAACATTAAAGTGGTCTTTACAGTAAAGGGATTTTTACTATGCCGGAAGCCGCCCGTCTAAACGACATTGGCAGTGGTCACGCGTGTTTTCCTGCAACTAAACCGATCTATGTTTACCTAAAGTCGACAGCAAGAGATGAACCGGGCACCGTGACGGGACAAAGAGAAATACTGACCGGGGAAGGAAAGTGGCTGGAAGCCGCCAGCTCAGGGCTAGGAGCGCTAATACCCACTCAGATTGCCGATAAGCTGAATGGCAAAACATTTACCCACTTCGACCAATTCCGTAAAGCGTTTTGGCTAGCAATTGCCAATGATCCTGAATTATCTAGTCAGTTCAATATATTAAATATCGAACGAATGAAGCAGGGTCAGGGGAGGGCTAAAGAATATACCTTTTATAAAAAAGACGGATATTGTATTCGGGCTAGAAAAAAACAATCAATAAAAAAAGACCGAATACGACTCCTGTATTCGGTCTAGGGAAATGGCTCTGGGGTAGAGCCGTGCGCTAAAAGTTGGCATTGACGCAGGCTTGGGAACCCACCCTTTAAGCGTAGACGAGGCATTTCCCTTTTCCAGCTATGTATGAGCCAACTTAGTACTTTTAGCCGTTATTAAACACATTTTTGTGATCACGAACTTGGTCATCGTAGCTCTCCCACCATCAATAACATGTTGGATGAAGAACGCTTAGGTCACTTGCACAGCTGTTGCGCACGGCTCACAAACGGTTGCAAACTTTTTTTCTGCCCGGGTTGGCGGGGATCGTCCAGCAGGATGATATCCAGCGACTGAGCGTTAACCTTACCCTGTCGAACCTGTGTCCGCGCGACATCGTTTAGCGGATATTGCATCAATGTGCCGGGATTGATGACATAGAGCGCGTTACCGGGGCGGCAGATCAACTGCACTTCTTCACGAGTAAATGCCCAGTTATCGCCATATTGCAGTTTGCTGATGTTCGCGATCCCCGCCGCCGCGTGCGCTGAAGCGCAAAAAGCGGCCGTTAACAGGAGCCAAATTAAATTTTTCATTTTGATTTCCACAGCAGAATAGATCGTCGTATTTACAAGGATTTTTGACTTATGCCGTCACGAATAAACGCAGTGGGATCATAACGACTGACTTGAGAGAAGTCGAGCCAGGGGGGGATTGGAAAAAAAATATAAGGCGACACAGCATCAGCATCAGCATCGCCTTTGTGCCGTTATCAGGCAGCAGGCGTGGTGCTGGCTGCCATTCTTTTGAGATCTTGATCGATAAAGAACAGTCCACCTTCGGAAGTGCTTACCATCGCCAATTTATCCAGAATAGAGTTGAACAGCTTCTCTTCTTCATGCTGCTCAGCTACATACCATTGCAAGAAATTAAACGTGGAATAATCCTGCAACGTCATGGCCGCATGCGCGAGTTCATTAATCTTTCCGGTAATCAACTGTTCGTGTTCGAAGGTCAACTTGAAAATATCAGTCAGAGAGTCGAATTCTACCGGCGGAGCTTCGATAGCGCCGAGGATCGGCATACTTCCCGTATCGTCCAGGTAGTCAAACAGACGCTGCATGTGCTCCATTTCTTCCTGAGAGTGAGACTTCAGGAAAGCCGATGCACCTTCAAAGCCTTTATTTCCACACCACGCGCTCATCTGCAAATACAGGTTGGCTGAGTAGAACTCTAGGTTCAGCTGTTCATTCAGCTTTTCAATCATTTCTTTTTTTAACATGTTAAATCCTTTTCCACTGACAGGGGATTATTCGAAAGGCATTATGCACAAAAATATAAAAATTAAAAACATACTATTAACTAATGATCTCATTATTTTTATCCCAAATTCAAAGTATTATCATTTATCTATGAGAATGGTTTTCATTGTTCTCTGTCGACATCAAATTTGATTTGATAATGATTTTCATTATTGGAAATTTAATTTAACGACTCATTTTCCTTGCCATAAAAACAGAGGCGTCTAAGCAAAGCCTGACGTAACTTGCCATTTTATCCGGGCTGTTTTATGTTTGTCGCGCCATACACAGGAGGACATCATGGGACATAATCTGGCCGACCTTCCATTCGAAGAGATGGAAAAAGTAAACGTCGATCTCGCCGCTTCCGGCGTCGCTTTCAAAGAGCGCTATAACATGCCGGTCATCCCTGACGTGCTTGAACAACAGCAGCCCGCACATTTGCGCGATTATTTCCGCGAACGGGTCAGCTTCTATCGTCAGCTTTCTTTGCAGTTCTCCACCCTGCCCTACGACCCTAACGGTAAATGATCCGTTAGTGCCGTCATCGGTCAAGTGATGACGGTTTTCTTCCCCCCTTACTTGCCTCTGCAAAATCACCATCCAAATAACTTGAAATGTCCGCCGGATGCGCACGCAAACGGTTTCGTTTATACTGCGCCGGAATTCTTATTAACCGCCTCGGATACTACTTTTATGTTAACAATTGGAACCGCCCTGCGTCCTGGAGCCACCCGCGTCATGCTGCTGGGATCGGGCGAGCTAGGAAAAGAAGTGGCGATTGAATGCCAACGTTTGGGAATTGAAGTCATCGCGGTGGATCGCTACGCCGATGCGCCGGCCATGCAGGTCGCTCACCGTAGTCACGTCATTAACATGCTGGACGGCGAAGCGCTCGAACGGCTGATTGCTCAGGAAAAACCTGACTACATCGTCCCCGAAATCGAAGCCATCGCCACCGAGACGCTGGTGGCTCTTGAGAAACAGGGGCAGCGCGTCGTCCCATGCGCTCAGGCCACCCGATTAACCATGAATCGGGAAGGCATTCGCCGTCTGGCTGCGGAAACGCTAGGCGTTCCGACCTCTCCCTACCAGTTTGCCGACAACGCTGAAAGTTTTCGCGAAGCCGCGCAGAACATGGGTTTTCCCTGCATTGTAAAACCCGTCATGAGCTCATCAGGGAAAGGCCAGAGCCTGATTCGTGACGCGCAGCAACTGGACTCGGCCTGGCGCTATGCGCAGGAAGGCGGACGGGCCGGAGGCGGAAAAGTGATTGTTGAAGGGCTGGTGAAATTTGATTTCGAAATCACCCTGCTCACCGTCAGCGCCGTCGATGGCCTTCATTTTTGCGCTCCGATTGGACACCGCCAGGAGGATGGAGACTACCGTGAATCCTGGCAGCCGCAGCAGATGAGCGCTGTGGCGCTTGAGCGGGCAAAAGCTATCGCCGGCAAGGTCGTTAAAGCGCTCGGCGGCTACGGCCTATTCGGCGTTGAACTGTTCATCTGTGGCGATGAGGTCATTTTCAGCGAAGTTTCGCCGCGACCGCACGATACCGGAATGGTGACGTTGATCTCGCAGGATCTGTCCGAGTTCGCATTGCACGTTCGCGCTTTCCTCGGCCTGCCGGTTGGCGCCATTCGCCAATACGGCGCTGCCGCTTCTGCCGTGATACTGCCAAGTCTGACCAGCAGCGACGTCCGCTATCAGGGACTGGAGCAAGCTCTGCGGCCACAGACGCAAATCCGCCTGTTCGGCAAGCCGGAAATTAACGGCCAGCGTCGAATGGGCGTCGCGTTGGCGATGGGTGTTACAACAGACGCTGCCGTGCAGCGCGCCAAAGCCGCCGCCGCCGCGGTCCAGGCCAACGGTTGACATATAGCGGCGCAGCCTGCCTGCGCCCTTTTTCTCTGCCTCATTCGATATCTCACACTATCGCCGAGCAATCATGGGTATCACCCCGAGCGTGTCGATTGACATCTGGAGAATAGGCCCAGACAACATTGGACATAGGATGAAAACGGTTGGTACAGGCAAAGCATCAAATCGCGTAAAGCAATATCCATGCGCCACGTCCGGAAGCTTCACGCATTACACGTTTATTCGTCCCATAATTGGGGATGATGCAGCGGTGAATAATACACTGATAGCCGCAGCGCATGCTGGCTTTGAGGAGTACCACAACTGTTGCGGATTTAGTGAGATCAGTTTTCACTAAGTGATGCATCGAAAGCCCAGCCTGCAAGAGCCATAGAGACATCACACGAGGGATTGCAGGGCCAGGTCTTGTAAAACAGCGGCTGGCAGATCCTAATCAATTGATAAAAGGGATTAAAGAGTTTGGGCGCAGTCCAGCGAACGACCAAATTGGGGTCATCGTCAAACAAAAAACCATCTCCGAAGAGATGGTTTAGCGCTGGCGCGATACACGGTCAAAGCGTCATTCACACTATGTCCGCGTTCGATGTGCCAAATCAGGCTTGAGCGCCGTTAATGGCGGTACGAGCCAGTTCTGTGATGCGACCATAATCGCCGCACTCCAGCGCGTCAGCTGGCACCAGCCATGAGCCGCCTACGCACAGCACGCTTTTCAGCGCCAGATAGTCGCGATAGTTGTTCGGCGTAATACCGCCGGTTGGGCAGAAACGGATTTTGCTGAACGGACCTGCGATAGCCTGCAGGGCTTTCACGCCACCGTTAGCCTCAGCCGGGAAGAATTTGAACTCAGTCAATCCGTAATCCATACCCAGCATCAGTTCTGAAACGGTGCTGATACCTGGAATCAGCGGAATATCGCCCGCCGTCGCCGCTTTCAACAGCGGTTCAGTCAAACCTGGGCTGATGGCGAACTGCGCGCCGGCACCGACCACCTGTGCCAGTTGCTGAGGATTGGTTACCGTTCCCGCCCCCACGATCGCGTCCGGCACTTCTTTCGCAATCAGGCGAATCGCTTCTACCGCACATTCGGTGCGCAACGTGAGTTCCAGTACGCGGATGCCGCCGGCGACCAAGGCTTTCGCCATCGGAACCGCATGTTCCAGTTTATTTACGACGATCACCGGAATAACCGGGCTAGCCGTCAAAATCTGTTCCGCACTGGTTTTCCAGTTTTTCATTAAGCGCTTTCTCCAGTCATACCCAATGGACATTGATTAATTTGGCGCGGTCGCCCCATCAGTAGACCGCGCCAGGATTTATTACCGCTTAGCGCCCGACAGCCGCAGGCAGCGGATAATGACTATTCGACTTCATTCCAGGAACGGCCATCACGGGTAATCATCGCCACGGACGCCACCGGGCCCCATGTGCCAGCCTGATAAGGTTTAGGCGCATCGTTGTCCTGATCCCAGGCTTCCATAATGGAATCTACCCATTTCCAGGCTTCTTCCACTTCGTCACGTCGAACGAACAACGCCTGAATACCTCGCATCGTTTCCAGCAGCAAACGCTCGTAAGCGTCCGCCAGATGCTCCTGATTGAACGTTTCGGAGAAGCTGAGATCCAGCTTGGTCGTCTGCAGTCGGTGCTTATGATCCAGACCCGGGATCTTGTTTAAAATCTGAATTTCGATCCCTTCGTCAGGCTGAAGACGAATAATCAGTTTGTTCTGCGGCAGTTGCTGATAAGAATCATGGAATAGATTCAGCGCCGGGTTTTTAAAGTACACCACGACTTCTGAACATTTGCTTGGCAACCGTTTTCCGGTGCGCAGGTAGAATGGCACGCCGGACCAGCGCCAATCGTCGATATCCACGCGAATGGCGACAAACGTCTCAGTATTACTGAATTTATTCGCGCCCTCCTCTTCCAGATAGCCCGGTACTTTCTTGCCCTGAACGAATCCGGAAGTGTATTGGCCGCGGACGGTAGTGTCATGAATGTTGGAGCGGTCAATACGGCGCAGCGATCGCAGTACCTTGACCTTCTCATCACGGATGCGATCCGTCGTTAGATCAGATGGCGGCGACATCGCGATCATGGTCAGGATCTGCAACAGATGGTTCTGGATCATGTCGCGCATCTGTCCGGCCTGATCGAAATATCCCCAGCGGCCTTCGATACCGACTTCTTCAGCGACGGTAATCTGAACGTGATCGATGGTACTGTTATCCCAATTATGGGCAAACAGCGAGTTGGCGAAACGTAACGCCAGCAGGTTCAGTACCGTTTCTTTTCCGAGATAATGGTCAATGCGGTAAACTTGACATTCGTTGAAGTGCTCCGCCACCTGATCATTGATGACCTGCGAAGAAGCCAGATCGGTTCCCAGCGGTTTTTCCATCACAACGCGAGCGGGCTCTTTGTTGAGCCCCGCGTTGCCAAGACCACCGCAGATAGCCCCAAAAGTGCTCGGCGGCATGGCGAAATAGTTAATCGTCACGCGGTTTTTCTGGTCAAGCATATCGCCCAATCGCTTGAACCCCGCGGCATCCTGTACATCCAGATTGCAGAAATCAAGCCGCTCGCTCAGTGTTTTCCACAGCTTCTCGTCCAGCGGCTCTTTAAGAAAGGTATCCAGCGCTTCCCGCACGACTTTGGTATAGGCCTTTTTGTCCCAGTCCGCTCGGCCGACGCCGATGATACGGGTGTCCGGGTGGATGTGACCTGCTTTTTCCAATTGGTATAGTGAAGGCAGCAATTTACGGCGCGCCAAATCCCCTTTTGCACCGAAAATCACCAGGTCACATGCCTGGGCCGTTGACGTTACCGCCATGTTCTATCTCCTCATTGCAGGATTCTGTAATTTTATTACATATGTAATGTACTATTTTTGGCTGGGACCAGTAAACCGTTAGCCTGCGATATACCTACAAACCTAGGTGTAACAACGTGATAGCTGAGTCTTTCCTTCGAAGTACTGATAGCGACACGGATCGTTGAGAAGAAAATAGCTAACCATTTTGACAGTGAGTGACTATTTTGAAAGTTGGACACACGTCATGTTCTGGTGAAAAAATCACAATTACCCCGCGCCGCCCTCTGCCACGCCAGGTTAGCGCATAGTATATTTCCACGAAATTCACATCGATTCACCTCTGGTTGAAATCGACATGACCATTGATGGTATCACTCTATGAAAATGCTGGATAAAATACGGACTCACCTGGATCGGTTGAGTAAGTCAGAAAGAAAGGTGGCTGAAGTCATTCTCGCCTCACCGCAGTCAGCTATCCATTCCAGTATAGCGACACTCGCTAAATTGGCGGACGTCAGCGAACCTACCGTCAACCGATTCTGTCGGCGGTTGGACAGCAAGGGCTTCCCCGATTTCAAACTGCAGCTGGCGCAAAGTCTTGCTAAAGGCACGCCTTATGTGAACCGCAATGTGGAAGAGGATGATACGGTCGAGGCCTACACCGCCAAAATCTTCGAGTCCACCATGGCCGGCCTGGAACATGCCAAATCGTGTCTCGACGTCACCGCCATCAACCGAGCGGTCGACCTACTGACCCAGGCCCGCAAAATTTCCTTCTTTGGCTTCGGGGCTTCGGCGGCCGTTGCGCATGACGCTATGAACAAATTCTTTCGCTTCAATGTCCCCGTGGCCTACTTCGACGATGTCGTCATGCAGCGTATGAGCTGCATGAATTCAGGCGAAGGCGACGTCGTGGTGTTGATTTCGCACACCGGTCGCACCAAAACCATGGTAGACATGGCGCGCATTGCCCGCGAAAATGACGCGACGGTCATCGCTATAACATCAGAAGGTACGCCGCTGGCACGAGAGGCGTCATTAACCCTACGGCTGGAAGTCCCGGAGGATACCGACGTCTACATGCCGATGATATCGCGCATCGCCCAACTCACGCTGATTGATGTACTGGCGACAGGGTTTACGCTACGGCGCGGCGCGAAATTTAGAGATAACTTGAAACGCGTCAAAGAAGCCTTGAAAGAATCGCGTTTTGATAAAGAAGGTCCGTTCATCACCCCGTATAATTGATTTTCACTCAGGCCGGTGCTGCTGCTTTTCACCGGTACGGTTCAACCGCCACGGCATCCCCCTTTGTGCGGATCGCCCTCTCCCCCAGAGAGAAGCGTCAGCCGTGTTTTAGATACTATCGCCCCATTCCAGCTTCACCAGTCAACGGAGTCATCCATGTCCAGACGGTTAAGAAGAACGAAGATTGTTACCACTCTGGGACCGGCAACCGACCGCGACAATAATCTGGAAAAGATTATTGCCGCTGGTGCGAATGTCGTCCGCATGAACTTCTCTCACGGCACCTCAGAAGATCACCAACTACGTGCCGATAATGTGCGTAAAATTGCGGCAAGATTAGGCCGCCACGTCGCTATTCTTGGCGATCTCCAGGGGCCGAAAATTCGCGTGTCCACCTTCAAGGAAGGCAAGATATTCCTCAACGTCGGCGACAAATTCCTGCTCGATGCCAATCTGGGTCGCGGGGAAGGCAATAAAGAAGGCGTCGGCATCGACTACAAGGGTTTGCCCGATGATGTTGTCCCCGGCGACATCCTGCTGCTGGATGATGGTCGCGTTCGGCTCAAAGTGCTTAACGTCGATGATTTGAAAGTCTATACCGAAGTGACCGTCGGGGGCCCGCTGTCGAATAACAAAGGCATCAACAAACTGGGTGGCGGACTCTCAGCGGCTGCGCTGACCGACAAAGACAAAGCGGATATCGTAACCGCCGCCAAAATCGGCGTGGACTATCTGGCCATATCTTTCCCTCGTACCGGCGCCGATCTTAATTACGCACGCCAATTAGCCTTAGAGGCGGGCTGTGAAGCCAAGATCGTATCCAAAGTCGAACGCGCGGAAGCCGTCGCGACGGACGAAGCGATGGACGACATCATCCTGGCTTCCGACGTCGTCATGGTCGCCCGAGGCGATCTGGGCGTAGAAATCGGCGACCCTGAGCTGGTCGGCATTCAGAAAAAGTTGATCCGGCGCGCCCGCAAGCTTAACCGTGCCGTCATCACCGCGACGCAGATGATGGAGTCCATGATCACCAATCCGATGCCGACACGCGCGGAAGTCATGGACGTCGCCAACGCCGTGCTGGACGGCACCGACGCCGTCATGCTGTCAGCAGAGACCGCCGCGGGCCAATACCCGGCGGAAACCGTAGCTGCGATGGCCAACGTGTGCCTGGGCGCCGAAAAAATCCCGAGCATCAACGTATCCACGCACCGTCTTGACGCCGAATTCGATAACGTCGAAGAGTCGGTGGCGATGTCAGCCATGTACGCAGCCAACCATCTGAAAGGCGTGACCGCCATCGTCGCGATGACCGAGTCCGGTCGTACCGCACTGATGATGTCTCGCATCAGTTCAGGTTTGCCTATTTTCGCGATGTCGCGCCATGAAGGTACGCTGAACCTGACCGCGCTCTATCGCGGCGTCACCCCCGTTCAATTCACTCGTTATTCTGACGGCGTAAAAGCCGCGAACGATGCCGTCATTCTGCTGCGCGACAAGGGCTTCCTGATGTCCGGAGACCTGGTGATCGTCACTCAGGGCGATGTTATGGGCACCGTAGGCACCACGAATACGGTCAGGATCTTGCGAGTCGAATAAGCGAATAATGCCGAGTCATCGTCTTCCGCGAGGGAATTGATGGATGAAAAAGAAAGAAGCCGGATATTCCGGCTTCTTTATCGGAGGATAAAAGGTAAAGAGTGTCCGAAATAGGCAATGTATTTCAAAGGGACGATAATCGCTACGTGAATTCAATCATCCACGTTGGATATTCTCACTCCATCACAACCCATTTCTATTTTCTGACACTTTTTATGGTTTATTTTTAGGCGGATATAATTCCTGCGGTTTCTCTTTCGCCGAATTCACATTATTGGCGTGATGCTTTGCGGCTGAATTTTTTGTTTTCACCTTTTCTTGCATGTCATTATTTTTCTTTTGTACCGCTTTCTGACGGCTTTCAGCGCGAGAATTGGCCGCTTCACGTTCTACCTCCAGTTTTTTAGCGGTATGGTCAGCCGATGCCGCGCGGCTTTGGCTCGTCACCACAGATGCTATAGGGTTACCGTGAACAGACTCATCCGCTGCGTTCGCCGCCGAACAACCCAGTACTGATGTAGCCAGTAAGACACCTAAAAATATCGGTTTGAAATGCATAATGAATATCCTTCTACCGCACGATTTAGTTAATATGATCAGTTTTATAAAACGCGACAGACATTTTCCTTCACTTGATTTACAGGCCCAACGCTGAAGTCACCGTTATGGCGCCCTTGAATAAAGTAATAACAAAGGACAAAGGAGATTAATACGAGGAATTGTCCGAGATAATAAAATGTCGGGCATCAATAAAATGCTAATTATGTCTGACGTTAAAATGGGGTAAGGTTTAATGATTAATTGTTTCCAAACTCATCGATGCCGTTATTTCTGGCACCGGTGAAATATGATAACGCGACGCGTTAATATCGTAAGAAGCCCGCGCTATATTACAAGTCTTTGCGCAGATAAGGCTCAGTTTCACCCGGCTTGCGGGTCTTCAACAATTTCAGGATCCAAGTGTACTGTTCCGGATTGGGGCGCACTAAAAACTCCAATTCTTCATTCATCCGACGCGCAATGCCTGCATCATCCGCTTCTGCGATATCGCTCATCGGCGGACGAATATAGATATTCAGCAGCGAAGTTCGTGCATTGTAGACCGGGAATAGCGGGACAATCTCGCTACGGCAGACTTTCATCAAACGACCGACGGCGGGCAGCGTGGCCTTGTAGGTGGCAAAGAAATCCACGAATTCGCTGTGCTTGGCCCCGTGATCCTGGTCCGGCAAATAGTAACCCCAATAGCCTTCCCGCACCGAACCGATAAAGGGTTTGATACCGTCGTTACGCGTGTGCAATCGGCCGCCAAAACGGCGTCTCAGCCGGTTCCACAGATAGTCAACCAGCTCATTTGTCTGGTTGTGGATCATCGCCGCCATTTTCTGGCCGCGCCAGCTCATCAGCATAGCCGGCAAATCGACCGCCCAGCCATGAGGCACCATAAAGATCACGTTGCGATCTTGGCCTCTCAACGTATCGATAATGTCCTCACCGTGCCACCGCACTCGCTCATAAACGCGTCGGGCCGGGAGAATCGCCAGCTCAACCATCAGCACAATGGACTGAATAGACGTCGCGAACATATCGTCGATGATCTTCTCTCGCTGGGGTTCGTTCATCTCTGGCATACACAGCTGCAGGTTGATGTGGGCACGGCGGCGCGCACCTTTAGAAACGCGTCCCACCATTCGGCCTAACGCGCCCAGCACCGGATCGCGCAGCTTAGCCGGGAGACAGGCGACAAGCGCCAGCGCGCCCGCGCCCAGCCAGATCCCCCAATAACGTGGGAGAAAAAAAGCGGATTGAAACTGGGGAATAAATTCAGATCGATTTTTCTTCACATAATCCATGCGTTTACTCTTGTGTACCCAATATAGACCGCGTTAATGCAGTCTGGATAGTGCCTATGCCTTAAGCCAGATCGCCGTCCTGAGAGGCTGTGCTCCACAAAAAAACAGCCGGTGGCGATGAGGCGACCGGCTGTTGCAAGACGTTAGGAGAATCAGTCCAGTTGCAACTGCGGCAGCATCTCACGCACCTGAGCCAGATAGTCACGACGTTCTTTGCCGTCCAACCCTTCAGAGCGCGGCAGCTTCGCCGTCAGCGGGTTGACCGCCTGCTGGTTGATCCAGACTTCATAGTGCAAATGTGGTCCCGTTGAGCGGCCGGTGTTGCCCGACAGCGCGATACGGTCACCGCGTTTAATTTTCTGACCCGGTTTAACCAAAAGTCGGCTCAGATGCATATAGCGCGTGGTGTACTGGCGACCATGCCGTAAGGCGATATAGTTGCCTGCCGCTCCGTCGCGCTTCGCGACCACCACTTCCCCGTCCCCGATAGCCAAGACGGGCGTTCCCACCGGCAGCGCAAAATCGACGCCGCGATGCGGTGCCACTCGCCCAGTGACCGGGTTGAGCCGACGAGGGTTAAAGTTGGAAGAGATTTTAAACTGTTTCATGGTGGGGAAACGCATAAAGCCGCGCGACAACCCCGAGCCTTCGCGATCGTAGAACTTCCCGTCTTCGGAACGGAATGCGTAATAATCTTTACCGCCGCTGCGCAAACGAACGGCCAGCAGCTCGCTTTGTTCGTTGTGCCCATCCAGGACTTCGCGGGACATCAACACCGAGAAACGATCGTCAAGGCGCAATTTACGGAAGTCCAACTGCCACTGCAGCGCTTTGATGACTTCGCGCACTTCCCCATTGGTCAGCCCGGCATTCAACGCGCTGTTGACAAAACTGCCGGTAAGCCGCCCGGTCAGCACCTTGTTGTGCCAATCGCCCTGCATATTTTCGATCGCTTCCTTGAAGACATCGCCTTTGCGGGTGTAAGTGCGAACCTCACGACGGGAAACCTGCCAACGTAGACTTCGCAAATCGCCATCTTGTCCTAGCTCCCAGGATATCTGCTGACCGATCTTCAGATTACGCAATGCGGAATTCTTCTCCGCCAAAGCGGCAATATCAGACATATCGATGCCGTACTGGGTCAGAATACTGCTGAGGGTATCACCGGTGGATACGACGTATTCATGCGCGGCATTGCCGTCCGAAACGTTGTCGTCCAGTTCATCCTTCGGGATATCGTCCGAGGGCGTCGGCTGCTCTAGCATCATATTGTCGTCGCTATCAGCGGAGTTCGCGTTAGCGGAAGAAGGCGCATCCAGCGGTTCACTGGCGGGGGGGGTTAACGTTTTAGGCTGATTTTTTTCGTTATCAGCATCTTTGATAATCACAGGCGCATCATTGACCGGGGGGTAAACCATTGGCCGCCAGACGGCGACGGCCAGAGTGACTATGGTCAGCGACCCCAACATCACGCGATGAGGTCTCGGGAGAGTGTTATACGCCTGAGCGATAGTTCGGACTATCTGCTGCACTTATTCGTATCCTCATGATTTTTTCTCCAGGCAGCTCAAATACTGGTTAGACAGTAGCAGCAGGAAACGCGCATAGCCGTCTTTATCCAGAGCGATGTTGCTTCCCAACGGGTCCAGGACGCCCATGCGTACCTGCGTTCCCTTGGCGACAGCACTGATGACCGCTGGCCTGAATTGTGGCTCAGCAAAAACGCATTCCGCTTTGTGCTCAACCAACTGTGTTCGTATTTGATGTAAACGCTGTGCTCCAGGCGAGATGGCCGGATTGATGGTGAAGTAACCAAGAGGGCTTAATCCGTAGTGTTGTTCAAAGTACCCATAGGCATCATGAAACACGAAATAGCCCTTGTTCCGCACAGGCGACAGCATATTAACAATATTTTTATCCGTTTGCGCAAGTTTCTCAGTGAAAAGAGTCAGATTCGCGTCTAATTTGTCCTTATTCTGCGGCATTAGTTCCAATAATTTGTCATGAATGGCGATGGCGGACGCTTGCGCCATTTCCGGCGACAGCCAGATGTGCATATTAAACTCACCGTGATGGTGGCCGTCGTGTTCGGCATGCGCCTCTGCAGCGTGGGAATGTTCGTCATGATCCGCATGGTCGCTGTGGCGATGCGACTCTTCGATCATTGCCGCTGCAATCGCTGGCTGTGCGGAAAGCGTGATCTGACGGTTCGCAGGAATTTGACTCAGCGGCTTTTGCAAGAAGGTTTCCAACTCCGGCCCCACCCAGATAACCAACTCAGAGGACTGTAAACGCTGGACATCAGAAGGACGCAGGGCATAATCGTGGGGCGACGCGCCGTCCGGCAGCAGCACTCCCGTCGGCGTCACTCCGTCAGCAATAGCGGCGGCGATGAAAGCCAGCGGGCGAATGGACGTCACAACGTCCGCACAAGTGACCGGCGAAGCCCCTACCGCCACGAGCAATGTGCCGGCGGTTAGCGCTTTTTTGATCCAGGGGGGTAAGTTACGGCGTGTCATGGCAGGTCATCCATCGAATTCAGAAAAATTTTTGTTATATTATAACGTCACAAGGTATCTGCAAGCAGAATTCTATGTCTACACTGGTTTCTCTCGATAACATTTCCGTCCAGTTCGGCAGTCGGCACGTACTCTCCGACATCTCGCTGACGCTGCAATCCGGACGTATTCTCACGCTTTTGGGCCCAAACGGCGCTGGAAAATCGACGTTGGTCAGAGTCGTACTCGGTCTACAGGACATTGCTGGCGGCACGTTGACGCGAACGCCCGGTTTGCGCATTGGCTACGTACCTCAGAAGCTGCACCTCGACGCCACCCTGCCCCTCACGGTCAGCCGCTTTATGCAGCTCAGTCCTGGCGTCAAAAAACGGGATATTCTGCCCGCATTGAAACGCGTCAATGCCGGACATCTGCCGGACCAACCGATGCAGAAACTCTCCGGCGGCGAAACCCAGCGTGTGCTGCTGGCCCGCGCGATCCTGACCCGTCCCCAGTTGCTGGTGCTGGATGAACCGACGCAGGGCGTCGACGTCAACGGCCAGTCAGCGCTGTACGACCTGATCAATCAGCTACGCCAGGAGTATGGCTGCGGGGTCTTGATGGTTTCCCATGACTTGCATCTGGTGATGGCGAAAACGGATGAGGTCTTGTGTCTCAATCAGCATGTTTGCTGCTCCGGCGCCCCGGAAGTCGTCTCGCTGCACCCCGGATTTTTGGCGATGTTTGGCCAGCACGGCGCGGAACAACTGGCCGTTTACCGGCATCACCACAATCATCGACATGATTTAAATGGAAAAGTGATTTTGAAAAGGCAGGATGACGCATGATCGAATTGCTGTTTCCCGGCTGGCTGGCGGGAATATTGCTGGCCGTGGCGGCCGGTCCGTTGGGTTCCTTTGTCGTATGGCGCAGAATGTCTTACTTTGGCGATACGCTCGCTCATGCTTCTCTGCTGGGGGTCGCTTTTGGTTTACTGCTGGATGTGAATCCCTTTTACGCCGTGATTGCCGTCACGCTGGCGCTGGCGCTGGGATTGGTCTGGCTGGAACGTCGCCCCTATCTCGCCATCGATACGCTGCTGGGTATTATGGCGCACAGCGCGCTCTCATTAGGTCTGGTTGTGGTGAGCCTGATGAGCAACGTCCGGGTTGACCTCATGGCCTACCTATTCGGCGACCTGCTCTCCGTGACAACAGATGATTTGTGGCTGATTGGCGGCGGTGTCGTCGTGGTCGTTTCTCTTCTGTGTTGGCAGTGGCGTTCACTGCTTTCCATGACCATCAGTCCCGAGCTGGCGCACGTTGACGGCGTGTCGGTGCAGCGTAGCAAGCTCCTGCTAATGCTGGTGACCGCCATGACGATCGGTCTGGCGATGAAGTTTGTCGGCGCGCTGATTATCACCTCGTTGTTGATCATCCCAGCGGCGGCCGCGCGGCGCTTTGCCCGTACGCCCGAGCAGATGGCGGGATTCGCCATCGTCATCGGGATGATTGCCGTCACAGGCGGGCTAGCGCTCTCCGCCGACGCCAATACGCCAGCCGGCCCCTCCGTCGTGCTCTGCGCCTCTCTGCTGTTTATGCTGAGCCTGATGAAGAAGCAATCCGCCTAGTTTGACCGCTGGTCTGCGTGGTCATCGTGCAGACCAGCCGATTCCCTTCCCGTTGGCTTTATCGCATCCTAAAACCTAAAAGAAGAAGGCCGCACTGTAGACGGCCTTCGGCAAAATAAATCGGATAGAAACGTCTGCGTTACTCTTCCCGCGTCAAACCAAAGTGACGATAAGCATGCTGAGTGGCGATACGTCCGCGCGGCGTGCGTTGCAAAAAGCCCTGCTGAATCAAGAACGGCTCCAGCACATCTTCGATGGTTTCACGCTCTTCGCCAATGGCGGCGGCCAGGTTATCCAGCCCGACCGGGCCGCCCATGAACTTATCGATCACCGCCAACAGCAGCTTGCGGTCCATGTAATCGAAGCCTTCTGAGTCGACCGCCAGCATATCTAATGCCTGGATCGCGATCTCGCCGTCAATGACGCCATTCGACTTCACTTCGGAAAAGTCCCTCACGCGACGCAGCAGACGGTTGGCGATACGAGGCGTTCCGCGGGCACGGCGGGCCACCTCGAGCGCGCCTTCCTCTGTCATCTCCAGTCCCAGACATAGGGCGCTGCGGCTGACGATATACTGCAAGTCCGGAACCTGATAGAACTCCAGGCGCTGAACGATGCCGAAGCGATCGCGCAGCGGCGAGGTCAAAGAGCCCGCCCGGGTCGTAGCACCCACCAGCGTGAACGGCGGCAGATCCAGCTTGATCGAACGCGCTGCGGGGCCTTCGCCGATCATGATATCCAGCTGATAGTCTTCCATCGCAGGATAAAGCACTTCCTCCACCACAGGCGACAGGCGATGAATTTCATCGATAAAAAGAACGTCGTGGGGTTCAAGGTTGGTCAGCAGCGCGGCCAGATCGCCCGCTTTTTCAAGCACAGGCCCGGAAGTGGTACGCAGGTTCACCCCCATTTCGTTAGCCACTATATTGGCCAGCGTGGTTTTCCCTAACCCCGGAGGACCGAAGATCAACAGATGATCCAGCGCGTCGCCTCGCTGTCTTGCCGCCTGAATGAAGATTTCCATCTGCTCGCGCACCTTAGGCTGGCCGACATATTCCGCCAACAGCTTGGGACGAATAGCGCGATCCAGCACTTCTTCTTCGGATACAACCTCGGGGGAAATTAAACGATCGGCTTCAATCATAGCTACCTCAAAGAACGGCGCGCAGCGCGTCCCGGATCAGAGTTTCGCAATCAGCACCCGGTTTGGCGACCTTACTGATCATCCGACCAGCTTCCTGCGGTTTATAACCCAGCGCGACCAGCGCAGACTCCGCTTCGGCCTCGATATCCGCAGATGATGCGGCAGCGTCCGTTACCGGCGGTAGCGTCAGATCGCTGGCGGAATTGAATAAGTCGCCATTTAGCCCCTTAAAGCGGTCCTTCATCTCTACCACCAGACGCTCGGCCGTTTTTTTGCCTACGCCGGGCAATTTTACCAGGGCGCCGATCTCCTGGCGCTCGACCGCGCTGACAAACTGCTGCGCCGACATACCGGAGAGGATCGCCAGCGCCAGTTTAGGGCCAACGCCATTCACTTTGATCAGTTCTCGGAACAGGGAACGTTCCTGCTTGTTGTTGAACCCGAACAGCAGCTGCGCGTCTTCTCGTACAACAAAATGGGTAAAGATGATGGTTTCCTGTCCAGCGCCGGGCAACTCATAGAAACAGGTCATCGGCATATGCACTTCATACCCCACGCCATTGGCTTCTATCAATACCTGCGGGGGTTGTTTTTCCAGAACGATGCCTCTGAGACGACCTATCACGTGACGTTTCCTTTTGAATATACGCTTAACGATGGGGTATAGCTTATACCATAAAAAAGGCTGGACGAATATCCAGCCTGGTCTCTAGCGCAGCCGCCCTCGCGCCAGCGTCAGCCTCTCTTTCCCCATGCGGGTGAGGTTCTGGCTGAAGTGGCAATGCGTGATGGCGATGGCCAGCGCATCGGCGGCGTCCGCCTGGGGATTGGCGGGCAGCTTCAGCAGGGAGCGCACCATATGCTGCACCTGGCTCTTCTCCGCAGCGCCGGTGCCGACCACGGTTTGCTTCACCTGACGCGCCGCATACTCGAAAACCGGCAGCGAATGATTGACGGCCGCAACAATGGCCGCGCCCCGCGCCTGTCCCAGCTTTAGCGCCGAGTCTGCGTTTCGCGCCATGAAAACCTGTTCGATAGCGAAACAGTCCGGCTGAAACTGGGTGATGATTTCACTCACGCCCGCATAAATCAGCTTGAGCCGTCCGGGGATATCATCCACCACGGTGCGAATACAGCCGCTACCGAGGTAGCTGATCTGCCGCCCCTGCTGGCGGACGATGCCATAACCGGTGATTCGCGAACCAGGGTCTATGCCCAGAATGATCGTCAACGCCCGTCTCCCCGCCGGTTTATCGCCGGCAACGCCATTACAGCAGCGCCGCCACCTCGTCGGAGATCTCACCGTTGTGGTAAACCTCCTGCACGTCGTCACAGTCTTCCAGCATGTCGATCAAACGCATCAGTTTCGGTGCGGTTTCTGCATCCATGTCGGCCTTGGTAGAAGGGATCATGGACACTTCTGCGGCTTCAGCCACCAGACCGGCGGCATCCAGCGCATCTTTCACTTCACCGAAGGTTTCCCACGGCGTGTAAACGTCGATAGCGCCGTCGTCATAGGTCACGACATCGTCCGCGCCGGCTTCCAGCGCCGCATCCATCACCGTGTCTTCATCCAGACCCGGCGCATAGGAAATAACGCCTTTTTTCGTGAACAGATAGGCGACGGAGCCGTCGGTTCCCAGGTTGCCGCCGCTTTTGGTAAAGGCGTGACGCACTTCGGAAACCGTGCGGTTGCGGTTGTCGCTCAGGCATTCCACCATCACCGCCGTGCCGCCGGGACCGTAACCTTCATAAATGATGGTTTCCATGTTGTCGGCATCATCGCCGCCCACGCCGCGGGCAATCGCACGGTTCAGGGTATCGCGCGTCATGTTGTTGGACAGCGCTTTATCGACCGCTGCACGCAAACGCGGGTTGGAAGCCACTTCACCGCCGCCCAGCCGGGCTGCCGTCACCAGCTCACGGATAATTTTGGTGAAAATTTTGCCGCGTTTGGAATCCTGCGCCGCTTTACGATGTTTCGTGTTGGCCCACTTACTATGACCTGCCATAAAAATCTCCGAAAAAAGCCTGTTCAGGCCGGATAAATAACAAATTCTTCAATCGCCTGCCGGTTACTCCATGACTTCGTCAGACGCGCCGCGCTGGGCGCATCCAGCCATTGATACGCAAGGTGTTCGCTGATCCGCACCTCACGTTCCGTAGGTAACGCCAGACAGAACCACGATTCCTTATTGTGCGTGACCCCCGGGGCATAGCGATGTCTTAAATGAGCAAAAAGCTCAAACTCAACACAGCGATGACAGTCGACCAGCGATAGCGATTCCGCTGCGATATCGATATCCACCTCTTCCTTTACTTCACGCTGTGCGGCATACCGCGCGGTTTCCCCTTCTTCCAGGCTGCCGGTAACCGACTGCCAGAAATCAGGATCGTCGCGCCGTTGCAACATGAGCACCCGCCCGGTGTCACGGGCATAGATAACCACCAGAACCGAAACGGGTCGCTTATAGGTCATATCATGGATTCTCTGACCGTTGATCCTGTGCCGCTTTGCCTTTGCCCACAACGGCGATGGAGAGTTCATCCAACGCCGCCGGGTTGGCGAAGTTAGGTGCTTCGGTCATCAGACAGGCTGCCGCCGTGGTTTTCGGGAACGCGATAACATCACGAATGTTGTCCGTCCCGGTCAACAACATCACCAGACGGTCGAGACCAAACGCCAGACCGGCATGCGGCGGCGTGCCGAACTTAAGGGCATCCAGCAGGAAGCCGAATTTTTCACGCTGCTCATGTTCGGTGATGCCCAGAATGCGGAATACCGCCTGTTGCATGTTGCCATTGTGGATACGCACGGAACCGCCGCCCACTTCATAGCCATTCAACACCATATCGTAGGCGTTGGCGATAGCCGAGGTCGGCGCGGCTTCCAGCGCCTCCGGCGTCATGTTGCTCGGCGCAGTAAACGGATGGTGCATCGCCGTCAAACCGCCTTCGCCATCGTCTTCGAACATCGGGAAGTCGATGACCCACAGAGGGCGCCAGCTGCCTTCTTCCGTCAGTTTCAGGTCGCGACCCAGCTTCAGTCGCAGCGCGCCCAGCGCGTCAGAGACCACGTTAGCCTTATCTGCGCCGAAGAAGATGATGTCGCCGTCTGCCGCTCCGGTGCGTTCCAGCAACGTCGTGATAATCGCTTCATTCAGGAACTTCGCGACCGGACTCTGGATACCTTCCAGGCCTTTCGCACGCTCGTTGACCTTGAGGTAGGCAAGACCTTTCGCGCCGTAAATCTCCACAAACTTCGCGTATTCATCGATCTGTTTACGGCTCAGCTGTGAACCACCCGGCACGCGCAACGCGGCAACGCGGCCAGCGGCATCGTTGGCAGGACCGGAGAACACCTTGAACTCGACGTCTTTCAGCAGATCGGCGACGTCCACCAGCTCCATCGGGTTACGCAGGTCCGGCTTGTCGGAACCGTAGCGGCGCATCGCTTCCGCAAAGGTCATGATCGGGAACTCGCCGAGATCGACGTCGAGAATATCCAGCCACAGCTCACGCACCAGTCTTTCCATCAGCTCGCGCACCTGCGGCGCGGTGAGAAACGACGTTTCCACATCGATCTGGGTGAACTCCGGCTGACGGTCTGCACGCAGATCTTCGTCACGGAAACATTTTACGATCTGATAGTAGCGGTCGAAACCCGACATCATCAGCAGCTGTTTAAACAGTTGAGGGGACTGCGGCAACGCGTAGAACTTGCCTTTATGTACCCGGCTTGGCACCAGATAGTCGCGTGCGCCTTCCGGCGTGGCTTTGGTCAGCATCGGCGTTTCAATATCCAGAAAACCGTGGCTGTCCATGTAACGGCGCACGAAGCTAGTGATACGTGCACGGGTTTTAAGACGCTGCGCCATTTCAGGACGGCGCAGATCGAGGTAGCGGTACTTTAGGCGAGCTTCTTCGCTGTTGATCTGATTACCGTCCAGCGGCAGCGGCTCAGCGCGGTTGATGATGGTCAGAGCAGTCGCGATAACTTCCACTTCACCGGTCGCCATGTCCTTGTTCACCTGATTGTCCGGGCGCGCGCGCACCTGACCGGTCAGTTGAATACAAAATTCGTTGCGTAGTTCGGAAGCCAGGGTAAATGCGTCCTGTCGATCGGGATCGAAAAAGACCTGAACCAGACCTTCGCGGTCACGCATATCAATAAAAATCAAGCCACCCAGATCGCGGCGACGGTTAACCCAGCCGCACAATGTCACTTCCTGGCCCACGTGGGACGAGTTTAACCGTCCGCAATATTCAGTACGCATCACGATGTCCTTTATACTCAAGCCGTTGCCGCGCCCAGCCAATCCGTTTAACGGCTGACGAAACGACGGCATGACTTGCGGGTATACTGTCCGATGAAAAAAGGGGGGCATTATAAAGGAATTTCCCCCTTTCGATAAGAGTCCCGACTGGCCGTGTCGGCTTTCTTCGCCGCTCTGCCCTTTGTTTGATAAAAAAGTTAACATCATTATCATCTGGTAACCGTTTTTGCTGGTTTGTTTACCAGCCTCCGCCTAACCTGAAGCCAAGATTGAAGACACGAGTCACCAAATAACAGGGCCCTCACTATGCTGACATTGATCCCTTCCACCACCGCGTTGGTACTGATCGACCTTCAGGAAGGTATTCTTCCTTTCGCCGGCGGCCCTTACGCCGCCGAAGACGTGGTCCATCGGGCGGATAAACTGGCGACAAGCTGCCGCCAGAGCGGCGTGACGATCATCCTCGTGCGCGTCGGCTGGTCCGCCGACTTTGGCGACGCGCCCCGGCAGACGGTCGATCAACCCAATGCAGGAGAAGCCCTGCCGGACAACTGGCTCACATTTGCGTCGGGGTTCCATGTCGGCGACAGTGATATCCGCATCATCAAGCATCAGTGGGGCGCGTTTTACGGCACGGATCTTGACCTGCAACTACGCCGCCGGGGCATCGACACCCTGATTCTGGGCGGCATTTCGACCAACATCGGCGTGGAATCCACCGCACGCAATGCCTGGGAGCATGGCTATAACCTCGTCATAGCCGAAGACCTGTGCAGCGCTGGCAGCACGGAGCAGCATCAAAGCAGTATGACGCATATTTTCCCGCGTATCGCGCGAGTCCGGAACAGCGCCGAGATCGAGCAGGCGTTAACCACAGACGCAGAATAGAAGGCATAACGCAAACCTATGTATATCGGATTACCGCAATGGCAGCATGCGGCCTGGGGAAAACTGGGGTTACGCGATTTGGCGGACTACGCCAGACATTTTAATTGCGTGGAAGGCAATACCACGTTTTATGCGTTGCCGTCCGCGGAAGTGGTTTTGCGCTGGCGGGACATGACGCACGATGATTTTCGTTTCTGCTTTAAATTCCCATCGACCATCAGTCATCAGGCGGCGCTGCGGGAGTGTCAGCCGGAAATGACGCAGTTCTTTCGCTGTATGGCGCCGCTGGCGGCCCGAATGGGACAGCTATGGCTGCAGTTGCCCGCCGCATTCGGCCCCAGCCAACTGCCGGATCTATGGCAGTTTCTGGATACGCTGCCGTCAGGCTATAACTATGGCGTCGAAGTTCGTCACCCTCAGTTTTTTGCCAAAGGCGAAGATGAGCGTCGGCTAAATCAGGGACTTCATCAGCGCGGCGTCAACAGAGTCATTATGGACAGCAGGCCGGTTCATAGCGCGATAGCCAAGAGTGAGGCAATGCGTGAAGCCCAACGCAAAAAACCACGTGTTCCCGTGCATGCCGTGGTGACCGCCTCACAGCCTTTCGTGCGATTTATCGGCAACGAGAGCCAAGAAGAGAACCTGCGCTGGTTTGAACCGTGGATCGCGAAACTGGCTCACTGGCAGACCGAAAAAACACCCTACCTGTTTATTCACACGCCGGATATCGGTTTTGCGCCGGAGCTGGCACGCTTACTTTGGCCCAACCTTAGCGCCGTCCTGCCGGATATGCCGCCGCGTCCGCATTGGCCGGAGCAGTCCACGCTGTTTTAATCCTTTCAGACAAGGCATTCGTTAGTTCTTTTTCTTATACTCGATCCATTCTGGTGGAAAATTTCAGATAAAAAACCGCGCCGTTTCAGGCGACAGTCGGGCAACAGAGAGGCTATTATTCTGCCAGCCGCTTTGGACAGGCAATGGAGTAGAAAATGGTAAGCACGCTATACGTGGTGCTCGGTGCATTGTTGTTAATCAAGCTTTCCTTTGACGTCGTAAAACTGAGGATGCAGTACCGTGTCGCCTATGGCGACGGCGGTTTCTATGAGCTGCAAACCGCGATTCGGGTTCACGGCAACGCGGTCGAATATATTCCTATTGGCGCCATCATGCTGGTGTTGATGGAAATGAACGGCGCGTTAATCGGCATGCTCCATCTCTGCGGCATTCTGTTAATCCTTGGTCGTCTGTTTCATTACTATGGTCTACGGCAGCGCGAATTCCGCTGGCGTCGCTATGGCATGATGTCGACCTACCTTTCTCTCACACTGATGGTGCTGGCGAATCTGTATTACCTGCCCTGGGAACTGATCTTGACCCTGCGCTAACCTTTTACTGACGGTAAGTCGGCTCACCCCGTGCTTACCGTATTGTCCTGACGCGCTCTTTTTGCTTCGCGTTTCTGATAGAATGCGCCCCAATTTCTTGTTCACATGTGTTTTTCCGCTATGACCAACCGCGATATGCTTTTTTCCACTCCCATCGCCAATCTGGGAGACTGGACGTTTGACGAACGCGTGGCCGAGGTCTTTCCCGACATGATCCAGCGCTCGGTGCCCGGCTACTCCAATATTATTTCCATGATCGGAATGCTGGCCGAGCGCTTTGTTCAGCCAAACTCGCATATTTACGATCTGGGCTGCTCCCTGGGCGCGGCAACGCTTTCCATGCGTCGCCACATCCCTGTGCCGGGCTGCCGCATTATCGCCGTAGACAACTCCACGGCGATGGTTGAACGCTGCCGCCGCCATATCGACGCCTTCCGCGCCGACACGCCCGTCGACGTGCGCGAGGCCGACGTACTCGATACGCCGATAGAAAATGCATCGCTGGTCGTGCTCAACTTCACCTTACAGTTTGTGGCACCAGAACGGCGACAAACGCTGCTGACGCGGATTTATGAAGGGCTGCGGCCTGGCGGAGCGCTGGTCTTGTCGGAAAAATTCAGCTTCGACGATAACACGGTCGGCGACCTGCTCTTCAACATGCATCATGATTTCAAACGTGCTAACGGCTATAGCGAGCTGGAAGTCAGTCAGAAACGCAGCATGTTGGAAAATGTCATGCTGACGGATAGCGTCGCCACGCACAAAGCGCGTCTGGCACAGGCCGGTTTCCAACACAGCGACGTCTGGTTCCAATGCTTCAACTTCGGCTCCCTGTTAGCTATCAAAGGGGAGGCCGCACAGTGATCGACTTTGGACGCTTTTATCAGCAGATTGCCATCGGGCCGCTCAGCCACTGGCTCAACACATTGCCGGCGCAAATAACCCAGTGGCAGCAAGAGTCGCTGCATGGCCGTTTTAAGCAGTGGTTCAACACGCTGGAACACTTGCCCGAACTGACTCCGACCTCGCTTGACCTGCAGAACGGCGTGTCGGCGACGATGATGCCCGATATCACCGACGGCCAGCGCGCCGGCATTGAGCAATTGCTGCGAAATCTGATGCCGTGGCGCAAAGGCCCCTATTCACTCTACGGCGTCTCTATCGACACCGAATGGCGCTCGGATTGGAAGTGGGATCGCGTGCTACCCCATATCTCTTCCTTGCAGGATCGTCACATCCTTGATGTCGGCTGCGGCAGTGGTTACCATCTGTGGCGCATGGTGGGCGCAGGCGCTCGCTTAGCCGTTGGCATCGATCCTATGCAGCTGTTTTTATGCCAGTTTGAAGCCGTTCGCCGCCTGCTGGGCGACGACCGTCGCGCCCACGTCTTACCTTTGGGAATTGAGCAACTGCCTGCGCTGGCCGCGTTTGATACCGTCTTTTCCATGGGGGTGCTTTACCACCGGCGCTCTCCGTTGGACCATCTGTGGCAGTTGAAAGATCAGTTGGTCAGCGGCGGCGAGCTGGTATTGGAAACGTTGGTTATCGAAGGGGATGAAAACAGCGTGCTGGTTCCGGGCGAACGCTACGGCCAGATGCGCAATGTCTATTTCCTACCTTCACCCGCAGCGCTAACCCAGTGGCTTGAAAAATGCGGCTTTGTGGACGTCCGGGTCGTCGACCTTTGCGTTACCACCACGCAGGAGCAGCGCCGCACAGACTGGATGGTCAGCGAGTCGCTGGCGGACTTCCTCGACTCGACAGACAGCACCAAAACGGTGGAGGGCTACCCTGCCCCGCTCCGCACGGTCATCGTCGCCAAAAAACCCTGACATGTTGTCGAACGAAGCCCCGGTCACGCGCCGGGGCGTATGCCTATGCCTGGGCCAAATAGAAAAGTCAGTCCGTATTACAAAGACACATTTAAAGAACAACTCGCAAAAAACAGAAAGGATGTTTTGATAACCAGCTAAATACTATCGACCCGCATTATCACAGCAGGCTGCACGCAATACAGCCTGGGCGCGCTGTTAGGACTGGCGCAGTGGAAGGAAGATGCGGCGATGCTGATAGCGCACGGTGATTATCTGCGTCAGACCTACGTCAATTCCCCTTGACGGTATCCCGAAATGACCCTCTGCAATGGGCAAAGGATTAGCCGATTTCTCGCACATTACTGATAGTGACACGCTAACGTTGATCTCTTGGATTTATAAATCCATGTTCCCTTACGCGAAACGGCCCGTTAACTCACGTCAAACCATAGATCAAAACATCAGAATTGTGGCTGCCGGCGGCGATCTCTTTACCATCGATTTTGCAACATTCCCAGGCGAACCTTTAAAAGAACTGAGTAATTCGCCTGAGCACCAGCAATATGAAACACAGCCTTTTAATCGCGAAGAAGCCATCACCGAAGTGCGTAATAGAAAGTTTAACCCCGTATTTTCATGATGAGGAAGCACGCATGGAATTACCAACCGTAGAAGATGAGGTTACCGTTGAGCGCGAAATTACCCGCACGGTGATCCCGGATTTATATTTCCCTGCGAAACACAGTGGAAAGGAAAATCGGGAATTATCGTTTATTGTGCGGGTAAAGGCGGCGTTAAAAAATCAGCGCCTTTGCCACAGCAAGATCAACGGCTATTTCCTGACAGCATAATGGAAAAACTTCCCCCTTCGCTGAAGGAATTGCCAGGACCCACCGTCGTTTCGGGGAGGCATACCGTCATTAATATGCCCAACACGCTGGAAGTCAGCCCTTCCGTTCTTAGCGCGGCGTCATTCTCAATGGAGCTGGTTAAATATCTGACGCCATCCGCCGATATCCACGCCGTCTTGCTGATACAGGTAATGACCTTTTCATGGAAAACGCGGGAAATGATATTGGTGCCGGCGCGCCGAACAAAGGCAGAAAGAGGGTTATGAACCTTATGTGCTGCCGACCAAAATGGCCGACATCGTTAAACAGGCGCAGTCTTCGTTGAACTGGGATCTGAAAGTCATGTTCTGTGCTGAAAAATATGGCGGACCGTTTTAAGCGGCATTGTGGATAAAGCCGGAAAAGACGGTAGTGAGCAGATTCTTTATTCCGAGCAGGCGAGAGACCGAATAGGGTCAGGCGGCGTTGATGGTGAAGAAATCCCCTATAGGGTCGTCGATAAGCCGAATTGCATTGCGGCAAACGCTGCCATGGCAACGATTTCTGCAAGCCGGAAGCGTAGCCGTCGCATAGACGACAACCGGGTCAGAACGTAACCGTCTGACGATAAGCGAAAAAAAGCCCCGGTAAAACACCGGGGCTTGGTACTCGCAAGCAAACCTGCTGAAGTATGCTGCGCGGCAAAGGTGGGCACATCGCGCCACTTTAAACGACCGGCGCGCTGTGCTGATCGGAGGTCAATGCGATCTTCATAGCCGCCACTACGTCGCCATCGACGCAGTAGTGTTGAAATTCATCGCCGTCGACATCGGCGCTCATAGTGACGCCGGCTTTGCGATAGCGCATGGGCGACGGCAACCACTGGCCCGCGGAACTGTGCAATTCTTGGATTCCGCAGGCACGAAATTTATGCAGGTTGGTCAGGCGCACGCCGGATCCCGCCATAATGATTGGACTGCAGTCTAGCGCATTAAGTTCCCGCAATAATGGCAAACCGCTTTCGGCACTCTGCTGCTGGCCGGAAGTCAGCACGCGGGAAACGCCCAGGTCCGCAAGCTGTGCCAACGCCTGCCGAGGGTTAAAACACATATCGAACGCCCTGTGAAACGTCACGGCCAATCCGTCGCAATGCGCCATCACCTGCTCCATACGCGCCAAATCGATATGCCCTTCCGCATTCAGGATACCGACGACCAACCCCGGAAAACCCAGCTCGCGGATCTGATCGATATCATACAAAATCGCTGAAAACTCCGTTGCACTGTAGCAAAAATCGCCGCCACGAGGCCGCACCATCGGATGCACCGGAAGCGTAAGGTGCTCACGCGCCTGGCGAAGCATACCGTAACCCGGCGTCAATCCACCCTCCCGCAGGCCCGCGCACAATTCCACACGGTCGGCCCCTGCGCGTTCAGCCGTCAACGCGCAATCGATGCTGTAGCAGCATACTTCCAGCTTAGGCATACATCCTCCCTAAAGTTGCGGTCAGGAGCAACAGCACTCCCGAATCAATGGTCCAATATACTATGGCACCGCGTTACCGCTCTTGAAGAGACTAACATCCAAGGACATGAAGTGGCGCACAGTATCGCATTCATCGCCCGGCTCGTTTCCCCAGTAGCGGCAGCAAATCCCCGTCGCGCTCGCTCTCGACGATATCCTGCAAGCTGAAAGGATGAAACTTGAGAGTGACGGCGCCGTTGGTGACCGCCAACGTCGGGTTAGGCAAACGTTCCTGCTCTCCCTGCGGCTGACTGAATTTAAGACAGATCCCCTGAGTTAGCAGCGCCTCGTCCGGGAGACAGGCCAGCGCACGCTGATGAAGCGTGGCCGGATCGCCCGGCAAAACCACTTCAACATGCTCCCAGCCTTCATGGGGATAACGTTTGTTACCCGGCCACGGCAGCTCAATACATGCGATCTGCCAAGGGCCGACCGTAATCGGCTGAGGCAAGGTAAACAGACAAATCGGCCGGCCATTGATCATGTTTTCTGACATCAGCGTCGCGCCCTGCGCCAGCAGCGCCTCGCGCCAGCGCTCCGCCGTCGCGTTTTGGTGGCAACGCAAGGAGATATGATCGGCCTCAAATTGCGCGATATCTAACGAAAGCTGCTCGGCAAGTTTGTCCATCTCAGACTCGAAACGAGACAGATCGGCTATTAATGACGCCGGGAGCGGTTGCGATGTATTAGCCGCCATTTTCTTTTCAAACGCCTCCATTAACTTTAAGTGCTTTTTTAATTTACAGAGAGATAGCATCGGCATCCAGCTTTAACGTAATTGTCAGCCGATTGCAGTTTCTTGTATATTTTTTTATCGTTTAAGATCATCAGTCTGATTCGTTAATTAACTAAATTCTGTCATATCCATGATGATTTTTTGCTTATCGGCAACGGTAATCCGGATGCTAATAACAATCTTAATTGACTGTTTTTACGTATATTCCTATAAGTCATGGGAGTAATCTTAAATACACTTTTGCCCATTGTTAACAAACAATAAAAGGGATAATTTCATTATTCCAAAAGATATAAAAAGGTCATTCAACATGTCGCTACTTATTGTATCGGTTTTATTAATTGCATTAGCCGGTTATGCTATATTTCGTCATCTTAAAAACATGAAAAGCGCGCGTTTAGTTACCGATAGACGAAATAAAAAACGTTAATCACTTTCTGGCTTTTTCTTTTTTTAGATTTGTCTGTATGGCTGTCTTCTTTTTATTTCCTCTACGTTTTTTCTACTGTGATGCGCCATCATCATAAGCTCCCTGAAGAGCCTGTGACACCGCAGCTCTGCTGACTCAATCTGCCAAATATGGTATAAGCAGGGGCTTAATTTGTAATGTAAGGTAACCCGGTGAATATTCAGGCTCTTCTTTCCGAAAAAGTCCGTCAGGCATTGGTTGCGGCGGGCGCACCCGCTGACAGCGAAGCGCAGGTTCGCCAATCGGCAAAAGCGCAATTTGGTGATTATCAGGCTAACGGCGTCATGACCGTAGCTAAAAAGTTAGGTATGCCTCCTCGTCAATTGGCGGAAAAAGTCGTTCATCTGTTGCGGTTGGAAGGAATTGCCGCCAAAACTGAAATCGCCGGTCCCGGCTTTATCAATATTTTCCTCGACCCTCAGTGGCTGGCCGCACAGTTAGAGCACGTGCTGACCAGTCCGAAACTGGGCGTGTCGCCGGTGGAACCACAAACGATTGTCATCGACTACTCCGCGCCGAACGTGGCCAAAGAGATGCATGTCGGCCACCTGCGCTCCACCATCATCGGCGACGCGGCGGTAAGAACGCTCGAATTCCTTGGTCATAACGTCATTCGCGCTAACCATGTCGGCGACTGGGGCACGCAGTTCGGCATGCTGATCGCGTTTCTGGAGAAAGTGCAGAACGAAAACGCCGGCGAGCTGGAGCTGTCCGATCTCGAAGCGTTCTATCGTGAAGCAAAACAGCATTACGATGCTGACGCAGATTTCGCCGAACGCGCTCGCGGCTATGTGGTGAAACTGCAGGGCGGCGACGAATATTGCCGTACCATGTGGCGCAAGCTGGTGGATATCACCATGAGCCAGAACCAGCGCAACTACGACCGACTTAACGTTACGCTGACTAAAGACGACGTGATGGGCGAAAGCCTTTACAACGACATGCTGCCGGGCATTGTCGCCGATCTGAAAGCCAAAGGTCTGGCAGTCGAAAGCGAAGGCGCCACGGTCGTATTCCTCGATGAGTTCAGAAACAAGGAAGGCGATCCGATGGGCGTGATCGTCCAGAAGAAAGACGGCGGTTACCTGTACACCACGACGGACATCGCCTGCGCCAAGTATCGTTACGAAACGCTGGGTGCCGACCGCGTCCTTTATTACATCGACTCCCGTCAGCATCAGCACCTGACGCAGGCCTGGACTATCGTCCGCAAAGCGGGCTACATCCCTGAAAGCGTGAGCCTGGAGCACCACATGTTTGGGATGATGCTAGGCAAAGACGGCAAGCCGTTCAAAACCCGCTCCGGCGGAACCATCAAACTGGCCGATCTACTGGATGAAGCCTACGAACGCGCGGTGAAGCTGATCGCCGACAAAAACCCGGAGATGCCGCAGGACGAAGTGGCCGAGCTGGCGAACGTCGTATCCATCGGCGCGGTAAAATATGCGGACCTCTCCAAGAGCCGCACCACCGACTACGTGTTCGACTGGGACAACATGCTAGCCTTCGAAGGCAATACCGCGCCTTACATGCAGTATGCCTACACCCGCGTCGCTTCTATCTTCAAGCGTGCCGGTGTCGATGAAGCCAGCCTGACTCAGCCGATCGTGCTGACCAACGATCGCGAACAGGCGCTGGCAACGCGTCTGTTGCAGTTCGAAGAAGTGATTACGACCGTGGCCCGCGACGGTACGCCACATGTCATGTGTGCTTATCTGTACGATCTGGCCGGTCAATTCTCCGGTTTCTACGAGCATTGCCCGATATTGAACGCCGAGAACAAGGCTGAACGCCAGAGCCGTCTGAAACTCGCGATGCTGACATCCAAGACGCTGAAGCAGGGTCTGGACACGTTGGGTATCCAGACTGTCGAGAAGATGTAACGCTTCCCTCCACGTCGTCCTCTCCGCAGGCGGCGTGTTTCTCCTCTCTCCTCACGTTGCCCCGATCGTCAATCCAAGCAGCATTTCTGCGTGCGCCTCAATGACCATCGACAGGTTTTACCCGGTGAGTGGCATTGTGCCCAATACATCATTTCTGTTGGAGAAGGCGTTGTGGAGAGAAGCCGCTATCGTCTGGCGGGGATGTAGCGTGCCCACGACGAGCGGGCACGCCGTGGGTGTGAATACGCATAAGGCTTAAATGCTGCGGCGCGAGAAATCTTTCGGACGAAATCCCATCAGCGCCAGCGTGACGAAGTAAGCGCCGCCGCCGGCCGCCACCATCACCATCAACCGCAAGATACGCGCCGCCATATTGCCCTGATCCCACGGCGGCATGATCTGATTTAGCGCCAGTAACGTCAGCGACATCACAACGACGGCCAGTAATAGCCGCACCAGAAAACGCATCCAGCCCGGCGACGGTTGGAAAATATGTTGCTTACGCAGTTGCCAAAACAGCAGCGCGGCGTTGATGCAGGAGGCCAGCCCGATCGACAGCGCCAGTCCGGCATGCTGCAACGGCCCGATAAACGCCAGATTCATCAGCTGCGTCAGCACCAGCGTCACCAACGCGATCTTCACCGGCGTTTTGATGTCCTGTCTCGCGTAAAAGCCGGGCACCAGCACTTTCACCAAGATTAACCCCATTAACCCGATGGAATACGCCACCAGCGCCCGCTGCGTCATCGCCGCATCAAAGGCGCTGAACTTACCGTATTGGAATAATGACACCGTCAGCGGTTTCGCCAAGAGTCCCAGCGCGACCGCACTTGGCAACGCCAACAGGAAGCACAGCCTCAGCCCCCAGTCCATCAGGTGGGAATACTCTTTGTGATTACCGCTGGCCGCGCTTTTCGACAGCGACGGCAGCAGAATAGTGCCTAACGCAACACCCAGCACGCCGGAGGGAAACTCCATCAGGCGATCGGCGTAATACATCCATGACACAGCGCCCTGACTCAGGAAAGAAGCGAAAATCGTATTGATAATTAATGAGATTTGACTCACCGACACACCGAGGATAGCCGGTACCATCAGCTTCATGACGCGGGCAACGCTCGGGTCGCGCCATTTGATGCGCGGCAAGACCAACATACCGATTTTCTTGAGGTGCGGCAGTTGGTATCCCAGCTGTAATACGCCGCCGACCACGACGGCCCAGGCCAGCGCCAGCACCGGCGGGTGAAAATACGGCGTAGCGAACAGGGCAAAAAAGATCATGCTGACATTGAGCAGCGTCGGCGCGAACGCGGGCACCGAAAAACGGTTCCAGGTATTGAGCACCGATCCGACCATCGACGTTAGTGAAATCAATAAAATATAAGGGAATGTGATGCGCAGCAGCGATGAGGTGAGTTCAAAACGCGCCGGGGTGTCGGCAAAGCCGGGAGCCGTCACCATAATCACCCAGGGCGCGGCCAACATGCCAGCGATGGTGACCAGCGTCAGCACCAGCGTCAGCATCCCGGCGATATAGGCCAGAAACGTGCGGGTGGCCTCTTCTCCCTGCTGGCTTTTATATTCGGCCAGAATGGGGACGAAAGCCTGGGAAAACGCGCCTTCAGCAAAAATGCGACGCAACAGGTTGGGAAGTTTAAAGGCGACAAAAAAGGCGTCCGTTGCCATACCCGCACCAAAAACGCGGGCGACGATAGCGTCACGCACAAAGCCCAGCAGGCGGGAAAGCATTGTCATTGAACTGACCGCAGCCAGTGATTTAAGTAAATTCATGCGAGTGTTCTGAATACCGGGGAAGATAATGGCACAAACAGCCGTCCGGCCGTACACGCCTATGGGGTGCGCTCAGTCTACGCATTGTGCAGGCAAAAGCTACCGGTTGGTGCCTTAGCTCGGCGCGTTAGGCCACTGAAATGTCTGAGCGACCTGATTTTTGCGACTGATATGAACGCCGGGCCAATTACTTACGCAGCGCCCAGCGATCGTTGGTCAACGAGGTTAATACGTGGTCTTGCCATTCGCCGTCGATCAGCAGGTAATCTCTGGCGTACCCCTCTTTTTCGAACCCCAGGCGCGCCAGCAGACCGCCGCTGCGATGGTTGTACGGCATATAGTTGGCCATGATGCGGTGCATACGCTGCTGAACAAACATATAACGCAGGCTCGCTTTCAGCGCTTCAAACATCAGCCCTTGCCCCTGCCATTTCTGCCCGAGCGAATAGCCCAGATAACAGGCGTGGAAAGATCCGCGCAGAATATTGCTGAAGTTGGCGACGCCGCGCACCTCGGCTTCCTGCGAGTCAAGCAGCAAGAAATAGAACGCGCTGCTCTGTTTATGCATATCGGCGATCACGCTCAAGCGCGCCTGCCATCCGGAAGGGTAGCAGTGGCTGGCATCACGTGCCGGCTCCCAGGGTTTTAAAAAATCGCGGTTTTCCGCGTAATACTCCGCCAGACGCCAGGCATCACGTTCATGAGCCAGACGCACCACCAGCCGGTCCGTCGTCAAACGTACCGTGGCAGATGTGGAACGATAGCCAAACATTTCTCTTCCCTCAGGTTCGGGGTGATCGATCGATTATGTTTATGGAACCAACAAAACGGCTATCCGCCAGCAATCAGCGGATAAACATAGCGTTAAGTTTACTATAAACCACGTTGACTGCATCAACGTAACCGTGCAATCAGCGTGCGTTTGCTCCTGCCATTCCCGCCGCTCCACGCCGTGAAGCGTCTGACGATAGAAAATATTATCTCCCTAACCTATCGCCATTCATCAATTGGCGAGAGAATGAACGGGCGGCCATTCCCTCTTTCCATGACGGTGCAACATGCCTTTAATGACGCAGGCGCGCAGCCTGGGTAAATATTTCATCCTGCTTGACAACATGCTGGTGATTTTAGGGTTCTTCGTCGTGTTCCCCCTGATTTCCATACGATTCGTCGATCAAATGGGCTGGGCCGCGCTGACGGTCGGCATCGCATTAGGACTGCGTCAGCTCACCCAACAGGGATTGGGGATCTTCGGCGGCGCGATTGCCGACCGGTTCGGCGTCAAGCCGATGATTATTACCGGCATGCTGATGCGCTCAGCCGGTTTTATCTGCATGGCGCTGACCACCACTCCGCTGGTACTGATGCTCTCCTGTTTTCTCTCAGGACTCGGCGGCACACTGTTTGACCCGCCGCGCACCGCGCTGGTCATCAAATTGACCCGCCCCAGCGAACGCGGGCGCTTTTTCTCCCTCTTGTTGATGCAGGACACGGCGGGGTCGGTCACCGGTGCGCTGCTCGGCAGTTGGCTGATGCAATATAATTTCAACGTCGTCTGCTGGGTCGGCGCTTTTATGTTCCTGCTGGCGGCGGGCATGAATGCCTGGCTGCTGCCTGCCTATCGAATCTCCACCACGCGGACGCCCATGCGCGAAGGCATGCTGCGGGTTCTGCGCGACAGCCGTTTTGTTATCTATGTACTGACGTTGACTGGGTATTTCATGCTGGCGGTGCAGGTACTGCTGATGATGCCCATCGTCGTCAACGAAGTCGCGGGAACGCCTGCGGCGGTTAAATGGATGTATGCCATTGAAGCCTCACTCTCTCTGACGTTGCTCTACCCGGTCGCGCGCTGGAGCGAGAAACGTTTTCGGCTGGAACAGCGGCTGATGGCCGGGCTGTTTATCATGACGCTCAGCCTGTTTCCGATGGGGATAGCGACGCATCTGAACCTGTTGCTGGTGCTGATCGGCCTGTTTTATTTCGGCTCCATCATCGCCGAACCCGCGCGCGAAACGCTGGGCGCTTCGCTGGCCAACGCCCGCGCCCGCGGCAGCTATATGGGCTTCAGCCGCATGGGATTGGCGTTAGGAGGCGCTCTCGGCTATAGCGGCGGCGGCTGGCTGTACGACAGCGGACGCGCACTCGGTCAGCCGGAGCTGCCGTGGTGCATGCTCGGGATCATTGGACTGATGACGCTGGCCGCACTGTATTGGCAGTTCCATCTAAGGCGTATTGAGCCCGCGATGCTGGGCGATCGCTAATCACGCCTCGATCTCTCTTTTACCGGGTGCCTTGCACCCGAATTGATCTCAAGTGAAAAGGCCCCCATACTTTTTCGTCATAGATGCCGTTTTTTACTGCGTGCTCACAGGGATGCTCTCGTGAATACGGCATCGGCATCGCCTTGATCGACTACAGAGGAACACCGGTATGAAACTTTATATTTATGACCACTGCCCATTCTGCGTGAAAGCCCGCATGATTTTTGGACTGAAAGATATCCCGGTAGAACTGGAATGCCTGCTCAATGACGACGAAAAGACGCCCATCTCCATGGTCGGTAAAAAAATGCTTCCCATTCTTCAAAAAGACGACGGCAGCTTTATGCCAGAGAGTCTGGATATCGTGGAGTATATCGATGCGTATGACGGCAAACCACTGCTGACCGGCCCGAATAATCCCGCCATTGAAGCCTGGATCCGCAAGGTGTCAGGCTATATCTCACGCCTGCTTATTCCCCGCTTCAGCCGCGCCCCTTTCGAAGAGTTCGCCACCCCTTCCGCCCGTGATTACTTCATCGCCAAAAAAGAGGTGATGATAGGCGATTTTGAAGATCAGTTCGGCCACTCCACCGGGTTGATCAAAAATATCAGCAGCGATCTCAAGAAGCTCGAGCCGCTGATCGTCCAGCCCAACGCCTGTAACGGAGAACTGTCGCTGGACGACCTTCACCTGTTCCCAATCCTGCGCTCCCTGACCATCGTCTCCGGCGTTTCAGTGCCGTCTAAAGTGGCCGACTACCGCGACAACGTGGCTAAACAAACCCAGATCCCGCTGCTAAGCGGCATGGCTCAATAAGATTTTTTTCACATATCGGCGCTCAACGTGTTGGTATGTGCTTCACCGTTTCAGGACTTTCCGATTGGCGCTGTCAAAGCAAAAGCGCACGCTGCCTCGCCATCAGATATCGGTAGTTTTGAGGGAATTAACGAGGTTATAACAATGAAGAAATCAGGATGGGCGACACTGGCATTGCTGGGCGGACTTATGCTCAGCGGCTGTAATCAGCTGACCCAGTACACCCTTAGCGAACAGGAAGTGAATCAATATTTGCAGGAACATAACGACTACCAGAAACAGATCGGCGTGCCGGGCGTTGTGGATGCAAATATCGTCCTGACCGATCTGTCCACGCAGATTGGCCGCGAAGAGCCCGGAAAAGTCACGTTGACCGGCAATGCCAAGGTTGACATCAGATCCCTGCTGGGCGCGCAGTCTGCGGACATGAAGCTGACGCTGAAGGCACAGCCGGTCTTCGATAAAGCGCAGGGCGCCATTTATCTAAAAGAGATGACGCTGACAGATTACACCGTGCAGCCGGAAAAAATGCAGACGATGTTCAAAACGCTGACGCCTTATCTTAATCAATCGCTTAAAAGCTATTTCGATCAAAAACCCGCCTATGTATTAAATGCAGAACACAGCACGAAAGAAGCGATGGCCAAGAAACTGGCGAAGGGCATTGAAGTGAAGCCGGGGCAGTTGATCATTCAACTGACTGAGTAATTTACAGCTGGCCGGGGACGCCGCCGCCCACGGCCAGTTTTAGCCTTGTGAAGGAATAGTCGGCTCGCTTACTCCTCGCCCTCTTCCGTTTCCGCCAGCTCTTCACGCATCGCTTCCAACGCTTCACGCGTCACTATCGCCAGCGCACGGTAAAACCTTGTGGTCGCATGACTTTCGGCTTTGCCCAGAAAACGGTCGCTCCACGGCAGCAGGTAGGTGTCGAATAGCGCGGTCTGCGCCTCGGTCTCATCTTCCTGAGCCTGATCCTCCAGCCATGAAGCTGCAAGCAGCAGTCCGCCAAAGTGGTCTGACGGACCTTCGCCTAGCGGCATGCCACGCTGCTGTAAAAATTCGCGCAACGCCGTTTCCGGAGACGACGGCGCGTAACCCGACCGCCAAGGCGTTACCGCCGCATCGTCACCGGCGAACAGCCGCTGATAATCGGCGCTCAGGGCATCAAGCCCTTCCTCCTTCAGGCTGGTTTGCATCCGCATCAACAGTGCATCCTGCTCAAGCGGCCACTGCTGACCCAGCTTGCCCTCTTTTACCAGCGCCATGAGCGGGATCAGCAGTGGATCTTGCGGCTGGCGATAAAACAGTGAGCCCAATACACGGCACACAATGGAAAATTCATTCATGCGTTAAACCTGTAGGTAAAGAGTGACAATGTCACAAAGAGGCCAATTCGGGGATAGCCGGCTGACCGCGGCGTTCCAGAAAATCCAGCACCCGACGCGGGCTGACATTCAACACGCGTTCCGCCGGGAAATCAATCTCCCTTAAAATACGCTCGCAATAGGGAAATTCGCCCAACGCGAACGCCACGTGGCTATCCGACCCTAGCGCCAGATATCCGCCCGCATCGCGCACCGCTTCAGCGATGGCCCGACAGTTGGCCTCGCTTCCTTTGCGGGAGTGAATAAAGGAGGAGTTGTTCAGCTCCAGAGCCACATCGTATTTCGCGGCCGTTTCCGCCACCGCCTGAATGTCGATAGGATATTTAGGGTTGCCGGGATGGCTGATGATATGCACGCTGCCTAGCGCCATCGCCGCGATCATCGCCTTGGTGTGCGCCTCTTTATCCTGCGGCGGAAACACCGGCTCGTGAAAGCCTGCGATAATCAGATCCAGACTCTCCAGCATCGGCCCCGTGCAGTCGATATCGCCGTTCAGATTTTTGATGTTGGCCTCGATACCCCGCAGGATACCAATGCCCTCCACAACCCTCGGCCATACGCGCATATTGATGAAGTGCCAATAATGCGGGGCATCCTCCATATCAGGACCGTGATCCGTGATCGCAAACAGTTGAATATGCTTACGCCGGGCTTCGGCAATATAGTCATGCAGGGTGCTATAGGCGTGGGTGCTGGCTACGGTGTGCATATGTAAATCGACGGGGTACATGGCTTCTCCTGGCGCTCATTTTACCGTACCAGCATACCATCCTTCCCTTCCCCACACAGCTCACGGGGGCAATTGTCACGTTATTTTAACAAATGCAAAACACGTTATAACGCCCGTCAGACGCCTGAATGCGCACTTCTGGCGAGTAAAACAGCAAATTGCGTTAACTTTAGCTAATCGCACCATAACGAGGCATAAGTGTGTTGACGCTGCAGGGGAATTTCCCTACAGTAGCGCCCGTTATCTGAGAGGATGACCACCGGTGAGGTGTCCGAGAGGCTGAAGGAGCACGCCTGGAAAGTGTGTATACGTGAAAACGTATCGAGGGTTCGAATCCCTCCCTCACCGCCATATTCCATAAGAAAGCCTGAGCGAAAGTTCGGGCTTTTTTGTATGCATAAATCCCCTTGAGGGAGGGTGAGAACCCTCGCCAGGGTTCGACAAAACGGCAGCGCCGTTTTGCATGGCCGCCAGGCCACCCGAAGGGCAAGGCGCGCAGCGCCGCCGTGAATCCCTCCCTCACCGCCATATTCCATAAGAAAGCCTGAGCGAAAGTTCAGGCTTTTTCGTGTGCATAAATCTCCTCGAGGGAGGGTGAGAACCCTCGCCAGGGTTCGACAAAACGGCAGCGCCGTTTTGCATGGCCGCCAGGCCACCCGAAGGGCAAGGCGCGCAGCGCCGCCGTGAATCCCTCCCTCACCGCCATATTCCATAAGAAAGCCTGAGCGAAAGTTCGGGCTTTTTTGTATGCATAAATCCCCTTGAGGGAGGGTGAGAACCCTCGCCAGGGTTCGACAAAACGGCAGCGCCGTTTTGCATGGCCGCCAGGCCACCCGAAGGGCAAGGCGTACCGCCACGCCGTCTATCCTGCCCCGCGACGTGACTTAATCAGCTCGTCTTGATATCCCCCGCCGCATTTTTATATCGCACGGCGGATCGGGGCGTTTCATCTACCGTCAGGGTAAACACATCCGGGCGGGCGTAGTGGCCGGTGACGTCAAGATCGTAGCGGGCTTTGACCAGTTCATCGGTGTCGATTTCCGCCGTCAACAGGCCCTTTTCCCCGGTCAGCGGACCAGCCAGCACATTGCCCATCGGGTCGACGATCAGGCTGCCGCCGTTGATCAGCGGACGGTTATTGTCCCAGCCAGTTATGCTGATCCCCAACTCGGCGGGCGACGCCTGAATTTGGCAGGCGGTGATCACGAAACAGCGCCCCTCATGGGCGATGTGCCGCATGGACGCCTGCCAGTTTTCACGCTCATCCACGGTCGGCGCGCACCAAATCTCCACGCCTTTGCCATACATGGCCATGCGCAGCGCGGGCATGTGGTTTTCCCAGCAAATCGCCGCGCCGACCTTCCCAGCCTGCGTATTGACGACGGTCAGCGTCGAACCGTCCCCCTGCCCCCAGATCAGCCGTTCAGTACCGGTCGGCATCAGCTTACGGTGCTTGCCGACCAGTCCATCTTCGGGCGTGAAGAACAGCGCGCTGCAGTAGAGCGTATTACCGTCGCGCTCAATGGCGCCGACCACCAGCGACGCGCCGGTGCGGGCGGATAATCCCGCCAGCGCTTCGCACTCTTCGCCGTTGAAATCGATAGCGTTGTGGTAATAACGCTCGTAGGCCTCGCGCCCTTCCGGCAGACGATAGCCCAGATAGGTACCGAAGATTTCCCCTTTGGGATATCCCCCTAACAGCGCCTCCGGCATGACGACCAGCGCACAGCCGCTGCGCGCGATCTCGTCCTCATACGCCAAAATCTCTGCTAACGTCGCCGCCTTCCCGGCGGGAGAAGACCCTAATTGCAATGCCGCTACAACGGATTTCGCCATACTCTGTTCCCCTGTCATCAATGGTTAGTGGCCGCCCCGTAGGTGATGCGGCATGGGCTTTAGAGTGGCACTGAGCTAGAATGAATGAAACCCCACTTCGTCGCTGAATATTATGAATGAAATTAATATCGGAACGCTGGATCTCAACTTGCTTAAAACTTTCGAGGCGTTGTATGAAGAAGGCAGCGCCAGTCGCGCGGGCGTCAGACTCGGGTTGACCCAGTCCGCTGTGAGCGCCGCGCTGAAGCGGCTGAAAACGCTGTACAACGACCCGCTGTTTATCCGCAACGGACGGGGATTGGCGCCGACGCCGCGCGCCAGCGAGCTGCAACCGCTGATCAGCGACGCCTTGAACAAATGTCGTGAAACGCTGCTGCTGAACAGTGAAACCGCGTCCTATGCGGGCCGAACGGTTATCGTGGGTCTGTCCGATGATTTCGAGCTGGCGCTGGCTCAGCCGCTGTTGCAGAAGCTGAATCAGCAGTCGCCCGGTCTGCGCGTTGTGTTCCGGCAGACCCACAGCCAGATCGCCGCCGATATGCTGCTGCGACACGAGCTGGATCTGGCGCTGACGGCGGGAGGATTCACCTACCGTTCACTGTCCAAAAGTCATCTGGCGACCGGGGGCTACGCCTGCCTGATCACCGCAACGCCGGATGTGCCCTCGCCTGCGCTCTCGCTCGACGAGTTTATTCGCCGTCCGCATCTATTGGTCTCGCACGGCGGCTATATCGGACTAATGGATGAAAAGCTGACGGAACTGGGGCTCGTCCGTACCGTCGGCGCATCAACCACGCACTTCGCCGCCATTCCCTGGCTGCTGAAAGACAGCGATCTGGTCACGACCATTCCGGCGCATGCAGCAAGGGCCATCGCCGGGATGGTGCCGACGCTGCGCTGCGTGCCTTGTCCATTGGCGATGCCGAACTACGCGATTGAGTTAGGGTGCCGCCAACCGGCCCTGCGCGACCGGCCGATACTGCGGGTGCGCGAGGCACTGACCGAATTGACGACCGCTTTCGACTGGGCCGGATAGACAATAAATTGATGTAGGTAACACTTTTAGCATTTTGTCGCGGCATCACCGCCTTTACCCGCAGCCTGTTGCTCCAATTTACCGTTTATAATGAGATCGCCCTCACACATTTAAGCAGACAATAACCTCATGAATACCACTGGCGCCCCCCCATGACCGCTCATCGGTGCTATCCCGCCGCTTACTCAATTATCCTCCCCACGAACCGCTTGTTTCTCCACGATAGCCGCTAGTATTAACACTGGCTTTATCTCTAACCCCTAAAACCCATACAGCCTTATTAAAGCAGTCGTTTCGCTGTTTTACTGGTTTGTCTGACAAGCAGGTTTTGTATGAAAAATAATGCGTTCCTCAAACATATTCCCTGGGTAGTCATCGGCATCATCGGCGCTTTCTGTCTCGCGGTCGTCGCCCTGCGCCGGGGAGAAAACGTCAGCGCGCTGTGGATTGTCGTCGCGTCCGTCTCCGTCTATCTGGTGGCGTACCGCTATTACAGCCTGTACATCGCCCAGAAAGTCATGAAATTGGACCCGTCGCGCGCGACGCCCGCCGTCATCAACAATGACGGTCTCAACTACGTGCCCACCAACCGCTACGTGCTGTTCGGACATCACTTCGCGGCTATCGCGGGCGCAGGACCATTAGTAGGACCGGTTCTGGCGGCGCAGATGGGCTATCTGCCCGGCACGCTGTGGCTGCTGGCGGGCGTCGTGCTGGCCGGTGCCGTGCAGGATTTCATGGTGCTGTTTATCTCCTCTCGCCGCAACGGCGCGTCGCTGGGTGAGATGATCAAGGAAGAGATGGGCCGCGTACCGGGCACCATCGCTCTGTTCGGCTGCTTCCTGATTATGATTATCATCCTGGCAGTGCTGGCGTTGATCGTGGTGAAAGCGCTGGCGGAAAGTCCGTGGGGCGTGTTCACCGTATGCTCGACGGTGCCTATCGCTTTGTTCATGGGCATCTACATGCGCTTCCTTCGTCCTGGCCGTGTGGGCGAGGTTTCCGTCATCGGTATCGTGCTGCTGGTCGCCTCCATCTGGTTCGGCGGCATTATCGCGCAAGACCCCTTCTGGGGACCGGCGCTCACCTTTAAAGACACCACCATCACCTTTACCCTGATCGGCTATGCGTTTATCTCCGCACTGCTGCCGGTATGGCTGATACTGGCACCGCGCGACTATCTGGCGACGTTCCTGAAGATCGGCGTCATTGTTGGTCTGGCCGTAGGCATTGTGATCCTAAATCCGGACTTGAAAATGCCTGCCATCACCCAATACGTGGACGGCACCGGCCCGCTGTGGAAAGGCGCATTGTTCCCTTTCCTGTTTATCACCATCGCCTGTGGCGCAGTATCCGGCTTCCATGCCCTGATCGCCTCCGGCACCACGCCGAAACTGCTGGCTTGCGAAACGGATGCGCGTTTCATCGGCTACGGCGCCATGCTGATGGAGTCCTTCGTCGCCATCATGGCGCTGGTGGCCGCGTCCATCATTGAACCGGGCCTCTACTTCGCGATGAACACCCCGCCTTCAGGTCTGGGGATCGTTATGCCGAACCTGCACCAGTTGGGGACGGAAAACGCGCCGCTGGTCTTGTCGCAGCTGAAAGAGGTGACCACGCAGGCGGCGGCGACCGTCAGTAGTTGGGGCTTTGTGATTTCGCCGGAACAGATTCTGCAGACCGCCAAAGATATCGGCGAACCGTCCGTGCTGAACCGCGCAGGCGGCGCGCCGACGCTGGCGGTGGGGATCGCGCTGGTGTTCCACCAGATCATTCCCGCCGCGGATATGGGCTTCTGGTATCACTTCGGCATTCTGTTTGAAGCGCTGTTCATTCTGACCGCATTGGATGCCGGTACACGATCCGGCCGCTTCATGCTGCAGGACCTGTTGGGCAACTTCATTCCGTTCCTGAAGAAAACCAACTCGCTGCCCGCCGGCATCGTCGGTACGGCAGGCTGCGTGGGTCTGTGGGGCTACCTGCTCTATCAGGGCGTGGTCGATCCGCTCGGCGGCGTGAAAAGCCTGTGGCCGCTGTTCGGTATTTCCAACCAGATGCTGGCCGCGGTCGCGCTGGTGCTCGCCGCCGTCGTCCTGGTGAAAATGAAGCGCACGCAATATCTTTGGGTGCCGCTGCTGCCCGCCGCCTGGCTGCTGATATGCACCACCTGGGCGCTGGGAATGAAATTGTTCAGTACCAACCCGCAGATGGAAGGTTTCCTGTTCATGGCTCGGGAGTATAAAGCGCGTATTCTGGCGGGCGGCGAACTGACCGCGCAGGAAGTCGCGAATATGAATCACATCGTGATCAATAACTATACCAACGCCGGTCTGAGCATTCTGTTCCTGGTCGTGGTCTACAGTATTATTTTCTACGGTATTCGCACCTGGCTGAACGCAAGAAAAACGGATCAGCGGACGGACAAGGAAACGCCTTATGTCCCCATCCCTGAAGGCGGCGTAAAAACCTCTTCCGGACATTGATGGTACTCAGCACAGCCCCGCCTCGGCGGGGCTGAACCCTTAGGAAAACACGATGTTTGATCAATTAGGCAAGGCGTCGAAGTATCTCGGACAGGCCGCTCGCATGCTGATCGGGATCCCTGACTATGAAACCTATGTCACGCATATGCAAACCAACCATCCGGACAGCCCGATAATGACTTACGAAGCCTTTTTCCGTGAGCGTCAGCAGGCGCGCTACGGTGGAGACGGCAAAGGCGGCATGCGCTGCTGCTGACCCAGAGGAGAATCATAATGACCCCCATTCCCGTCACGGTATTAACCGGTTTCCTCGGCGCGGGCAAAACCACTCTGCTGCGCCATATACTTAACGCCCCCCACGGCTTGAACATCGCCGTCATTGAAAACGAATTTGGCGATGTCGCCTTCGACGATCAATTGATCGGCGACCGCGCGACGCAGATCAAAACGCTGACCAACGGCTGTATTTGCTGCACCCGCTCCAGCGAGCTAGAAGATGCGATGCTCGATCTGCTCGACGGTCGGGACAAGGGCGACATCTTATTCGACAGGCTGATGATAGAGTGCACCGGCATGGCCGACCCCGGCCCGATTATTCAGACCTTTTTCTCCCATGAGATACTGTGTGAGCGCTATTTGCTGGACGGCGTCGTCACGCTGGTAGACGCCGTGCATGCCGACGAACAGCTCGATCGCTTCCCGTTGGCACAATCGCAGATTGGCTACGCCGACCGCCTGCTGTTGACCAAAACCGACCTCACGGGCGATCACGCCGCGCTGACGGAACGCCTGGGCCGGATCAATGCCCGCGCACCGATTTACCCGGTCACTCAGGGCCAGATTGATCTATCGAATTTATTCAACACCCAAGGCTTTCTGCTTGACGACCGCGTGGTCGCCGCCAAGCCGGTATACCGCTTCGCCCCCGGCAAGCCGGATGACATCGCCTCTATCGTTGTGACGCTCGACTACCCGGTCGCGCTGGACGCGGTATCTAAAGTCATGGAAAGCTTACTGGCCGGTTTTACCGATAACCTGCTGCGCTACAAGGGGATGCTGTGGATTCAGGATCAGCCTCGCTGCCTGCTGTTTCAGGGCGTGCAACGCCTGTACAACGCCGACTGGGATCGCGAATGGCTACCCGGGGAGACGCCGCGCAGCACGCTGATTTTCATCGGCGTGCAACTGCCGGAACAGGACATCCGCCAGGCCTTCGAGAGCCTGCGCCCCCAATGACAAACGTCAAACTGTCGTCGCTAAGCGTTTTCGCCGTTCAAAGGCCGAGCGTTTCCTTGAGGTTTTTAAGATAACGGCGGCTGACCGGCACGGTCTGACCGTCGCGCAGCAGCAGCTCCGCCTGTCCATTGTCCTCCAGTCGGATCTCGCTAAGATGAGCCATGTTGACCAGATATTGGCGGTGACAGCGCAGCAGCGGCGTGCGATGTTCCAGCGTTCGCAGCGTCAGGTCGGTGAACCCCTCCCGGCCGCCGTGGCTGGTGACATAGACGCCGCTCATGCGGCTGCTGACGTAAGCAACGTCCTCCATCTGCAGCAGATAGATACGGCCGCGACCGTTGCAGGGAATAAATTTTAGCGGCGGCTGTTGGTCGGAAAACACAGAAATATCCTGCGCCTGTCGTTCCTGCCGCAAACGCGTCAGGGTTTTCTGCAACCGCGTGGACTCGATTGGTTTGAGCAGGTAATCAAACGCGTGCTCTTCGAATGCTTTGACCGCGTACTCATCGAAAGCGGTCAAGAATACCGTGTAGGGTCGGTGCTGATGCTCCAGCATCCCTACCATCTCCAGACCGCTGATGCGCGGCATTTGAATGTCGAGAAACATCACATCGGGACGCAGCGCATGGACGGCGCCAATGGCTTCCACCGCGTTGGCGCACTCGCCGACAACCTTGATATCGCTCTCCTGTTGCAGTAACACACGCAGGTTTTCCCTCGCCAGCGGTTCATCGTCGACAATCAACACTCTCAACATAGACGCTCCTCCCAAGGCAGCCGAAGAATGATGCGGGTGAACCAGTCCGGCTCACAGGTGACGGTCAGGCCGTAACCGTCGCCAAAACGCGCTCGCAGGCGCTTATCCACCAGACTCATTCCCAGACCGGTACTGCTGTGGCTGGGTTGATAAAGACCGGCGTTATCTTCTATCACCAGAATCAGATGATCCCCTTCCCGGCTGGCCTGTATTGTGATTTCGCCGACGCCCAGCAGCTGTGAGGTGCCGTGCTTAATGGCATTTTCCACTATCGGTTGCAACGTGAACGCGGGCAGCCTCTGCATCGACAGTTCATCCGGTACTTTCAACTGAACGTTGAGCCGCGACTGAAATCGCGCCTTTTCAATTTGCAGGTAGGCGTTAACGTGATCCAGCTCATCAGCCAGCGTGACGATCTCCGTCGAGCGCTTGAGATTTTTGCGAAAGAAGGTCGACAGATACTGCACCAGCTGACCGGCTTTGTCGCTATCGTGGCGGATAACGGCCATCAGGGTATTGAGCGCGTTAAACAGAAAATGCGGATTCACCTGCGCATGCAGTAATTTGATCTCCGATTGCGCCAACAACACCTTCTGATCTTCATATTTGCCGGCGAGAATTTGCGCCGATAGCAACTGCGCGATCCCTTCGCCTAACGTCCGATTGATGGAGCTGAACAGGCGATGCTTGGCTTCATAGAGTTTAATCGTCCCAATCACACACTGGTTCTCGCCGCGCAGAGGAATGACCAGCGTGGAGCCCAGTTTGCACTGCGGATGCAGCGAGCAGCGGTATGGCATCTCGTTACCGTCCGCATACACGACCTCGCCGGTTTCCAGCGCGCGCCAGGTGTAGTCAGATGAAATCGGCTTGCCCGGCAAATGGTGGTCATCGCCGATGCCGGTAAACGCCAGCAGTTTCTCACGATCCGTGATCGCCACCGCGCCGATATCCAGTTCCTGAAACAGCACCTGCGCCACTTTGGTGCTGTTCTCTTCGTTGAAGCCCTGACGCAATATCCCCTCGGTTGACGCCGCCACCCGAAGCGCGGTCGCGGAAAACGCCGAGGTGTACTTTTCGAACATCGCGCGCTTATCCAGCAGGATGCGCATAAACATTGCGGCCCCGACGGTGTTGGTCACCATCATGGGCGCAGCGATGCTTTGAACCAGCTGCAATGCCTCCTGAAACGGGCGGGCAAGCAGCAAGATGATCGCCATTTGCGTCAGTTCAGCGACCAGCGTCACCGCGCCCGCCGTCAGTGGGCTGAACAAACTATCGCTGCGTCCGCGCCGGATCAGCACGCTGTGCACCAGCCCGCCCAGCAATCCCTCAGTGATGGTGGAAACCATGCAACTGAATGCGGTCATCCCGCCCATGGCATAACGATGCAGCCCGCCGGTCAGGCCGACCAGTCCGCCGACCACAGGCCCGCCCAATAATCCGCCCATGACGGCGCCGATAGCGCGCGTATTGGCGATCGAATCGTCAATATGCAGACCCAGATAGGTTCCCATAATGCAGAACATGGAGAAGGTGACGTAACACAGCAGTTTGTGCGGTAACCGCACCGTGATTTGAATTAGAGGAATAAACAGACGAGTTTTACTCATCAACCAGGCGATGACTAAAAACACACACATTTGCTGCAACAGCAGTAACACTAAATTGAATGCGTACATACCCGCAGGCCGCCAGTTTTCTATGGTGTTAGCTTAGCCTGATTCGCACAGAGATTCTTTGAATAGTGGCATAAATCTGACAAAGAGTAGTCAAAATGCGGTTGCGGAGGTCGTTAGCCCTGAGTGGCTCGACGGACCGGGCAATATGTCAAAACCAGACGGCAGGAACTCCCGATATTGTCCTGAAGTCGCCCCCCCTGAATTTCCATAAGTAGACGAGGAGAACGAGTGACATTGTCACGGGTTCAATCCTATTAAATCGCTGTCGGCGTTAGCCGGGAATAAGAGGCCATAAAGGCGAGCTGGAAAGGGAGGAACGGTGTCAGGCGGTGTCTGACTCTGAATGGAGCCAGAGCCATATTCAGGCAGAATCGATGAAAGAAAGGAAAATAACAGGCGATCCCCGCCGCAGCGGAGATCGCTATTAATGCACTCGCAGCGCTATGACGTCGGCGTCGCCACACTCTCTTCGGTTTCGCCGGCGAAGCCGCGCAGGCCAACCACATGCACATGCTCGTGGTTCTGGTAGACCTTACGGACCAGCTTGTAGGTGGTGCCTTTCTCTGGGCTGATGTTCTCGGGCGCCGCGATGATCAGCTGCATTTCCAGCCGTTCACACAGCTCGAACAGCGTGGCGATGGACTTGGCATCCAGACGCGCCGCTTCATCGAGGAACAGCAGACGACAAGGCGAAATATCCTTGCCGCGCAGCCGTTTGGACTCTTCTTCCCAGCTCTGCACCACCATCACCAGAATCGACATCCCGGTACCGATGGCTTCCCCGGTCGACAGCGCCCCGCTCTCCGCACGCAGCCAGCCGTCGGTGCCGCGGTTGACTTCCACTTCCATCTCCAGATAGTTGCGGTAGTCCAGCAGCTCCTCGCCGATGGTCTGCGGCGCGCGCTGGCCCATATCGATTTCCGGATTCAGGCGCTGATAGAGTTTCGCCAGCGCCTCCGAGAAGGTCAGGCGGTTGCTGCTAAACAGATCCTGATGCATCTCCTGCTGTTCCGACAGCACGTTCAGAAGCGTGGTATGCGTTTCACGCACGTTCACGTTCAAGCGGACGCTGTTGACCTGACCGAACGCCACCGCCTGCAGCCCCTGGTTCAGCATGCGAATACGGTTCTGCTCGCGCTGAATGGTTTTGCGAATAATGTTGGCCACGCTGCGGGAGCTGATCGCCAGCGTTTTCTCGCGCGACGTCAGCTCTTCCGTCAGACGGTTAAGCTCGATCTCCATCTGTTCGATGGCTTCCACCGGGTCATCGGTACGAATGATGTCCTGACGAATGCGCTCGCGCAGATGCTGATAAACGGCGATGTAGAACTGGATTTTGCGTTCCGGACGTTTGGGATCTTCGGATAAACGCAACACGTCGCGCAGGTGCTCGTTGTCCGCTACCGCCTGACGCAACGCGCCCAGCGCCTTATCCGACATAGAACGCAGCTCGTCGGCGCTCATGTAGGCCAGTTCGCGGCGATGCAGCCGTCGCTCCATGCCGTTGTCGCGTACCAGACGCATGACGGAGCACCAGCCCGACTTGGCGGTGACAACCTGTTCACGCATCACGTGGTAGCCGCGCTCCAGCTTGCGCAGTTTCTTTTGCAAGGCCTCCATTTCGGCCTCGCAGAAGGTCAGCTGTTTCTCCAACTGGTTGCGACGCGCTCGGTTGTTGCTCAACGCCGCGTTCAGCTCGTCGCGACGCTGACGGGCGCGGGCTTCGGACTCGGCATCCGCGCGCACGCCGATATCGGTGAGTTCCTGCGTCAACTCTTTCAGCATCTCGCGCTTGGCGTCATAGGCGCTTTTCAGCGACGCCTGTAGCTGGCTGTACTGCGTCAGCTGAGCCTGATGCTGACGCAGCTGTTCGCGGGCGCGGGTACGCTCGGTTTCCGCCTGCTCCAGCCGCTGACGCAGCTTGTCGTTGAGATCGGCGTCGGCATGCAGCATGCTCGCAGAATCGGTATAGCTGAAATGCGCCCGGCGCTGCACGACCTCGGTCAGCGCGAAGGCCTGCTGTTTAGCGAGACGCTGCGCGCTCTGCGCCTGCGTGTAGTCCGCCTGCAGCTGTTCATGCTGTTGCGGATCGTTCTGCAAGACGCTGACCAGCGGCTCCAACTGCGCCAGCGTGGCGCCGTGCTGCTGGATGAAACGCGCGGCCTCTTCCGCCTCGTCAAGCTCCTCGCGGATTTCATCCACCCGATCGGCCAACGTGTCGTCGCACAACAGGCTGATGCGCGGGATCAGACGGTTCAGCAGCGCCGTGTTCTCTTTGGCCTGCTCATACTGCTGACGCTGCTGCTGGTTTTCATTGTCGAAATTGCTAATGGCCCGTTCCAGCTCGCCGCGACGCGCGTTAAGCTGGCGGATGTCCTCTTCCGGATCGTCGTCGAACGCCACGGCCAGATGCGCGCCGATAAAACGGCTGAACGCCTGATGCAGACGCTGGGTTTTCTGGACGTCGAACGACAGCGAAGCGTACTGCTCGGACAGCGCGTCGCGTTCGCTGCGCAGGCTTTCCAGACGCTGTTCACGGGCGGCGCGGCCAAACAACGGCACGGACGGGAAGCGCGAGTAGCGCCACTGACGGTCGGCGATCTTCACCACGACCGCTTTTTCCAGCTCTTCCACTTCGAACACGCCGTCATCGAACGACTGCGGATCGCCCTCGATCAGGTAGAGATCTTCCGGACAATCTTCTAGGCCGGAGAGCTGCTCACGCACCAGCGACAGGTCCGCGACCACGATAGCGTGACGCGACGGGCCATACAGCGCGGAGAAGTATGGCGCGTCGTCCAGCGTGACATCATCGTAGATCTCCGACAACAGTACACCGCCAAAACGCTCCGCCAGCGCGTTCAGGCGCTGATCTTCCGACCCGCCCGGCTGGCTGAGCCGTTCGATCTGCGCCTCGACTTCGCGCTTGCGGGCCGCCACTTCGTCGCGCTCGACGGTGGTTTCGCGCTCACGCTCCAGCAGCTGCTGCATGCATTCCGTGACCTGACGACTATCCTCGAAATCTTCCCCGCTCTGTTCACTGAGCTGGGACAACGTTTCCTGCGCCGCCAGCCACACCGGCGCGCGGGCCGTTAGCTGCTGGATGCGCTGCTGGATATGATCCAGCTCCTGACGCAACGCCATACGACGTTCGCCGGCTTCCGCCACCAGTCCGGCCAACTCTTCAATCTGCGCGTCTAATTCCTGCTGCACGCCCTCAAGCTCTTCCGGCTGATACTCCTGACCGTTGCGCTTGGCAAAATCCTGCAGCAGACGTTCGGCGTCCTGCTGCTCGCGCAGACGCTGTTCCAGTTCGGACAACCGCATCCGCAGCGGCTGCACGCGTTGGGCCTGATAAAGCTGGGAGGCGCTGTCGCGCAGGGCGTCTTTGGCGGCCTGCCAGGCTTCGCTGCGGCTGACTGCGCCTGCTACCCGGGTCACCAGTTGATAGGCCTGCTCGTATTGGCTGTGCGCCGCATCCGCCACGCTTAATTTCTGCTCCAGCATCAGCAGCAGTTCGGTGGCTTCCTGCTCGCGGGCGTGGAATGTGTCCAGCCAGTCATCGGCGTTTTCCGGCGTCAGATCCGGCTGTTGACAGAGGGCGCGGGCGCGCTCCAGCGCCTGCCGCGCCTGCTGATACTGGATGGCGCGCGTTTGCTGCGCGTCCAGCGCCTGCTGGTAGTCCGCCAGCTGGCTTTTCAGCTCGTCGACTTCCTGCTCCGCCGCGTCGGCGCGCTCCTGATTTTCTTCTTGCTGATCGCGCGATTCCGCCACGATTTCGTTCTGTTCTTCAAGCTTGTCACTCAGCTCTTCCAGATCGCCGCTGTAGCGCTCGATTTTTTCCTGCTGACGCATCGCCGTCTGCACCAGACTCAAATGGTCGCTGGCGGACTGATAGTCAGTTTCGAGATCGCTCTCCGCGCCGCTCTGCTCATGCAGCTCGCGCGACATTTCCACATGGCGGTACTGCTCGGTCGCCAGCTGCTTGCGGCTGCCGAACAGATCGCGACGCAGCGTCAGCGCGTCGTCCAGATGAATGCGCCGCTCGTTGGCATGCCGCATGTAGTCCGCCGCTACGTAAGAGGTAGCTTCAGAAATCAGATGCTTAAACAGATCGCGGTCAGACTGGGTGACGCGAATAGCTTCCAGCGTCATGCGGTTTTCGCGCAGTGCGGCTTCCATATCCTGAAACGCCTTGCGCACGCCGCTGTTTTCCGGCAACAGGTAGTCGCGCAGCGAGCGGGTGATGGCGCTGGATATACCGCCGTACAACGACGCTTCGATCAGGTGATAGAACTTGCTGCGATCGGACGCAGAGCGTAGCCGCCGCGGCACGATCCCTAAATCGAACATCAGAGAGTGGTAATCGGTGATGGAGCTGAACTGCTTAAACTGCACCCCGTCGATTTCTTCGAGACGCTCTTTCAGCTCCGGCAACGGCAGCACGCGCGCCTGACGTTCGCCCACGGTCTGGGTCAGAATCTCGGTCGGGGCGACGGAGGTCGGCAGCCCCTGAATGGTGAAGGGTTTGATATCCACTTTGCGATCGCGACCGGCGACCTGCTGCAGGCGCACGCCCACCAGCACGCGCTGATGACGGGAGTTCACCACGTCGAGAATGGAATAGCACACCCCGGCGCGCAGCTTGCCGTGCAGCCCTTTATCGCGAGAGCCGGAAGTCGCCCCGGCCTCGGTGGTGTTGCGGAAGTGCAGCAGGGTCAGGTCGGGGATCAGCGCGGTGACGAAGGCCGCCATCGTGGTGGACTTCCCGGCGCCGTTACCGCCCGACAGCGTGGTGACCAGTTCATCCAGGTCGAAGGTACGGGCGAAGAAACCGTTCCAGTTAACCAGCGTCAGTGAGCGAAATTTACCGCGTTCAATCATTCCTGTTCATCCTCAACACTCGGGTTATCGCCGCTTGACTCTCCGTCGTCGCTGTCTTCGAGCGACAGGCTGCTTTCCACCGGCATGGCTTCGCCATCGCGGATCATGCGCAGCTGCGCTTCACGCGGGTCGTCGCCGCTGCGCACGTCGGCGCCGAAGCGGAACACCGCTTCGGTAATGCGGAATTTGCTGTTGTCGCTGCCCATGAAGTAAATCATGCCCAGCCGACGCAGACGGTTCAGCGAGGTGCGGACTTTTTCCTGCAGTTTCTGACGGTCCAGATCCGACCCGGTGGAACGCTGATTGACCAGCTTCAATAATTTGTTTTCATCCGCCAGGCTCATCAGCTCGTCATACAAATCCTGCTGGCTGAAGATGCCCTCGTGCGCGAGACGTTCGGGGCTGAGGTAGAGATAGCAGAGGATTTTCCCCACCATCATGTCCAGCTCCGACAGGACGGAACGCGGGATCAGCGTCGTTGAACGCGGACGCAGGTAGAAAAAGCCCTCCGGCGCGCGAATCAGTTCTACGTTATAGCGGCTGTAGAAGAGCTCCAGCTCCTCCTGAAACTCCATCAGCAGGGCGTGGTTTTCCAGCTCTTCAACGCCAATGTGGCGTCCAGCGCGCAGTTGGCTGTCCATCGCAGGAAACTGCGGGTTGGACAGCGCGGCCATCAGTTTGGCCGTGATAATCGGTTCAATATTTGTCGATGACATGGGCCTGTACCTTGGCTCCGTAATCATTGATTGCCTGCCATTGCGCGGGCAATCCGGTAAAATCGGCTTCGGCCACGCCCAGACGCACGGCCTGGTCGACCACAATTCTGGCAACGTCAAATTGCCGGGAGCGAGGATATTGCGCCAGATAGTCGCGCATCACCTCGCTCAGAGACAGCGGAATGCGCTGCTCTTTATATTTTTCCAACGCTTGCTCCACCAGCGCGGCAACCTGCTCACGCATCTCGCTGAACTCTTCATATTCCAGCTCCGGCGGCAGTTCCCCGGTGACCTCATCGCTGCGCAGCGCCAGCTCTTCGTCACGCATATCCAACAACCGGTCGGCGTTGGCAAAGGTCAGCGCCCACGGCTGGTCGAAATAGGTCTGCACCGACTGCCGCAACCGCTGTGAGAAGACGCGGTTTTTATCCATATCGATGGCGGTACGAATAAATTTGTGCACGTGGCGGTCGTAGCCGATCCACAGGTCGATGGTCTGCTGTCCCCAACTAATGATGCGGTCCAGCTTACCCTGCAGGTCGAACACCAGGTTATCCACAAAGCCCAGCGTATCGTTGCCGAGGGTCGCGTCCTGAATGCGCAGCAGATTGGCCTGCAGCTTGTCACCTGCGGCCTCCAGCGTATCCTGCAGCTCGCGCAGCGTGTCGGAAGTTTCGGTCAGCAACTGTTCGCAGTTGCTGATGGCCGCGCGCCAGTCCTGCGTCAACAGCCCGGCGATATTCTCTTTCACCCCCTGCTGCTGTTCGTCCATGATACGCTGGGTCAGATCGATGCTGTCGAAGATTTCCGCCACCGAGTATTTCAGCGGCGCAAAGACGTTGCGGTGCCAGTGAAATTCGTCGCCGCCCTCTTCCGCTGCTTCTGCGGCGCGGCCTAATTCCTGAGCGACGATAGAAAGCTGCATGGAGAGACGCAGCGCGGAGAATTCGCGCTGACGAATATAGTAGTCCGTGATCCCGATGCCGAGCGGCGTCAGTCGGTAGATGGCATTGCCGTCCGCCAGCTCGCTGGTGAACCGGTTCAACAGGCGCTGCCGCACCAGATCGTTGATTGCGTTATTGGCGCGTTGGGCAATGGTTTCGTGAGTTTGTTCAAATCCCTGGCTGACGTGGCGGAACGCGTCCACCAGTTCCCCTTCACTCATCTCGCCGTCCATGCGCTCGCCGTTGAGCGTGGCAATCGACAGCAAAAACGCCAGCCTTTCCGTCGGCAGCGAAATCGAAAAATCGTTTTTTCTAGCCCAGGCGACCAGTTCGGGTACGGTCTGGGAAAAATCACTCATAATGCATCCTTCAAAAAGGGCTTATGCGCCATAACGTGGATGTAGCGCCCCAGGCTGACGAAAGGCTCCTGCCGGCAATAGCGCTGCTCGAGCGCCAGCAGAGTATCAAACTCGTCAATCTGTTTTTGCTTGTCCCGCAAATAATCGTGAAATACCCGTATCCCGGTTTTGCCGCTGATTGTCAGACTTAATGCGGAGAGCCAACCGTAGACCTCATCGGGATCCAGCGGATGGTCGGGGGACAGCGAACGCCGCTTGCGTTTCGGCATGCCGACGTCGACATAGCCGAAGTTGCCCAGCACCATGTTGCGCATCAAAAGGGCATGATGATTATAAAACATCAGCGATAACGCTCCACCCGGCGCCAGACAGTCCGTCAGCGTGCTTAATACCGGCTGGGGTTCAGCCACCCACTCCAACACCGCGTGAAACAATACCAGATCGGCGGGCCGATCCATATATGAGGCGATATCCTGTGCTGCGCAGTGAACGACGCGCAGACGATCCGTGAGGCCTTGCGTTTCCGCGGCAGCCTGCGCCCGCCGAATCATCTCATCGGACACATCGCACAACAAGACCTGGTGTCCTAAAGCGGCCAGACGGCAGGCCATATGACCTTCGCCGCCGCCGGCATCCACAATGACCAGCGGACGTTGCGGAAGACGGGCCAGCAAGGTTTCCAGATCCTGCCACAGCACGGCCTGACGCAATTTCCCTTTGGTGGTGCCGTAGATATTCCGGGCAAATTTTTCAGCGATATCGTTAAAGTTACGATCCTGCATTCCACGGGTTCCACGCAATTGATGACGGCGCATCCACAGTGCGCCGCCTCGCTCCTAATCTGACATTTTGGCATAGGCTGACATAGAATGAATCGCCTGAGACCACGTTCTCCGCCTGGATGGCGTTTTTTCACTCAACCTGGATGCGATTTTATGCTGTTTGACCTCAAAAAGTATGTTGGCAGCCTGCTGCAGCCGCTGCCGCTTTTGCTGTTATTAATGGGGATCGCGCTGCTGCTGCTGTGGTTCACCCAACGCCAGAAGACTGGACGCATCATCCTGACGGTGAGCTGGCTAACGCTGACCTTGCTCAGCCTGCAGCCGGTGGCGGATCGGCTTTTACTTCCGCTGGAGTCCAGCTATCCCACATGGCAGCCCGGCCAGCAGCGAGTCGGCTATATCGTCGTCCTCGGCGGCGGCTACACCTACAATCCCGAATGGGCGCCCAGTTCAAATCTGGTCGGTAACAGTCTGCCGCGCGTGACCGAGGGGATTCGGCTCTACCATGCCAATCCCGCCGCCAAATTGATCTTCACCGGGGCCGCGGCGAAAGGCAATCCGGTGACCAGCGCCAGCACGGCCGCGCGAGTCGCGGAGAGTCTGGGCGTACCGGCGGAAGATATCCTACAGGTAGGAACGGCGCGTGATACTTCGGAGGAAGCGGCCGGTACGGCGCTATTGGTGGGACAGCAGCCTTTTCTGTTGGTGACGTCCGCCAACCATCTGCCGCGCGCCATGCGCTTCTTCGAGGGACAAGGATTACATCCGATCCCCGCCCCAGCTAATCAGATGGCGATCACGTCTCCGCTGAATCCGTGGGAAAAGCTGTTCCCGTCAGCGCTCAATCTCTCACACAGCGAGCGGGCGTGGTATGAAACGCTGGGTGGCCTGTGGCAGAAGATCAGGGGAACGCAGGCGACGGCGGATTAATCCAGCCAGGGCAGCAGTTCTCGCGAAGCCCGGTCGAACAGCTCACGATCCAACTGGCCGGTGTGAATATAGCGCGACACGGCGGCCCACACGACGTAAAGCCAGCGCCGGGAAACGAAGGTTTCTGACACCGAATTACGGCGCAAATAATGGTACAGCAGCTGTTCCGCCATCCCCTCTTCACACAGCCGGAACAGGTCATATTCACGCGGTGCCCACAGCATCATGCCCGGATTGATCATCGCCAGCAGTTGATCGCTGCGGCTATCCTTCAGCATGCTGCGCAGCGACAGGTTACCGTGCACCAGCACGCAAGGATCGTTGAAGTTTTGGAACAGCGCAGGCAGTGCCTGGCGGGATCGGAACAACAACGCGCGATCTTCCCGCGTCAGCAGCGGCGTCTGCACCAGCATCAGCGTGGACCATAGAACCTCCAGCCGCTGGGCATACCACTTGGGCCAGCTGTTTTCCTGAATGCTGTCGACCGACCCGACGCAACCGTGGCTGTCAATACGATGCCAGGCCAGTACGCCATCCACGATCTGGTCCATGAGCGACGCCCAGCGCTGTGGCGTCCGCGTCGGTGTTTCGACCGGTACGCCGCGCAGCCGTTCCAGCAGCAACAGCTCTTTATGCGACGGATGCTGACTCATGACCATCCCGTAGACGGTAGGCACCCGCACATCGCCCTCACGCGCCAACATAGACAGTTTATAAGCCTCCTGCTGAGCGACGCCCTGACACACATAGCTTTTGACCAGCAGCGGGATCGCGTGACCTTCCTTGTCATACATGGCGTACAGATGTGCATAAGGTTGTTCGCTAATACGTTCGACGCGGCTAAGAGGTTCCCCTAATACCGCACTCAACTCGGCTTTGAGCAATTCCATAAACATGAGACCTTGACTGAAGGGGAGGCTTGTTGATCGTATCATGCCGCTGAGGGGGGGCGTTTTTCCTCAATATAGATCAAACAAAGCCGAATCAGCCCATGATGGGCGCAGAACCTAAAGAATAGCAAAAGGTTCTGCGCAAGGTGAGGCAGGGGTTATTGACGTTCGAACGCACCGAGGTCCGGCGCGGCGCCTTTGTAAGGCAGATTGAGATTACCGCCCTTGTCGATGAGCCAACTACCGGCGGACAAATGCAGACTTTTCAGGTCGGGCAGACTGCCGTCCGCTTTCCGTTTTGCATCCCAGCCGGTTACGGCGACGCTCTCAAACTCCGCATCGGACAGCACTTTTGACTGATTCCACGAGTTGTAGCGCATATCCGCGCCTTGGGTATGCGTGAGCGCGACACCGCCATACGAGATATTGTTTCGCGCCACGCCCAAGCCGACGTCTCCACCGCTGGCGTTAATACCCAGCAGGTTGAAGTTAGGTTTGTTTTTGTAGCCGGTATTGTTAAAGAAGTTATTGGCGACCGGGTGATGGTTGGCATAAAAACCTGCGCTTTTATTCATGAACGCGACGCTCTGACGCACGGTATGTTTGGGTGCGTCAGCGACGTAGCGTGCGCCGTATCCGCCAATTTTGAAACCGTTGCCGTTGCCCGCGGCCAGCGACGTGGTCGTGCCGGGCAGGTAGCCGTGCAGCCACGCCCAGGAATTTTCAACCAAAACAGGCGAATAGGCGTTAATAAAGTCGAAACCGTCATCCGAATTCGACCATGCCCGACAGCCGCGCAGCAGGTTACCCGGTTGGTTGGCGGCGACATGTACGCCGAAGCCGTCACCGCTCTGCCCTGCGCCGTTTGACGTCAGCGGGTCGTAGTTATGGTGGGAGTCGCAGTTAATCACCTTATTGTTGGCGCCGTTCTGCAAGAACAGTCCAGTTCCCATGATGTGATGGATGTTTAACTGCTCGAACGTGTTGTTGCTGCCCTTGATCCACACACCCCAGGATTCATGATTGAGATTGTTATGCTGCGGGACACCGACAATCTCCAGCCCCTTCAGTGAGATCCAGTTTGCCGCCACGTTGAAGCCTTTGATGCGGCAGTCGTCTTTCATTTTACTGAAGTCGAACACCGGCGTTTCGCCGGAGTAGGCCCAGTACTGAATCGGTTTGCCCGCCGTCCCGCTTTTATTCAGCGTCACCGCGTTGACGACATCGGTACGACTGGCGCACTGGTTAACCCCCTCGGTAAAACTGTATTTACCGCCGCGTATCCACAGCCGGTCGCCGGGCATGAGGGTTTGCTGCGCCCGCCCAAACGTTTTCCAGGGCGCGGTGAGGGTGCCGCTGCCGTTATCGTTGCCGGTCGGCGACAAGTAAAAGGTGGCGGCCGTCGTCGGCGCAACCGCGCCTGCCAGCAGGCTCAGCGCCAGCGCTGAGCGAATAGTGTTACTCATTTCCATGTATTACTCCTTCCATTGGGGGTCTTTGATGACTCTTTTTGAGGTTCCCCAACACGCGCAGCGCGGTGTCGTGACATCCTCAGGCAATCTTGAACGCATCATTCGCCGCCTTACCCAGTCAGACGGCGCTTCCCTCTGATAACGTTCGATACCGGACCTATTCGGCCCGATTCTGAATCCGGGATTCAGGGCGTTTTGTCCCGGATGTCAATAAAAGCAGGCGGCTATCATATCCGCCTGTGGTCATAACAAAACGATGAAGCGGGAACGTTCAACCGCCCGCCATCGCCAAACGCACGCGCTCCAGATCTTCCGGCGTATCGACGCCGACGCTCGGAATCGCTTTCGCCACGTCAACGTGGATTTTTTCGCCGTACCACAGCACGCGCAACTGCTCCAGCAGTTCGATTTTTTCCAGTTCGCTCGGCGCCCAGCTGACGTAACGGCGTACAAATCCAGCCCGGTAGGCATAGATGCCGATGTGACGCAGGAAATGATCGCCGACATTCTCTTTGGACTGGGCGAAACGCTCACGGTCCCACGGGATTGGCGCGCGGGAAAAGTACAGCGCATACCCTGCCGCATCTCTCACCACTTTTACCGCGTTCGGGTTGAAGACATCTTCTCTGCCGACAATCGGCACAGCTAACGTCGCCATCCCTGCCCGGCTTCCCGCCAGGTTTTCAGCGACCTGACGTACGATGACCGGGGGGATCATCGGTTCGTCGCCCTGAATGTTTACGATGATCTCGTCATCCGGAAGACGGTAGCGTTCAATCACTTCCGCCAGCCGCTCCGTCCCCGAATTGTGATCGGGACGGGTCAGACAGACTTCTCCGCCCGCCTGACGAACGACCTGCTCGACGTCGGGATGGTCGGTGGCGACGATCACACGCTCTGCGCCCGACTCCTGCGCGCGTTCCATCACGTGGATCACCATCGGTTTACCGTTGATGTCCGCCAGCGGCTTGCCCGGTAAACGGCTGGAGGCAAAGCGGGCCGGAATTATTACGGTAAACGTCATTTTGCGGTCTCGTCGGCAGTCAGATGGCGGGCCTCATGATCCAGCAGGACGGGGATGCCGTCGCGCACGGGATAGGCCAGACCTTCTATCTTGCAGATAAGTTCCTGTTTTTCTCTATCAAAGACCAGGCGGCCGTTACAGACCGGACAAGCCACTATTTCAAGTAAACGATGATCCATCGTGCTTCCTCCATCAAGAAGCTCTTTGTCAATAAGAGGCAACGCGCCTTAGCGGGCGTTCGGGTTGCCCTGTCGATACTGCGCAATCAGCTGTTCGAGCCGTGATAATACGGCTTCGGCGGGCGCGGCGGCTAGCTCGGCGGTCACCGGCAAATACCACCAGTTTTTCTGTGCGAAAGCGCGGCACTTCACCGCGTCTTTTTCGGTCATGATCAGCGGCTGACGTTCGCCGCCGGGTAACGACGCAAGCTGGGCAGGCGAATAGGACTGGTGATCTGCGAATGCGACCTCATGCTGCACGATCGCGCCCTTTTGTTTGAGTGTGGCAAAGAATCGCGGCGGATGCCCAATCCCGGCCATCGCCACCAGCGGCGGTAGCTCGGCAACCGGGCGTCGTTCGCCCGTCGCCAGATTCACGGCCTCGTCCGCGGACAGCCGCATAGCAATTTCGCCAGGCTGAGCATCGCCGCCATTAGCGATAATCGCATCGACGGATGCCAGCCGGGACGCCCGCTCGCGCATCGGTCCGGCGGGCAGCCACCAGCCGTTGCCGAAACGGCGCATGCCATCAACGACCACGATTTCGACATCCCGCGCCAATGCATAGTGTTGCAAACCGTCGTCGGCGATCACGATATCCAAGGGATAGGCGGCCAACAGCGCCGCTACGGCCTCGCGGCGTTTGGGCGCAACGGCGACGGGCGCGTCCGTGCGTTGAAAAATCAGTACTGGTTCGTCGCCCGCCTGCGCGGTGGTCACCCCAGACGAAATCACCAGAGGATAGCGATCCGCTTTTCCACCGTAGCCGCGAGAGACTACCCCCACGCGGTAACCACGCTGCTGCAGCCGTTCCACCAGCCAGATAACGACCGGCGTTTTCCCGTTGCCTCCCGCAGTTAGGTTCCCCACCACCGCCACCGGCAAAGGCGCGCGCCACGCATGACGCCACCCCCGGCGATAGCTCAGGCGGATGAACCCGCTCACCGCCCCATAGATCAGCGACAGCGGGATCAGCAGCCTGTAGAGCGGCGAGCGACCTGACCAGATTCGGTCAATCATGAGCCAAACTGCATCTTGTGCAACTGCGCATAAGCGCCATCACGGGTAATCAAATCGTGATGATTACCGCGTTCAATAATGCGTCCATCTTCTACCACCAGAATCTCGTCGGCATTTTCAATGGTCGAGAGACGGTGCGCGATGACCAGTGCGGTACGATCTTTCTGCAGCTCGTCCAGCGCCGACTGAATCGCACGCTCGGATTCGGTATCTAATGCCGAGGTCGCTTCGTCCAGAATCAGTATCGGGCAGTCGCGCAGCAGCGCACGCGCTATCGCGATACGCTGACGCTGTCCGCCGGACAGCAGCACGCCGTTTTCACCAATCACCGTATCCAATCCATTCTCCATCTTGCTGATGAAGTCCATCGCATGCGCCATGGTGGCCGCGCGTTCGATATCTTCGCGGCTGAACGATTTGTCGTAGGCATACGCGATATTGTTCGCGATGGTGTCGTTGAACAGATGCACGTTCTGGGACACCAGCGCGACCTGATTACGCAGTGAAGACAGCGTGTAGTCACGCAGATCGTGACCGTCCAGAATGATTTCGCCCGACTGGATATCGTAAAAACGCGTGATGAGATTGGCGATAGTGGACTTACCGGAGCCGGAACGCCCCACCAGCGCGACGGTTTTACCCGGCGGCACGTGCAGGCTGATATTGTTCAGCGCCAGCGTCTCTTTGCCCGGATAGGCGAAATCGACATGACGGAACTCCAGATCGCCTTTAGCGCGCTTAATCACGCGAGTGCCTTTGTCCGTTTCCTGTTCCATATCCAGAATAGTGAACAAGGTCTGGCAGGCGGCCATACCGCGCTGGAACTGCGCGTTCACGTTAGTCAGCGATTTCAGCGGACGCATCAGGGTGAACATAGCGGAGAAGACGACCGTAATGGTCCCGGCGGTCAACGTTTCCATCACGGAGGGGAAGCTGGCGGCATACAGCACAAAGGCCAGCGCCAGCGACGCGATAAACTGCACCACCGGATCGGAAATGGAGGAGGCAGACACCATTTTCATGTTCTGCTGGCGCATGCGGTTGCTCACCGAATCAAAGCGCTCCGCTTCCACTTTCTGTCCGCCGAAAATCAGGACTTCCTTATGCCCTTTGAGCATCTGCTCCGCGCTGGTCGTCACCTGCCCCATCGTGTTTTGCATATTTTTACTGATGTTACGGAAGCGTTTGGACACCAGACGAATGCTGTAGGAGACGATGGGCGCGATCACAATCAGGATCAGCGAAAGCTGCCAGCTGTACCAGAACATTAGTACGAACAGGCCGATAATGGAGGCACCCTCACGAACTACGGTCACCAGGGCGTTCGACGAGGAGGCCGCGACCTGTTCGGTATCGTAGGTGATTCGCGACAGCAACGTCCCGGTGGACTGCTGGTCGAAGAACGAAACCGGCATGCCCATGATGTGGCTAAATAACCGGCGACGCATGTTCATCACGACCTTGCCGGAGACCCACGCCACGCAGTAGCTGGAGATGTAGCTGGAGATCCCACGCATCACCATCAGCCCGATAATGGCCAACGGCATCCACACCAGCACGTTGCGGTCAGCCTTGCCGAATCCGTCATCCAACAAAGGCTTGAGCAGAGACAACATCAGCGTGTCGCTGGCGGCATTCATCACAAGTGCGACGCCTGCGACGAACAACCCCGTTTTAAACGGCGTGATCATCGGCCATAGGCGACGAAATGTCTGCCACGTGGAAAGATCTTGATCATTAATCATGCAATAAACCTGAGCCTATAGAAATAGCCGCCTATATTACCCATTCATGGCCCCGTGAGAAAGACTAAAGGGGAATCAGGGCGATATGCGGAAATGCGGCATCGAATGCATTCGCGCTTTGGCGCTACTTGTCTTTACCCTACGTCGCCCCCCAACGCTGTCTGTGTGTTTATGCGCAGTGTTGCCGCACCTCGTAATTTCTTTTTTCAACCATGCCGGAAGACACCGCGTGCGATATTTCCCGCCTGGCGAGGCAACGCGCAGCAATATTCCACAAAGAGGAGGCGTGAAGCGTCATTTCAATAACATCATCGCAAATCATTAATTAATGACGCCCAATGAAATACACATAACGCCGCTTTTATTTTTACGTGAATAATATTCAAGGGAAAATAGAGTAACCGGACGTTGTTTATTTCAAATAGAGGGATGTTCAACAGATTCCCTGAATAGCTTCCCGTCATAGCGCTACACTTGCGAAAGATGACATCCCGCTAGCGCTGTAGCCACACAATGGCAGGAGGAGCATCAATGCGAGAAGCTATTTAGAAAAGACCGTGACGCTTATTTTATTGAGCGGTTTGCCCCCTGCCATAATCGATTAACATTCCTTATCGCTCCCGGCATGACATTACCCTTGCTCAACTGCCTAGGGATTCCGCCGGCAACGAAGCATGCTTCCCGGTTCGCTTAACCCCGACGATGCTCATCTCTCATCGACATACCCCGTCTCACTCAGGGCGCGTCGGAATTTACGCCAAAACGACGGTGATACCAACGCGGGGAAATGTTTTCCCGAAAGCCTAATACCTGCCAGCGTTCTGAGAAAAAGCGCACGCTCAATTGACCGGACGTCGCAGTATCGTGCCAGGGGTAACCCATCTGGCGATAGCGCCGCCGCACTTTAATCGACGGCAGCCGCCACGGGTTATAGCGGGAGTTGGACGACGCAGACCATTTCGCCCCCACCGCACGCATAAAGGGTGGCGACGATGACGTCGCGCTGCCGTGATGCGGCACCTGTAAAATATCAGCCGCCAGCGCCAGCCGCTGGGTACGTAGCAGCGCCGCTTCCGTTTGCGCCTCCACATCGCCGGTGAGTAGAACCCGAAACCGGCCATCGTCGACCATGACCACACAGGAATCATTATTGCCTGCATTGCGGGCTATTCGCGGAGGCCATAACACGCTGAAACTCAGCCCCTGCCACTGCCAGCGCTGTCCTTGCAGACACGGTTGGTGTCCAACCTGCGCCATCGGGCTAAATACCTGAACGGCGGAAAACTGCCGCTGCAGTTCGATCAGTCCGCCGCTGTGGTCCAGATGACTGTGGCTCACGATAATTCGCTCCAGTTCCAGCCCCCGCCACCTTAAATAGGGCACAATTTCATGGCTCGCCATATTGCCGCCTGCCCAGCGCGCCCCTGTATCGTAGAGCACGGCTTTGCCGTTACGCTCAATCATCACGGCCACCCCGTGGCCGACATCCAGCATGTCCACCCGCCACAGGGGCGCTGGCGCTTTTGGCCGCAAGAGTAGGATTAACAACAGACTGACCACGCTGAGAGGCGCATATCGCCACCAGGCAAACCGCCAGATCGCTACCGCCAGCCATCCGGACAAACTGAACGGCAGCGCCTGCTCTCCTAATGACCACCAGCCGGAAGGCAACGCCGCCAGCGGCGCGAATACGGCCGTCAGCGAGCGATCGGCCAACCACCAAAAGACCGCGCTGAATGTTGGGGCGAAGGATACCAGCAGCGCCACCAATACCAGCGGCGTAGTGACAAAGGATACCAGCGGCACGGCCCAGAGATTTGCGGGCAAAGACGTCATACTGACGCCGTGAAACAACATGACCTGCAACGGCAGCAGCAATAACGTCATACCCATTTGCAAATGCAGCCAGCGGAGCCATATCCAGCGTTTAGGCCGTAGAAAATAGTGAGGCAGCGGCGCCCACTGATACCAGAAAATTAACGCCGCCACGGCGAGACTCGATAACCAGAAGCTGTCCGACAACACGCTCAGCGGATCGCCGGTCAGAATCAGGGCCACGCACCCAAGCCAGACCTGCCACGGCGTACAGCTGACGCCCATGAGTCGCAGCAACGTCCACACGCTCAACGCCAGACCGGCCCTGACCGCCGGCGGATTGCAGCCCGCCAACCACACATAGCACAAAGCGGCGGACAGCCCGACGACCAATGGAAAGCGGTAGCCGATACGATGTACCGGCAGCAGGCATTGCACTCCCCGCGCCAATCCCCACCCAAACAGCGCCGCCAGCGCGATGTGTAGCCCGGAGATCGCCATCAGATGCATCGTGCCCGTCTGCCGCAAAAGAGCCTGGGTATCGTCATCAACGGTCGCCATTTCGCCGAGCGTCAGCGCCAACAGGATCGAACGCCACGGCAGGCGTTGCGTCTGATGCTCCACCGTCGTCACGATATCCTGCCGAACTCCGCAACGCGCATCCAGAACCGTCGCGTGTAGAACCGCTCCCGTCAGCGTTTGCCTGCGGGCCAGCGACCAGCGCTGGCTGTCGAATCCCCCTTCGTTCAGCCGACTGTGCACGGGGCGCAGTTGCAGCCGCAGACGCCAGCGTTGCCCGCCGCACCACGCATTCAGCGCCGCCGCCGAGTTCAATCGCACCGCGACCGGAGGAAACAGCCAGCGTTCATCGACCCGAATCAAACGCACTACCGGGGTCGCGTCCGGCAACCCACCAAAGCGCATGCTGGCGATCGCGACGTCTGCCGTCACCGGACGCGATGTCAGGTCCACCGTCTGGCGGACGGCCTGCCCGGCGTTGTAGCATCCCCAGACCAGCGCGAATACCGCCAAGACCAGGGGACGCAGCCTGCTGGGAAGGTAACGGTAGGCCGGGATCAGCGCCGCCAGCCCCCCTAACAAGACGGAGGCCGGCGGGATTTGCGGCAACCACAACAGCGGTAAAATACCGCTTACCAGCGCGAGCGCCATGACATTCAGCGACATAGTAAAGCGGCACTCCCTGACCATTTGGCTCGCCCGTCGGACGGCGTTTTTTATCCCTTCACTCAGTCTATTTTTCATCGTACTAAAATCACAGCGGCCAGCGATTAAAGCTCGAACCGCCGCGCAAACATTAATGTCATGCCATGCAACGACGTTTGGGCAGAAAAAGTGCTGGCAGTGAAGCAATGCGCGGAGGGATGTGAGGAAAACAGCCTAAATTCAGTGCGTCATCATCCGGGAACCGGAGAGCCTCGCCGACAGCCAATGCGCCAGACCGCTCTCGCGCCCCCTTCACCCATACCGGGGCTAGATTCGATGCGCTGCGTCGTATGGGCCGGCGGCGGCGTTTTGCTGTGACCTGATGTGAAACGGCCGGTTTTTGCGCACCAGCCGTTCGTCGCCAGTCAGGATTATTGACGCGAATCGAATGGCGCGAGGCACGGGTTGCGGTGTCTGGCAGAACGCAGGCAAAAAAAAAAGGATCGCCGACGCGATCCCTTGGATAGGTCATGAAACGGTTACTTGGTCTCAGCGGCCGATTTGATTTCACCCATTTCTTTAATTTTGCGTGACAGCTCACGGCGTTCTTTCGACAGATCCGCATTTTTGATGATGTACTCATCCACACGGTCTTCATAGTCGCTGCGCATGTTGGCAATGATGTTCTGAATATCATCGATCGACATACCCGGCTTGATGTATTCGCTCAGGTTGTCCAGCAGCAACACACGTTTCTGGTTATCACGGATTTTCTTTTCGTTATCGGCGATTTCACGCTGCAGCTTGTTTTTACGACGAAATGTACGCACAAATGCCAATACGTCCTGGAAACACGGTTTGTTGTTACCCTTATCCATTTTCTACCCTTACTTAACTCATATTAAGATTCAAGATGCGGAAACCGCCCGTGCTAAACCTACAGGTTAGCCGTTCTCATCGACAAGTCGATATGGACGAAGTGCAGTCCCTGCCTGATGCCGACGGCGATTACAGATGAGCTTGTTTTATCATTGTTTTCACTTTCTTTCACCCGCTTTCCCCTCCGCTCGCCGCAGGACGGCATGGCATGGCGGCTGACCGACCACTCTTCGTACAATTTTGACCACGTGGACGCGGCGTTTCAGCGTGCCTGCGCCGGCGCTCTTCTCTCCTCCTATCCTCGCCTTGCGACCCACTGGCATACTCTATGCTCTTATGCCATTAGCGCGCTCATCATATCGACTTCATCGTCTATAGGCGTCGTATATTTAAGTGGCCTTATATTAAAAAGTGAGATTAGCCACAGCAATGCCTTATTACGTGGACGATGGCCAGCGGTAACAAACCGAAACAAAAAAAGAGGTGTCATTATACTTCCGCGTCTTCGAAACATTAATTTCGGACCATGCCGCAATATCCTTCTTTATCTTTCCGGCAATCAATCATTTATCCAGGGAAATATTATCAGGCGCGATAAATCATCGGAAATGGATTAATTCGACATGTTGAGTACCGTTATCCGAAAATAAATAACTGCGCCTATCGCACTATTTTCCCGCTCACGGGCGCATGATTTTACATGCAAAGGAATAACAGAGAGGCAAGCAAGTGAATGTGAATTTTTCGTCACCTGTATTGGTGATGCGCTGAAATCAAAAATGGCGCAAAACTCGGTATTCCTACTCGAAAAACTGGGATGCACCGTCCACGGATGCGTCACAGGGCGAACAGAATATTCACGCCGCTGAGCAGGCCTATGTCGGCGTCGAGTTCGCCGAGTATGGACTGACGGAGTCCGGCGGCGTCGTTCTGTTTTCCGCACCGGAACGCCCGCGTTCGCTGAGCCTGCTGCCTACCTCCTCGATTTTCGTGGTGCGCAAAAGCACGCTCCTGCCCGCGTTGCTCAGTTAGCGGAGCGTCTGCATCAGATGGCGCAGGCCGGAGAGCGCATGCCTTCGTGCATTAACCTGATCGGCGGCCCCAGCTCCACGGCCGACATCGAGCTGAGCAAAGTGATCGGGGTACATGGCCCGGTCAACGCCGCTTATCTCATCATCGAGGATGGCTGACCGCTGCGCGGCCTGTCCCGGCGACCGCGCCGGAACGTTTCCCGCCTGATGGCACCGATTGCCCCCGCCGGCTTCTGCCGGGCGGCGATATGGTTTACCATTGCCGCCATGCCATGTTTCGCTTACCGGCGTCGTAAGCGAAAACTCCTCATCCGCATCGGGCGGGTCATCGCAACCGACAGAGAAACACCGTGTCCAACAAACCCAGCACTCCGACATTTTTCATCCACGATTATGAGACCTTCGGCAAGCATCCGGCCCGGGACAGGCCAGCGCAGTTTGCTGGCGTCCGTACCGATATGGACTTCAACATCATCGGTGAACCGCTGGTCATCTACTGTCAGCCGACGGACGACTATCTGCCGGAGCCGGAAGCAGTGCTCATCACCGGCATTACGCCGCAGGTTGCCAAGAGCAAAGGCGTATGCGAGGCGGAATTCGCGCGTCAGATCCACGAAGCCTTTAGCGTGCCGGGCACCTGTGTTCTGGGCTACAACAACATTCGTTTCGATGATGAAGTCAGCCGCAACATTTTTTACCGCAACTTCTACGATCCCTACGCGTACAGCTGGAAAAACGGTAACTCCCGCTGGGATCTGCTCGATGCCCTGCGCGCCTGCTACGCGCTGCGGCCGGAAGGGATCGTCTGGCCGGAAAATGACGACGGCCTGCCCAGCTTCCGACTCGAACACCTGACCAAGGCGAACGGCGTCGAACACACGCACGCCCATGACGCGATGGCCGACGTTTTTGCTACGATCGCCATGGCTAAACGGCTGAAAACCGCGCAGCCTAAACTCTTCGACTATCTGTTCCAGCTGCGTAACAAGAATAAGGTTAACGCGCTGATTGATATCCCGAACATGAAACCGCTGATGCACGTTTCGGGCATGTTCGGCGCCGCGCGGGGCAATACCAGCTGGATTGCTCCGCTTGCCTGGCATCCTGAAAATCGCAATGCGGTGATCATGTGCGACCTGGCGGGCGATATCTCGCCGCTGCTGGAGCTGGAGCCTGATGAACTGCGAACGCGGTTGTACACTAAGCGCGACCAGTTGGAAGAAGGTCAGTCTCCCGTCCCGCTCAAACTGGTGCAAATCAACAAGTGTCCCGTACTGGCCCCGGCCAGTACACTACGCCCGGAAGATGCGGCGCGGTTGGGGATCGACCGACAGCACTGTCTCGATAACCTGCAACGCCTGCGCCAGCACCCGCTGGTGCGGGAAAAAGCGGTGGCGCTGTATGCCGAGGCGCCCGACTTCGCCGCCGCTGACGATGTAGATCTTCAGCTGTACGACGGCTTCTTCAGTGACGCTGACCGGGCGGCCATGACCATCATTCAGGAAACCTCGCCGCAAAACCTGCCCGCGCTCGATCTGAAATTCGCCGACGGCCGCATTGCAGAACTGCTTTTCCGCTTTCGCGCCCGCAATTATCCCGCCACGCTGGATGACCGCGAGCAGCAGCGCTGGCTGCAGCACCGCAAAGCGATCTTTACGCCGGAGCGTCTGGAGACCTATCTGAATAATCTGCAAGAGCTGTATCAGCTGCATCAGGGTGATGAGAAAAAGGCGCAACTGCTTAAGTCGCTGTTCGCCTATGCGCAGCAGGTGGTGGGATAACGCCGGAGTGATGCGGATACAGCCTCAATGAGATAACCCGCCCGCCAGCGAAACTTCTGCCGGGCGGTCTGATTCTACCGGCGTAAGGACTCAACTCACCGCGCCGCCGCACTTCGAGCAATGAAAATGTCCACGGTCCAGTCTTGGTTGCCGTCATGGGCGGCGTAAAAGGTCTTATAAGCCTGCCGGTCAGGCGAGATTCCGGCCGCTGTCTGCCCTCTCCTGCTTTTCAAGCCAGAAGCTGCACAGGCACCTAGTGGTGACAGGGAGTGGTGGCAAGTATAAGGGCGATATCGCGGGTGAAGTCGCATTGCTACGCCTTGCCGCAATCCACCTTCCGAAACGAAGGCGCAGCCCGCAGGCTGCGCCTTCGCTATGGTCAATGTTCAGTCACTGGAAGCAGCATATCGCCGCCAATGCGCGTAGCGAGGTGCTACCGTGGCTTCTTTCCTGGCGATGGCTGCCAGTTGGCAACGAGTGCAAGCAGTCCCGGAAAGCGCGCTTCGAGGTCTTCGCTGCGCAGCCGACTGCGCCGCTCCAGCCCATACTGCCGCTGGCGGATCACACCCGCTTCGCGCAACGCCTTGAAGTGGTGAGTCAGCGACGACTTGGGGCGGTCGAACCCGAACCAGCCGCATGGATGATCGTATGCCTGCGCCTCCAGCATCAGCTTGCGCACGATCGTCAGGCGTAGGGGGTCGGCCAGTGCGCCCAGGATGGTTTCAAGGCGCAGGTCTGCGATATCCGGTTCTGGCAACGGGTCGGGCAGGTTGGCGGGTTCGCCGCCTGACGCAACCGATTTGGTTTTATTGACAGTGCTCATGGGCTGGTTGTAGCCATTGCACATGATTTATCGAACAGGTTTATTCCACAGCCCAGACAGGGTGCTTCGGAGATCCATTCGGTGGGCAACTGGTGTGACGGCAAGGCTTCGCCCTTTAGCTCCCCAGTGCGGTCGGCGACGGCGCTGTCGATGGTTGGGTTGGCGCTGGCCATACATGCCTCACTGATGCCGGCGTTGGTCGCGTCCGCGCTACTCGCCGGCGCCGGTCAGGGGCTGGGCCAACTGGGCGGCTTGACCCTGATCGGCCTGCATGTCCCGGACAGCCATCGCGCGCAAGCCAACGCCGTCCTCAATATCGGCAGCTACATCCCGGCCGGCTTGCTACCGGTAGCGGCGGGCTACCTGGTGGATGCGGTGGGATTGGCGTCGGGGGCCACACTGTTCGCGCTGGTGCTGACGGCCGCGGCGCTGGCCGGCGGCACCTGGGCCACGCGGCATGCAGGCGACAGAACCCTCGACGGAGGACAGGCATAGAGAGTTTCGCCATCGGCGCGGCTTTCTGTTCGTCGCCGAAGCACCGCGCTCCGCCCGCGCGGCAGAGCGATGGCGTATCGAGAAAAAAAACGGCCGCCGGGGATCGCTTCCTCGGCGGCCGTTTTAACGTCAGGCTAACCTGGCAGAGTTAGACGATGTCTTCACCACACTGCGGCACCGGCTGTCTGAAGCGACGGGTCACCACCGCCAGATACAGCAGGCCAATCGCGGCCCAGACCAGTCCCAACGTCATCGACGTCGCTTCCAGATTCAGCCACAGCGCGCCAACCGCCAGCGCGCCCATGACGGGCAGCACCAGATAATTAATGTGGTCTTTCAGCGTTTTGTTGCAACCTTCCCGAATGTAGAACTGGGAAATCACAGACAGATTGACGAAGGTAAACGCCACCAGCGCGCCGAAATTGATCAGCGCCGTTGCCGTCACCAAGTCAAAGCACACCGCCGACAGTGCGATCGCGCCCACCAACAGGACGTTCAGCGCGGGCGTCCGCCATTCCGGGTGGATATAGCCGAAGAAACGCTCCGGGAACACGCCGTCGCGCCCCATGACATACATCAGACGTGAAACGCCCGCGTGTGCCGCCATCCCGGACGCCAGTACGGTGATGCAGGAGAAGACCAGCACGATAGACTGGAACAGTTTACCCGCGACGTAGAGCATGATTTCCGGCTGAGACGCATCCGGATCGTGGAAGCGTGAGATATCCGGAAAAAACAGCTGCAGGAAGTAGGACACCACGATGAAGATAATCCCGCCGATCAGCGCCGTCAGGAAAATGGCTTTCGGGATCACGCGGCCCGCGTCCGGCGTCTCTTCCGACAGGGAGCTAATGCCATCGAAGCCGAGGAAGGAGAAGCAGAGTATCGTCGCACCGGTAATCATCGGCACCACCTGCGCCTGCTCGGACCAGAACGGTTTGCTGCTCAGCAGCGTACCCGCGCCTTCCCCGCCGGAAATCCCCTGGATCACCAGCGTCAGGAAGACCGCCATAATCGCCACCTGCACGATCACGATCGCCGAGTTGAGGTTCGCGACGATGTTGATACCGCGCAGGTTGAAGAGCGTCATCAGTGCGACCAGCGCGGCCACGAAGATCCAGGACGGCACGCCGGGGAAGATGGCTTCCAGATAAATTTTAGCCAGCAGAATATTAATCATGGGCATGAACAGGTAGTCCAGCAGCGATGACCATCCCACCATGAAACCAACGTGCGGGCTAATCGCTTTTTGCGCATAGGTATAAGCCGAGCCCGCGGACGGGAATCGACGCACCAGTTTTCCATAGCTCACCGCCGTGAACAGAATGCCGGTCAAGGCGAAGGCGTAAGCGGTCGCCACGTGGCCATCGGTGAGGCCGGAAACAATGCCGAAGGTGTCAAAAATTGTCATGGGCTGCAAATAGGCGAGCCCCATCATCACGACTTGCCAGAGCGTCAGTGTTTTTCTTAGTTGTACTCGTTGGCTGGAAACCGCTGCGTTATGCGACATGATGCATCCCTCCATTGCCGGCAACAGACGTGCGGGTCAGGGATGTCATGGATCTATTGGACATGGGAAGTCGGTGAGAAACGGTGTGATTTGACATAGATGAAGACAGGTTGCCGCCGTCAACGGACGCTGACGCGCGATTGAAGAAAGTCAACGCCGCTGCGGCGCCATAGTCGCTGCTCACACAGCGCAAACCGGCTGGCACCGGTACTGCTACAACAGAATGCCCCATTTCGCATATTCCTCTGTTCTGCCTTTGCGGCAGACCTAATCTGATATCGTTCCGGCACGATGTCCGTGCCCCTTTATGATGAAAAAGTCTCAAAAAAATAACCGACGCTATTAACGTCGGTTATTTCAGGGCGCGTATTCTGCCGCAGAGGGGAGCAAGAGACAAGATTTTACGACTCAGGAGAGGTTATTTGAATTAAGTCACCGGCAACGCCGCGAAAATCACCGGCGTCAGCAAAAAATCACAGCACCCGTTTTCTTTTTTCGTGCTGTTCCAGCTCCAGCGCGGTAATCACCTGTTGCAAGCTCCGCTCCTGTGCGGGGGTCAGGCAGGGAAATTTGAAGCTAAGCCGCTGCACCTTTTTCACTTCGCCTTTGGCGCAGACAATCCGGCTGACCGCATGACTGATGAACTGCACGTCGATGCTGAATTCTCCATACGTGCCCAGCTCCAGCGTGACATTTTCAAGAATCTCGCCCTGCTCCAGCTGTTCCGCGACGTCTTCCTGTTCACTCAGCAGACAGACGCCGCCGAGAGAAAGATCTTTAATCGTAAACTGGAAACGGCTGTCATCCGGCAGACTGCCTCGACAAATCATCGGCGGCCAGGCTGGGGAATTGATGCGGAAGTAGCTGCGGCGCTGGATGCGGTAAAGGTCAGCGGGAATTTCAGCGCGGAAGGCCGGTAACCCCTGATAATCGATTTTTGACACCACGTTCGCTTTAAATTCCACCTTCGCACCCGCCGGTTCGGCGACAAAATTCAGCTCCGCGTCAAAGACGTCGCTCTCTTGCATCGTGCCGCCGAGGTCGAAGATAAAGGTATTGTCGTCCGGCTGGACATCCAGGATATTGCTGATGAAATGGCCCCGAGCGTGGTTCACCATCAGAGTCGTATTGTTTTTATGCAGCTCGCGTAACGTCGCGCATATTGCCAGTTTATTTCTCTTCAGAAATTTTTCTTTTTTGGTTTCGTCCATTTTGTCCATCCCAGAGTTAAATCATTACCGCTGACAAAGGATTCCCGATAAGTCATCAGCTTAGAGTTATAGGTACGATATCGTCATTTGTGTCCCCAACTTTACGTTAGATTGACATTTTTGGGGGTGATTAAAAAATTTATTCGGCAGGATAATGATGTAGCAACCAGGTCAGCGCCAGAAGATCGGCCGTGCCGCCAGGACTGAGATGACGCGCGGTCAAGGCGCGGTCCATCGCCTGTAAACGGGGAATGGTGACGCCCTGCGCCAGCAGATCGGCCGCATAACGCTGGACGAACGCCAGCCCTTCCATCCCGCCGCGAGACACGATGTTGGTGTCCGGATTGTGCGCCATCAGCACCACCAGCGTGTGCAGCAACGCCATTTCCCGATCGTACTCGCCAAGCGCCTGTCGATAGGCAGGCAGCGCCAGTCGGGTTACCGTCTGAAAGCCGCTGGCGGCCTCTCCGCGCGCGCCGGTCAGCCCATAACGCTGGAACAACTGCTCTCCGGCCGTCGCCGCGCGACGAGATGGAAACAGCTCGTCGCGCACCAGATCGCGACACATATCCGCCACCGTTTGGCATAAGCTCCGCTGCGTCAGCGCCACGCCGTTCGCCGCCAGCCAGCCCGCAGCGCTGCACAGCAGACCGCAGGCAAAGATGCCGCCTTTGTGCGTGTTGACGCCCTGCGTCGCCGCGAGCATGGCCTGTTCGCAAGCGATGCCGACGGGCCGAACCTGTGCCAATAGCTGCTTAGGCGACGCGTCCGCATGCTCATACCCTACGTCGATAAAACGACGCAGCCACGGCGTCATCGCCCTGATGCTTTTCTGAAACAGCGGCACGTCCATGTCGTGGTGCGCGCCGTTGTTCGCCCGGTCCACCAGACCCGGTTTCGGCGTCAGCATGACCTCCACCGTCAGCGCCTGCACCACCCGCTGGTCGATATCCGGCAGAGGCAGCGCCACGCGAGCGACAAACCCAAAAACGTCAGGCTGTGCCAGCCGGGCGTCAGCCAGCGGGGAAATAGGCATTTAGCCTCTCCTCGATCCGGGCGATGACGACGGGCAACGGATGCCGACGCGAGCGCGCGCAGACATGGGCTGGCTCATCGCACAACAGACAGCTGCGACCAGCACGTTCAAGACGTGAGCGATTGAGCGCACCGGACCGCGGGCAGAATACGTCGAAGTCCCACAGCCGCCCGAGCGGATGCGAGTCTTCGAGGGTCACGGCGGCGCGTTTGATCGCCAGCGCATCGCCGTCCACCGCCCAGAATCCTTCCGCGCCCGTCGCCTGCCAGTGCAGTTGATGTTCCGCTACCGGCCAGCTTTGTTCGCGACTCAAGGCATCGAACGCCGTCACGGCCTCTTCCATTGCGCGGCGGTACAGCGGCGAGTCTTTGACCGGCCCCGGCGTCACCAGCGTTAGCGACACCAAAGGAACATGGTGCTGCGCCAGCAGCGCCTGCTGCCGGGCGGCTCTTCGCTCTTTCGCCTCCAGCAGGCGTTCCAGCGAAACCGTTGCGGGCGACAGCGCCGTCACGTTACTCATCGTCCTCTTTCACCTGACGCACAACGTCGATGACGCTGCCGTCGCGATAGCGGATCACCCCGACGATGCGGTCGTGAAACGCGATCGGTTTCGGCTTGCCCACCAGCGCGACTGCCCGCTCATACAGCGCTTCAATCGGCATCACGGTCAAGCCGGCGGCGGTGAGTTGTTCTGCCACTTCCGGCCGCGCCGGATTCACCGCAATCCCATGATCGGTCACCAGGACGTCAATACTTTCGCCCGGCGTCACGCAGGTGGTGACATGGCGAACCACCGTCGGAATACGGCTACGGATCAACGGAGCCACCACAATGGTCAGGTTGGCCGCCGTCGCCACGTCGCAGTGTCCGCCGGAAGCGCCGCGCATTACGCCGTCGGAGCCGGTAATCACGTTAACGTTGAAGTTCATATCGATTTCCAGTGCGCTCAGGATCACCACGTCCAGCTGATCGCAGCACGCCGCCTTGGCGGTCGGGTTAGCGTAGACGTTGGTCGAGATTTCAACATGGTTGGGATTGGTCGCCAGCGAGGCCACCGCGTTGGCATCAAAGCATTGGGTATCCAGCAATTTCTCGATCAACCCTTTTTCATGCAGATCGACGATGCTGCCGGTGATGCCGCCAAGGGCGAAACGCGCCACGATGTTCTGCTTCTGCATCCGATCTTCGAGGAAGCGGGTGCAAGCGGTGGAGGCCGCGCCGGAGCCGGTCTGGATAGAGAAGCCGGGTTTGAAATAGCCGGAATGTTCAATCACATCAGCGGCGGAGCGGGCGATCAGCAGTTCACGCGGATTGCTGGTCACGCGCGCCGCGCCGACGCTGATTTTGGCCGGATCGCCGACCTCTTCGACCTGCACGATGTAGTCCACCTGATCCTGCACGATGCTGGCGGGCATATTGGGAAACGGCACCAGACTCTCGGTCAGCAGCACGACGTTGCGAGCGAACTCCGCATCCACCATCGCGTAGCCCAGCGAGCCGCAGCGGGATTTGCCGTCCGTGCCGTTGGCGTTGCCGAACTCGTCGCTGCACGGCACGCCCAGAAAGGCGACGTCTATCTTCAGTTCGCCGCTTTGCAGCAGGTGCACGCGGCCGCCGTGAGAGTGGATCTGCACCGGCTCTTTCATCAACCCGTGCGAAACGGCGTCGGCCAGCTTGCCGCGCATCCCCGAGGTGTAAATCTTACTAATCACCCCGTTGCGAATGTGTTTGACCAGCGGCGCGTTGCAGCTCATCAGCGAGCTGGAGGCTAGCGTCAGGTCTTTGAATTCCATGTCCGCCAGCGTATCCATCACCTTGTTGATCACCTTGTCCCCTTCACGGAAATGGTGATGGAAGGAGATGGTCATCCCGTCTTTCAGACCGCTTTTAACGATGGCCTCTTGCAAATCGGCGCACAGCTTGCGCTCGTGCTTCTGAGTCAGATCGTTCAGCCACGGCGTGTTGTGGTTGGCGTCGACGAACGGCTGTAATTCGCTTTTATCCGGAAACTGCTGACGCAGCGTTTCAATAATGTTGCTCATGATCACATCCTGTCATTGCTGAAAAAAGGCCGACGTTCACTGACGCACACCCGATGCCTGGGCGAGCTCCACCACCCGGCGGGCATGGTCGATAATCGGCGCGTCAATCATCTTGCCGTTGAGCGAGATGACGCCCAGTCCGGCGCGCTCGCCTTCTTCCGCCGTCTTGATCACCAGTTGGGCGTAGTCCACCTCATCCTGTGTCGGCGCGTAGGCGTTGTGCAGCAATTCAATCTGACGCGGATTGATCAGCGATTTCCCGTTAAAGCCCAGTTTGCGGATCAGCTTGACCTCCCGCAGGAAGCCCTCTTCATCGTTGACGTTGGAGTACACCACGTCGAACGCGTCGATGCCGGCGGCGCGGGCGGCGTGCAGCACGGCGCAGCGGGCATAGAACAGCTCGGTGCCGTCACCGCGTTCCGTCTGCATATCCATCACATAGTCGAAGGCGGCGAGCGCGATGCCGATCATGCGCTCGGAGGACCGCGCGATAGACACCGCATTAATAACGCCGACGGCGGATTCGATGGCCGCCATGATGCGCGTCGATCCCACTTCGCGACCACACGCTTTTTCAATGCGCACCAGATGCTGTTCCAGCTCGTCGACATCGTCGGTGGAGTCGGTTTTCGGCAGACGAATCACATCCGCGCCCCCGCGCACCGCCGCTTCCAGATCCAGCAGCCCGAACGGCGTACTCAGTTGGTTAATGCGCACTACGGTTTCAATGTCCTGATACATCGGGTGTTGCAGCGCGTGGAACACCAGCAGACGCGCGGTGTCCTTTTCACGCAGAGACACGGCATCTTCCAGGTCGAACATGATCGAATCAGGTTTATAGATGAATGCGTTGGAGAGCATGGCGGCGCTGGAACCAGGGAGAAATAGCATACTGCGGCGTAATGTCGACATTAGAGTTTCTCCCATTCGATCTGCCGGGCATCCGCCCCGCGCAGGACGGCGCTCTGCACCCGGGCGCGGATCACGCAATCCAGCGCGCCCTTGTCTTCCACGATGATGGTGCCGTCCTCAACGCCCAGCGACCGCAGGGTTTCTTCGACGACTTTTTTGATTTGATCTCCGAACTGCTTGATGACTTCACTGTTGATCACGACGGTTAACTGACCTTCCGCAGGGGCGACTTTGACCAGCAAATCGCTGGACTCAAAGGTGCCCGCCAAGGCTTCCTTGACAATCTTCATCTTTATTTCCTGCCTGATACATGAAAAGTGAATTACGCGTACTGAGGCTCACAGTAACGCTGTAAATGCTGCAATGTGGTCGGCGGCACCATGTCCCGGATAGGATCGAGCTGGCGCAGCTTCAAGAGTTTTCGGACTTCCGAGGCGGAGATGGCCCGGCCTGAGTGTTCGCAGGTGCGCTCGATTTCAATTACCTTGAGCGCAGGCGCCTTCACTTTGCCATCCTGCTCCAGCCAGTAATGCATATCCTGATTGTATTGATACGTCACCGGGCAGAAGGGTTCTGTCCCGACGAAACGCTGGTTGATGCCCAGCGCCGGGGCGATGTATTGGCGGAAAATAATCAGGTCGATGGCCGCATGGGCCTGCGTGATCAGTTTCTCTTCCTTCAGGAAATAGCCGGGAAAGGTGGCTTTGGAAATCATGTAGTCCGAGCCGGGATGCACCGTCAGATTGGGGATGTGTTCAACCCCTTTCTGCACCATCTCCAGCCGCTCGCTGTACGGAAAGAAAGAGACGTCTTCCCGAACGACGAAAATATGCAGCCAGTCGCTGGCGCTGGCGGCCTGCTCGGCCAGATAGCGGTGACCCAGCGTGAAAGGGTTGGCGTTCATCACAATAGAGCCGATGTGCTCGCCGGGCTGCCGCAGCGCAGACAGCGTCTGACAGTACTGTTTAATGCCGATCGGCGTATTTTCCATCAGCACCGCCGTCTCGTCGTAGCTGGCGATGGGATAAAATCCGCAGCCGCGGAAAATGGCGATGTTGTCGGGTTTGGTATAGAGAAAAAGATGGAACGTGCCGCGATCGGCGGCCAGCTGGACGACCTCATTGACCATCCGCACCCCCAGGTTCAGGTCTCTGAACTCGGGGTCTACCGCCACGCATTTAATGGTGTTCGACGCCAGTCCCGCGCAGGCCACCAGATGACCGCCGTGCCGCCCTACCACAAAGGTATTCACGTCATTGTCCATGCCCAACTGACAATGTGTCAGAAACTGGCGGATCTCCTCCAACTCCTCGGCATGGTCTTTGACATCCAGTGTGGTGATAAAGAAAGACTCATCGTCATACATACGGTAATCCTGCTTCTGACGGCTATTCAACATAACGGCTTAAAAATATCCCCGCGCGAACGGGGACCGAATTCAATGGGTGATCGTGGCTGACGAGGGCTGAACGTCATCGATGCGGCTTTTGGCCTCGGCAATGGTATTGCTCAACCTGCCGAGATGCTCGATGTCGACTTCAATGCGATCGCCGGGACGCATAAACAGTGGAGGATGGCGTTTTTTGCCCACGCCGCCCGGAGAACCGGTGATGATGACATCACCCGGCGCCAGCGAAGTAAAGGTACTGATGTACTCAATCAGTTCCGGCACCTTGTGCACCATGTTGCGAGTGTTATCGTCCTGCACCTGACTGCCGTTGAGGTAGGTGTGTATATCGAGTACCTGCGGGTCGGGGATCTCATCGCTCGTCGTCAGGTAAGGACCAAACGCGCCGGTCTTCGGCCAGTTTTTACCGGCGGTGAACCAGCTGTGCTGCCAGTCGCGGACGGAGCCGTCCATGTAGCAGCTGTATCCCGCGACAAACGATAGCGCGTCCTCACGAGCGATGTTTTGCCCATGACGACCGACAACCACCGCCAGCTCGCCCTCATAGTCGAACTCATCCGAGAACTGGGGTTTCAGCACATCGGTCATGTGCCCGGTCTGAGAGTCGGCAAAGCGCACAAACAGCGTCGGCGCCGGGTCGGCCTGATCAAACTCTTCGCGTTTCGCCGCGTAATTCATGCCGACGCACAAGATTTTCCCTGGGTTAACGATGACCGGTAAGAAAGTGACATCCGACTCCGCCACATCAGGCGCTTCATCGACAAGGGCTTTCGCCGCCGCCAAGCCGTTTCCCGCCAGTAATGCTTTCAAATCCGGATAACGTTGACCCAGTCTGCTGCGCAGGTCGATAAAGCCAGCCGGTGTATAAATGCCGTAGCTGTCTTTTCCGTTATGGCGGTAGCCTGCAAGTTTCATAATGATTCCCGTATTAAAAATGACCTATGCTTCACGGCTTTACTGTCGTACTGACTTAAATCAGAAAGTTACCGAGGACCAGTAACGCCAAGGAAACATTGATTGCGCCGCCGATGCGCGTGGCGATCTGCGCGAAAGGCATCAGCACCATGCGATTGCCGGAGGTCAGGATAGCCACATCTCCTGTACCACCCTGCCCACTCTGGCAGCAAGAGACAATCGCGACATCTATGGGGTACATCCCGATCTTTTTACCGACGAAAAATCCGGTCGCGACCAGCGTCACCACGGTAGATACGATAACGATCAGGTTCGTGATGGTGAAATCATGCACCAACGCCTCCCACGGCGTAATCGCGACGCCGACGGCAAAGAGAATGGGAAAGGTCACTGACGTCTGGAAAATTTGTACACGACCAGGGATCCTTCCAGAATCCGCGGCGAAACGCCATGCGCCAACTTCACTAAAACCTTAGCAAATATCATGCCAAGCGGTGCATGCAGACCAATATATTTATGGCCCAGCATGCCCACCCTATAGAGCATGATGGCCAGCAACGCTCCCGAGGCCAGCGCGGTAACGTCGATTTTTCCGCTAAGTTCAGCCGACAGCGCCGTCGTTTTCTTATCGCCGTTTGATTTGCCCGGCATCAGTTCACCCTCACCGGTTAGGTGCGGATAATGCTTGCCGAGTTGATTGAGCCCCCCGCCAGCATGATGGCGGTCAGACTGCCCAGCATGATAATGGGCAATATTCGTCCCAGCGCCGCGCCCTGATCCATATGCAGCAGGGCCGCATAGCCGATGGAAAGCGGTATCGCCCCCTCACCCACGCCGCCCGCCATGGTGGGCAGCACCAGGAAGAAGAACACCTGGAATGGGTCCAGGCCCAGCGCGACCCCGACGCCGACCAACATCCCGACAATTTCGCCGCACAGCATGGGAAAGAAAATCCTGATGAAGCCCTGAATTAATGTCTCCCGATTCATGCTCATGATGCTGCCGACGATAATGCAGCAAATGTAGAGATAAAGGATGTTGGTGGACTTATAGAACAGGGTGGCAGAGCCAACCACGACCTTCGGCAGCAGCCCATAATATACCAGCGCGGAGGGAATAAAGGTGGCGCAAATGGCCGCGGCCCCCATTTTTCCAATAATCGGCAAACGCTTGCCGAATTCGCCGCAGGCAAAACCGAAAAAGGCCAGCGTCGCCACCATGACGACAATATCGCTGGGCAGCTTGCCGTCCAGGCAGTCAAGCGCGATGAATAGACCGATAAGAAGAAATAGCGGCAGAGGAATAATACCGATTTTGTATGTATCCAGTACATACCACCATTTTTCTTTAAGCGAACGCTTCACAGAGCGCTTATCTTTTACAGCGATATATGAATCATCTGTCGTACTCATGCCCATTCCTCCTTATATTATTGTTCGGGCTGGAGCCGCAGGAGATCAAACTGCTGCTACGCCAACAGCCTGCGGATATTACGCCCTGAGTGGATTACTGGTGGGGAAATACGCCAGCGCACGGGAGAAAGGCCTGCAGATGCTCTTCGACCCTCGCGGTCAGTTGAAGGCTATTCCCGACGCGCTGCGTGAGACGGAGCTGATGTCGATCATCGGCAACCTGATGGATAACGCGATGGAAGCTACGCTGGCCAGCCTGCGGCCGCACGAACCGATTGAAGTCTATATTCATGATAATGAACGGGAACCGGTGATTGAAATCGCCGTCAAAAATACACCTACAAAGTTGTCGACCAGCAAAACGTGACGCGCTGTACCAGCTCCAGTCGAGCGCCGCCCCGACCGGCTCAACGGTGAAAGGCATTGAGGAAAATACCTCGAATTTGATCCAGCAGATCTTCCATGACGCCCCGGTCACGCTGTTTTCCGTCGACGAGGTGGTCGCCCTAACCGGGCTGAGCAAGACCACCGCCCGCCGCTATCTGGAGCACAGTCTGGAGAATCGTTTTCTCGACGTGCAGATGCGGTACGGCAAAATCGGTCATCCGCGCCGCTTGTACCGCAAAATGGCGGCTGAAAACGGGATAGTCAGTTGAGCGGGATAGTCATCGGGTCCGGATGCAGATACTCAAATCCCAGTTCGCGACAGATAAGCTGGCCGTCGACGAGACGCGCCGCCGCCGGGTCGCCTTCCAAGAATCGGGGCGGCTCCAAATGCAGGCGCTGCGCCTGCGCCGTATAAAAAACCTCTCGGGAGGGATGCAGCGGCGCGCACAGGTTGTAGAGATGCCCGCCATGCGGCAGCTGCAACAGCAGAAGAATGGCCGCCACCACATCCTCCTGATGGACCAGATTCACGCCGTGGCTACCATTCGGCACGTCGCGTCGTCCGGCCAGAAAACGTCCCGGATGACGTTCGGCGCCCACCAGCCCGGCGAGCCGAACGATATCCACCTCCGTATTCGGCAGCGCATGCAGCCACTGTTCCAGCTCAACGATGCTTTGCGCCGTCGCGGTCTCGGGCTGAAGCGCGCTATTCTCCTTAACGGTGCCCTGAGTCCGTCCATATACCGACGTCGTGCTGGTAAACAGGATGCGGGGAACGCCATAGGCCAACGCGTTGTTGACGATCGCCTGCACCGCATCCAGATAGCGCGCGCCCTCCTGTGACACCTTGCTCGGCGGCAGCGTCACAATCAGCGCATCCGTTTTCAGCAGCGCGTCCAGCTCACGGGCCTCACACTCAGGCAGCGGCGTCAGGCGCAGGCGGTAACACTCAATCCCGACGTTGCGCGACGCTTCTACGCCGTCATTCGTCGTTTTGCTTCCCGCCACCTGATACCCCCGGCCCATCAACGCCAATGCCAGCGGCATTCCCAGCCAGCCTAATCCGATAATCGACACTTTTTTCATCTTACGCTCCCGCCGTATCCGGCTTGGTTTCTCACCCACTATCCACGCTCAATTAACCATAGCAACATCAAATGCCCGCGGAGAGGTAAAAAACGGTTGCATAGCGGATACGAGTTGGTTTAGGTTAAGTCCCGGACGAAAATAAAATCATCAACATTAGTGGAAAAGAAAATATTATGTTAAGCGATCTGTTCAACCACCATCATCACCATCATCCTGACTAGTCTTTCAGGCGATTGGTGCTGGAAGACATTGAGATCTTCCAGTGGCGCAGAATGCTAAAGAGAACCCTCGGAAGATCATCTTCCGAGGGTTTTTTTGTACCCGCCGTTTTACAAGAAGCCTGCATCAACAGGCGCATCAGACAGGAAAATTGAGGTTTATATGCTGGATAAAACACGTTTACGCATTGCGATGCAGAAATCAGGCCGTTTGAGCGACGAGTCTCGCGAGTTACTGGCCCGCTGCGGTATTAAAATCAATTTACAGCAGCAGCGTCTCATTGCTTTTGCTGAGAATATGCCCATTGATATCCTGCGCGTTCGCGATGACGATATCCCGGGGCTGGTCATGGACGGCGTCGTCGATCTGGGCATCATCGGCGAAAACGTGCTGGAGGAAGAGTTACTCGACCGTCGCGCTCAGGGCGAAGACCCGCGCTACTTTATGCTGCGCCGTCTGGATTTCGGCGGCTGTCGCCTGTCGCTGGCGATGCCGCTGGATGAGGAATACGCCGGTCCTCAGTGCCTGCAAAACAAGCGCATCGCCACGTCTTACCCCCACCTCCTGAAACAGTACCTCGATAAGCAAGACATCAACTTCAAATCCTGCCTGCTGAATGGCTCCGTTGAAGTCGCGCCCCGCGCGGGTCTGGCCGACGCCATCTGCGACCTGGTGTCGACCGGGGCAACGCTGGAAGCCAACGGTCTGCGCGAAGTCGAAGTGATTTACCGCTCCAAAGCCTGCCTGATTCAGCGCGATGGCGAAATGCCGGCGGAAAAACAGCAGTTGATCGACAAACTGCTGACCCGTATGCAGGGCGTGATTCAGGCCCGCGAATCCAAATACATCATGCTGCACGCGCCCAGCGAACGTCTGGACGAAATCATCTCTCTGCTGCCGGGCGCCGAGCGTCCCACCATTTTGCCGCTGGCCGGAGAGAAAAGCCGCGTCGCCATGCACATGGTGAGCAGCGAAACCCTGTTCTGGGAAACGATGGAAAAACTGAAAGCCCTGGGCGCCAGCTCTATTCTGGTGCTGCCGATTGAGAAGATGATGGAGTAATCACCATGGCGAACAGCTTCGAAACACTGATTGATTGGCAGGCCTGCTCAGAACAAGAGCGGCAACAATTACTGACCCGTCCGGCGATTTCCGCGTCTGACCGCATTACCGCTATTGTCAGCGACGTTTTGGATCGTGTGAAAGCCGAAGGCGACAGCGCCCTGCGCGACTTCAGCGCCCGGTTCGACAAAGTGCAGGTGAACAACCTGCGCATCAGTCAGCAGGAAATAGACGCCGCGGCCGATCGTCTGGGCGATGACATCAAACAGGCGATGGCGATTGCCATACGCAATATCAAAACGTTCCACGAAGCGCAGCAGTTGCCGCCGGTGGACGTTGAAACCCAGCCGGGCGTTCGCTGCCAGCAGCTGACCCGCCCAATCGCCAACGTCGGGCTTTATATTCCGGGGGGATCTGCCCCCCTGCTCTCGACGGTACTGATGTTGGCGACGCCAGCAACTATCGCAGGCTGCAACCGCGTTATTCTATGCTCTCCGCCGCCGATTGCGGATGAAATTCTGTATGCGGCGCAGCTGTGCGGCGTGCAGGAAGTCTTCCAACTGGGCGGCGCGCAGGCGGTAGCGGCCATGGCGTTCGGCACCAAAAGTATTCCCAAGATGGATAAGATTTTCGGTCCCGGCAATGCCTACGTGACCGAAGCCAAACGTCAGGTGAGTCAGCGTCTGGATGGCGCAGCGATCGATATGCCCGCCGGTCCTTCCGAAGTGCTGGTGATTGCCGACAGCGGCGCGACGCCAGACTTCATCGCTTCCGACCTACTCTCTCAGGCAGAGCACGGTCCTGACTCGCAGGTGATTCTGCTGACGCCGGATCGCGATCTGGCTCTGGCCGTCACCGTAGCGGTCGAACAGCAGCTCCGTCAGCTTCCGCGCCGCGACATCGCCGCGCAGGCGCTGGCCAGCAGCCGCGTGATTGTCACCCGCGACCTGGCTCAGTGCGTGGAGATCAGCAACCAGTACGGCCCTGAACACTTAATCATCCAGACCCGCAATGCCCGCGATCTGGTCGACGACGTCATCAGCGCCGGTTCCGTCTTCCTCGGCGACTGGTCTCCGGAGTCCGCGGGCGACTATGCCTCCGGCACCAACCACGTCCTACCGACCTATGGCTATACCGCCACCTATTCCAGTCTGGGACTGGCGGATTTCCAGAAACGGATGACCGTTCAGCAATTAACACCGCAGGGCCTGCTGGCGCTGGCGCCGGCGGTCGAAGTCATGGCGCAGGCGGAGCAACTGACCGCCCACAAAAACGCCGTCTCCCTGCGCGTCGCGGCCCTGAAGGAGCAAGCATGAGCATCGAAAATCTGGCACGCGAAAACGTCCGTCAGTTGACGCCCTACCTGTCGGCCCGCCGACTGGGCGGCAGCGGCGACGTCTGGCTAAACGCCAACGAATATCCTCAGGAGCCGGAATACCAGCTCACGCTGCCGACGCTGAACCGTTATCCGGAATGCCAGCCGAAACGGGTGATCGAACGCTACGCGGGCTATGCAGGCGTCCGACCGGAGCAAGTGCTGGCTAGCCGCGGGGCGGATGAAGGCATCGAACTGCTGATCCGCGCCTTCTGCGAACCCGGTAAAGACGCCATTCTATTCTGCCCGCCGACCTATGGCATGTACGCGGTCAGCGCCGAAACGTTTGGTGTCGAACGCCGCATGGCGCAGAGCACCGCGGACTGGCAGCTGGATATGGACTCGATCGAACGTCAGCTCGACAACGTCAAGGTGATCTACGTTTGCAGCCCGAACAACCCGACGGGCAACCTGGTCAACCCTAAAGATCTGCGCCGCCTGCTGGAACTGGCGCAGGACAAGGCGCTGGTCGTTATCGATGAAGCCTACATCGAGTTCTGTCCGGAGGCGTCTACCGTCAGTTGGCTGGCAGACTATCCTCATCTGGTGATCCTGCGCACGTTGTCCAAAGCATTCGCGCTGGCAGGGCTGCGCTGCGGCTTCACGTTGGCGAACGAAGACGTTATTCAACTGCTGTTGAAGGTGATTGCCCCCTACCCGCTCTCTTTGCCGGTCGCGGACATCGCCGCTCAGGCGTTGAGCGACGCGGGTATCGCCAAAATGAAGAAGAACGTCGCCGGGATACTGGAAAACCGTCGCTGGCTGGCCGACGCGCTGCGGCCGCTCGACTGCGTGGAATCGGTTTTCCCCAGCGAAAGCAACTACCTGCTGGTGAAGTTCGACCCGACGACCCAGGTGTTCAAATCTCTGTGGGATCAAGGCATTATTCTGCGCGACCAAAATAAACAGCCCGGGCTGGCCGGCTGCCTGCGTATTACCGTCGGCACCCGCTACGAATGCGAACGCGTTATCGCGGCCCTGCAGGCGCTTTCCGGCATCACCACCGCTTAATCTTGAGGAACGATTGTGGGATTGAAATACCTTTTTATCGACCGTGACGGCACGCTGATCGCCGAGCCCCCTGAGGATTATCAGGTCGACCGGCTGGACAAACTGGCGCTGGAGCCGAATGTCATCCCTTCGCTGCTGGCGCTGCAAAAGGCTGGCTTTAAACTGGTGATGATCACCAATCAGGATGGACTGGGCACCGCCAGCTTCCCGCAGGAAAACTTCGATCCGCCGCATAACCTGATGATGCAGATCTTCTCCTCTCAAGGGATTGCCTTTGAGCGTGTGCTGATCTGCCCGCACCTGCCGTCCGACCACTGCGACTGCCGCAAACCGAAAACCGCGCTGGTGGACGCCTTCCTGAAAGACAACGTGATGGACAGCGGCAACAGCTATGTCATCGGCGATCGGGAAACGGATATCGAACTAGCGAAAAACATGGGGATCACCGGTCTGCGCTACCAGCGAAGCGGTCTGAACTGGGCGGAAATCATCACCCAACTGACCCGCCGTGACCGTCACGCATACGTCAGCCGGGTGACGCGCGAAACGGCCATCGACGTCAACGTCTGGCTCGACCGTGAGGGCGAGAGCAAAATCAGCACCGGCGTCGGCTTCTTCGACCACATGCTGGACCAGATCGCTACCCACGGCGGTTTCCGCATGCAGATCGAAGTTAAAGGCGATCTGTACATCGACGACCACCACACGGTTGAGGACACCGCGCTGGCGCTGGGCGAAGCGTTGAATAAGGCGCTTGGCGACAAACGCGGTATCGGCCGCTTCGGTTTCGTGCTGCCGATGGACGAATGTCTGGCTCGCTGTGCGCTGGATATCTCCGGTCGTCCGCACCTGGAATATAAAGCGGAATTCAACTACCAGCGCGTGGGCGATCTGAGCACGGAAATGGTCGAACACTTCTTCCGTTCGCTCTCTTACGCGATGGCTTGCACGTTGCATCTCAAGACCAAAGGCCGCAACGATCACCATCGCGTCGAAAGTTTGTTTAAAGCCTTTGGCCGCGCGCTGCGTCAGGCTATCCGGGTCGAAGGCGATACGTTGCCGAGTTCGAAAGGAGTACTGTGATGGACGTGGTGATTCTGGATACCGGCTGCGCCAATCTGTCATCCGTCGCGTATGCGGTGAAACGCCTGGGCTATGACCCGGTCATCAGCCGCGAGCCGGATGTGGTGCTGCATGCCGATAAACTGTTTCTGCCGGGCGTCGGTACGGCGCAGGCCGCCATGGAACAGTTGAAAGCACGCGATCTTGTCGACCTGATTAAAGCCTGCACTCAGCCCGTACTGGGCATCTGTTTGGGTATGCAGTTGCTGGGCCGCGTCAGCGATGAGAACGGCGGCATCGACACGCTAGGCATCGTGGATGCGCCCGTGCTGAAAATGGAAGACAAAGGCCTGCCTCTGCCGCACATGGGATGGAATCAACTGACGCCACAGGCGGGCCACCGCCTGTTCCGCGATATCCCTGAAGACGCTTACTTCTACTTCGTGCACAGCTACGCCATGCCGGTCTGCGCCGATACCATCGCTCAAGCTCAGTACGGCGATACCTTTACGGCGGCCGTACAAAAAGAGAATTTCTACGGCGTGCAGTTCCACCCGGAACGTTCCGGTGCCGCCGGCGCACAGTTGCTGAAGAACTTTCTGGAGATGTAAACGATCATGATTATTCCCGCTTTAGACTTGATCGACGGGCAGGTGGTCCGTTTGCATCAGGGCGACTACGGACAGCAACGTCAGTACGGCAGCGATCCGCTTCCCCGCCTGCAGGATTATCAGCAGCAAGGCGCTCAGGTGCTGCATTTGGTTGATTTGACCGGCGCGAAAGATCCGGCGGCACGTCAGATCCCCCTGTTGAAAACGCTGTTGTCCGGCGTCTCCGTACCGGTACAGGTCGGTGGCGGCATCCGCACCGAACAGGACGTTGAAGCGCTGCTGGAAGCAGGCGCTCGCCGCGTGGTCATCGGCTCCACCGCCGTCAAAGATCCTGCGTTAGTGCAATCGTGGTTTACGCGCTACGGCACCGAGGTATTGGTACTGGCGCTGGACGTGCGTATTGACGCCGACGGCGTCAAAAATGTGGCGATCAGCGGCTGGCAGGAAAATTCAGGCGTCACGCTGGAACAGACCGTCGAGCGCTATCTGCCGTTCGGTCTACGTCACGTGCTGTGTACCGATATATCCCGCGACGGCACGCTGCAGGGCGCTAACGTCGAGCTTTATCGAGAAATCGGCCAACAATACCCGCAGGTAGCATTTCAGGCTTCCGGCGGCATCGGCTCTCTCGCGGATATCGACGCGCTGCGCGGCAGCGGCGTGCAGGGCGTGATCGTAGGTCGCGCCCTATTGGAAGGAAAATTTAACGTAGCGGAGGCAATCGCATGCTGGCAAAACGGATAATTCCCTGTCTCGACGTTCGCGACGGACAGGTGGTTAAAGGCGTTCAATTCCGCAACCACGAAATTATCGGTGATATTGTTCCTCTGGCGCAGCGCTATGCGCAGGAAGGCGCGGATGAACTGGTGTTCTACGATATCACGGCGTCTTCCGACGGCCGCGTCGTGGATAAAACCTGGGTGTCTCGCGTGGCGGAAGTGATCGATATCCCGTTCTGCGTGGCCGGCGGTATCAAAAGTCTGGAAGAAGCCGCCCAGATTCTGTCGTTCGGCGCCGACAAAATTTCCATCAACTCGCCGGCGCTGGCCGACCCGACGTTGATTTCCCGATTGGCCGACCGCTTCGGCGTTCAATGCATCGTAGTCGGAATTGATACCTGGCATGACGCCGACACCGGGCGTTATCATGTTAACCAATACACAGGCGACGAGAATCGCACCCGCGTCACTCAGTGGGAAACGCTGGATTGGGTTCAGGAAGTTCAGAAGCTCGGCGCAGGTGAAATCGTTCTCAACATGATGAACCAGGACGGTGTCCGCAGCGGCTATGATTTGGAACAGCTGCGGCAGGTTCGAGACGTCTGTCAGGTGCCGTTGATCGCCTCCGGCGGCGCCGGTACTCGCGAGCATTTCCTGGAAGCATTTCAGAATGCGCGCGTCGATGGCGCGCTGGCGGCATCGGTCTTTCATAAACAAATCATTAATATTGGTGAACTGAAACAGTTCCTCAAGCAACAAGGCGTGGAGATCCGGAAGTGTTAACCGAACAGCAAAGAAGCCAGCTAGACTGGGAAAAAACCGACGGCATGCTGCCAGCCATCGTACAACATGCCGTTTCCGGCGAAGTACTGATGCTGGGCTATATGAATCCGGAAGCGCTGCAGGCGACCGAAAAAACGGGCAAGGTCACCTTTTTCTCTCGCACCAAAAACCGACTGTGGATTAAAGGCGAAACGTCGGGCAACGTCCTGAACGTCGTCTCCATCACGCCGGACTGCGATAACGATACGCTGCTGGTTCTGGCCCATCCTGTCGGCCCCACCTGCCACACCGGAACAAGCAGTTGCTTCTCGCCGGCGGCCAGCCAGTGGCAGTTCCTGTTTGAGCTGGAGCAGTTGCTGGCAAGCCGCAAGACCGCCGATCCTGAGAGTTCCTACACCGCACGGCTCTATGCTAGCGGCACGAAGCGTATCGCACAAAAAGTCGGTGAAGAAGGATTAGAGACCGCGCTGGCGGCAACCGTGCATGACAAGGAGGAGTTGACCAACGAAGCTTCCGATCTGATGTACCATCTGCTGGTACTGCTTCAGGATCAGGATTTGGATCTGGCGACCATTATCGGCCGTTTGCGGGAGCGTCATACCCAGTAATCGTCCCATGAAGAGGGTCATCCCGAAGTTTGCTGGGGTGGCCAATACCGCCGAGTGCGATGACAGTGGCGAGTTGCGCTTCGTAAAATCTGATTGCTCGCCTAATTTCACTACGAGCCCAGCGACCTTGACGATGGGGCCTGATAGGCATCGTTCAGCAAGTCTCCAACATGTGCGCCGTACCCTGCCCTCGTCATGGATAAAGGGCTGTTCATCGCATGATCCTTTCAGAGCAAAAAATAACGTAGAACTCCCACCTAAAAACTCTCGGCGTTGCGCGGCGGACGTCCATTCCCCACGGTATATTGCTATTGCTTTGTCGTTTGTAAATGATGCTGCTATGCATACACACCACATGGGGATTCTGCTGATAATCAGGTCGCTTCAGAGGGGTTACTTCTGTTGGTAATCGGTTTATTTGATTGCGTCCTGTTGATGGTCATACGTCATTACCCGAGACGCCCTCAATACGGATAGGAGTAAGCAAACAGGGCAAATTGCAGATAGAAAAAAGGCGCCCTATAAAAGGCGCCTTTTAAAATTTCTTACTCAGCAGTCTGTTGCACGTGATACCGCGCAAGATGCTAATCTACCGCTGTCGATCAGCCGTAGATATTGGCACGGTCGCGCAGTTCCTTGCCAGGTTTGAAATGAGGAACGTATTTACCTTCAAGTTCCACCTTCTCACCCGTCTTCGGGTTACGTCCGACTCGCGGTGCACGGTAGTGAAGTGAGAAACTGCCGAACCCACGGATCTCGATACGATCGCCTTCTGCCAGCGTACTCGCCATCTGCTCGAGCATCTCTTTCACTGCGTCCTCGACCAACTTGGCCGGGATATGAGATTGCTGTCCAGCAAGTCTTTCAATAAGCTCAGACTTGGTCATAGTTCCTCCAAGTATATGGTCAGTTAACACCATAGTAACTTACTACCGTTTGAGACCGGACGGCATCGACTGCCGCCCGGTCCACCGTGATTATTCGCCTTTAGCTGCTTTGAAAGCTTCAGCCATTGCACTGGAGAAGTTGCTTTCGTCCTGTTTGTTGTTAACAGAAGCAATAGCATCTTTCTCGTCAGCTTCGTCTTTAGCACGAACAGACAGGCTAACTACGCGATTCTTACGGTCAACGCCGGTGTACTTCGCTTCGACGGAATCGCCAACGTTCAGAACCAGAGTTGCGTCTTCGACGCGGTCGCGCGCGGCTTCAGAAGCCCGCAGGTAACCTTCAACGCCATCAGCTAATTCAACTGTAGCACCTTTAGCGTCAACGGCAGTAACTTTACCCGTAACAATCGCACCTTTCTTGTTCACAGACAGGTAGTTGTTGAACGGATCTTCAGCCAGCTGTTTAACGCCCAGAGAGATGCGCTCACGCTCTGCATCAACCTGCAGGACAACTGCAGCGATTTCGTCACCTTTCTTGTACTCGCGAACAGCTTCTTCGCCAGCCACGTTCCAGGAGATGTCGGACAGGTGAACCAGACCGTCAATACCGCCATCCAGACCGATGAAGATACCGAAGTCAGTGATAGACTTGATCTTACCTTCTACGCGGTCACCCTTGTTGTGGGTTTCAGCGAACAGCTGCCACGGGTTGGATTTGCACTGTTTCAGGCCCAGGGAGATACGACGACGTTCTTCGTCGATATCCAGAACCATAACTTCAACCACGTCACCCACGTTAACCACTTTGGACGGATGGATGTTTTTATTGGTCCAATCCATTTCAGAAACGTGAACCAGACCTTCAACGCCTTCTTCGATTTCAACAAAGCAGCCGTAGTCAGTCAGGTTGGTCACGCGACCAGTCAGACGAGTGCTTTCCGGGTAACGTTTAGCGATAGCAACCCAGGGATCTTCGCCCAGCTGTTTCAGACCCAAAGATACTCGGGTACGTTCGCGGTCGAATTTCAGCACCTTAACATTGATTTCATCGCCCACATTGACGATTTCGCTAGGATGCTTAACGCGTTTCCAAGCCATGTCAGTGATGTGCAGCAGGCCGTCAACGCCGCCCAGATCAACGAATGCACCGTAGTCAGTGAGGTTCTTAACGATACCTTTGACTTCCATGCCTTCCTGCAGGTTTTCCAGCAGCTGATCGCGCTCTGCACTGTTTTCGGATTCGATAACTGCACGGCGGGAAACCACAACGTTGTTGCGTTTCTGGTCCAGCTTGATCACTTTGAACTCAAGCTCTTTGCCTTCCAGGTGCAGCGTGTCGCGTACCGGACGAACGTCTACCAGAGAGCCCGGCAGGAACGCACGGATACCGTTCAGTTCAACGGTGAAACCGCCTTTAACTTTACCGTTGATAACACCGGTAACAGTCGCAGCTTCTTCGTAAGCTTTTTCCAGCGTCAGCCATGCTTCGTGACGCTTAGCTTTCTCACGGGACAGCAGAGTTTCGCCGAAGCCGTCTTCAACAGCGTCCAGTGCAACGTCAACTTCATCGCCAACCTGAATTTCAATTTCGCCCTGCGCGTTCTTGAACTGCTCGGCCGGGATGGCGGACTCAGATTTCAGACCGGCGTCAACCAGTACGACATCTTTGTCGATAGCAACAACAACACCGCGAACGATGGAACCCGGACGGGTTTCGATTTCTTTCAGGGATTCTTCAAAGAGTTGAGCAAAAGATTCAGTCATGTTGATAATCTTAGGGTTTCTTAATTTAACGTCCATCTGGCATCCTGCTCGATGGGGCTGTTTCACATACCTCGCTACGCATCCTTACAGCGAGGTGGGATTATTTATTGATCGGCCGGACCCAGCTTCTGACTCACATAGGCCAGCGCCCTTTCAACCACTTCATCTAGCGACATCTCGGTCGAGTCCAGCACCAGAGCTTCCGGCGCCGGCGCCAACGGCGCTACGGCTCGATTACGATCGCGATCGTCGCGTTCTTTAATCTCGGATAAAAGACGTTCGAAGTTAACACTAAAGCCCTTCGCCTGCAACTGCAGCATGCGGCGTTGCGCACGCTCTTCCGCGCTGGCGTCGAGGAAAATCTTTACGGCCGCATCGGGAAAGACGACGGTCCCCATATCCCGACCATCGGCAATGAGCCCAGGTGCCTCGCGAAAAGCGCGCTGACGCCGCAATAGCGCTTCGCGCACGCGTGGGAATGCCGCAGTCTGCGACGCCGTGTTGCCCACTTCTTCGGTGCGGATTTCCAGACTGACGTCTTCGCCTTCCAGCACCACGTTCAACTGCCCATCTTCAGGAATAAAACGGACATCAAGGTGCGTCGCCAGCGGCACTAACGCCTCTTCAGAGTGGATATCCACCTGATGATGCAAAGCCGCCAGCGCCAATACGCGATAGATCGCGCCGGAATCCAACAGGTTCCAATGCAACGCTTCCGCTAATGCCTTGCATAGCGTGCCTTTACCCGCGCCACTCGGCCCGTCAACCGTAATTACCGGTGCAGTCACCGCCATGTTCTTCTCCTTCACACAGGGAAAATCTTCGTGCCATTGTAGACAATAAAGTCAGCTATTATATGCCGACATAGCGATAAACATTTAATAAAAGACTTATACCTACTAAATATCCGGCGAATTCTTATACGAATAGCGGATAAAACTGTTCAGGGAGGCGCGATCCCCCCTGGCATAACAGGAATCAAGCAAACTGGCTCAATCTTGCCAATTGCTCAAAATAGTCGGGGAAGGTTTTAGCCGTGCATTTAGGATCAAGGATCGTTACGGGCGTATCAGAGAGAGCCAGCAAGGAGAAACACATTGCCATGCGGTGATCGTTGTAAGTACCGATTTCGGCTGGCGTCAGCTGTTTCGGCGGCGTGATGCGGATATAGTCATGCCCTTCTTCCACTTCCGCGCCCGCTTTACGCAGCTCGGTCGTCATCGCCGCTAAACGATCGGTTTCCTTGACTCGCCAGTTGTAGATATTGCGCAGCGTGGTAGTGCCTCCCTCCGCGAACATGGCCGCAGTAGCGATAGTCATCGCCGCGTCGGGGATGTGATTCATGTCCATGTCTATGGCGTGCAACGCTTTACGCTCGCATTCGATATAGTCGTCGCCCCAACGAATAATCGCGCCCATTTTTTCCAGCACGTCGGCAAAACGCACATCGCCCTGAACGCTGTTACGGCCTACGCCCGTCACTCGCACGACGCCACCCCGGATCGCTCCGGCGGCCAGAAAATAGGACGCAGATGACGCATCCCCTTCAACTAAATAATGGCCCGGCGAACGATAGCGCCGTCGCCCTGCAATCTCGAACGTCTGGTAACCCTTGTTTTCAACGGTGATGCCGAACGTTTCCATCATGTGCAACGTGATGTCGATGTACGGCTTGGAGACCAGGTCGCCTTTGATGCTGATGCGCGTATCCTGAGTCGCCAGCGGAGACATCATCAGTAACGCCGTCAGGAACTGGCTCGATACGCTGCCGTCCACCGTAATATCGCCGCCTTGGAAACCACCGTGCAAACGCAGCGGCGGGTAGTTTTCCTGCTCCAGGTAGTCGATACGCGCGCCGCCCTGACGCAGCGACTCGACCAGATGACCGATGGGACGCTCTTTCATGCGCGGTTCGCCCGTCAGGATAACGTCCCCTTCCGTCAAGCACAGCGCGGCAGCCAGCGGACGCATCGCGGTTCCGGCATTACCCAAGAACAATTCAAGCGGCTCGCTGACGTGAAACGGGTGCCCTAGCCCCATGATATCGCACTGGTTGCGGTCCGCAGATAGTTGATAACTGACGCCCAACGCCTTGAGCGCGGTTAACATATGACGCACATCATCGCTATCCAGCAAATTGGTTAAGCGCGTCCTGCCTTCCGCCAGCGCCGCCAGCAGCAACGCGCGATTAGATACACTTTTCGAGCCAGGAAGATTGATCGTGCCATTAATGCGTTTTATGGGTTGTAGGGTCAGGGATTCCTGCATATGAATTGTTGCCTCCAAGATATTGATATAAAAAACCCGGTATGTGGACCGGGGTTTTTAAATAGGGCGACCACGGCCGCATGGTACGGCAATCAGCCGTGGCGACGTTCGAAGTCAGCCATAAACTCGGTCAGGGCCTTCACGCCTTCCAGCGGCATCGCATTATAGATGGATGCACGCATCCCGCCAACGGCCCGGTGGCCTTTCAGCGCATGCAGCCCCATCTGTTGCGCTTCTTGCAGAAATACGCTGTCCAACGCGGCATCCGCCAGCAAGAAAGGCACATTCATCCGGGAGCGGTTAGATACAGCGACGTCGTTACTATAAAAGTCGCTGCGATCGATGGCGGAATAGAGCAGATCGGCTTTCGCCTGATTGCGCTTTTCCATTTCAACCAAACCGCCCTGTGCTTTGAGCCATTTGAACACCAGACCGGAGAGATACCACGCAAAGGTTGGCGGTGTGTTGTACATGGAACCATTGTCGGCCAGAATTTTGTAATCCAGCATAGACGGCAATTCACGGCGGGACTTACCCAGCAAGTCACTACGCACAATCACCAGCGTCAGACCGGCAGGCCCGATATTTTTCTGAGCGCCGGCATAGATAACGCCATAGCGATTCACATCAATGGCGTGGGAGAGAATGCTTGAGGAGTAGTCGGCCACGACCACTTTGTCGCCAAAATCGGGCTGCTCTTCGATGGCCATACCGTCGATGGTTTCATTCGGGCAATAATGAACGAAAGCGGCATCGTCGGACAGCGCCCACTCGCGCATGGGTTTCACCGCACGCAGGCCATCCACGCGCGTTTTCACGTCGATGACATTGGGCGTGCCGTATTTCTGCGCTTCGTTAATGGCGCTGTGGGCCCAATAGCCGCCGTCGATATAATCGGCATTGTTATTGTTGCCCAGCAGGTTCATCGGGACCGCCGCAAACTGCGCTCGCGCACCGCCGTGGCAGAAAAGGACTTTGTAGTTGGAGGGGATATTGAGGAGATCGCGCAGATCCTGTTCAGACTCGGTAGCAACCTGGATAAATTCTTTGCTGCGATGGCTGATTTCCATCACCGACGTACCCAACTCCTGCCAATTACACAATTCCTGTTGCGCTTGACGCATGACATCGGCCGGCAGCATTGCCGGACCGGCGCTAAAATTAAAAACCTGAGTCATTTCCCCTCACCACACTCTGTCTAAATGATAAAAATGGCGACTTGAGTCGTCGCTGGTTTTGCTTGGTTACTGGTTTTATCACTCGTCATTCATGCCTGCAACGCTTATTCACCCCGGTTGCCGAAAACGTTGCCAGGCAGGTTCCAATGCCGGCCCTTCACCTGTTGCCTGTCTGTTATAGAGAATAAATAGAGTCGGCGCATAAAAGTCCGTATCATGCCTTTTTTGCAAAAAAACAACCGAGTGAGCAACATGACCCAAACGTTCATCCCAGGCAAAGACGCCGCCCTGGAAGACTCCATCGCCCGCTTTCAACAGCAGCTCCAAGACCTGGGGTTCAGCATCGAAGAAGCCTCGTGGCTGAATCCGGTGCCAAACGTCTGGTCCGTCCATATCCGCGACCGTGATTGCGCGCTATGTTTCACCAATGGCAAAGGCGCAACGAAAAAAGCGGCGTTGGCTTCTGCGCTCGGTGAATATTTCGAGCGCCTGTCCACCAACTATTTCTTTGCCGATTTTTACCTGGGTCAATCTATCGCTGACGGCGACTTCGTCCATTATCCGGACGAAAAATGGTTCGCCCTGCCGGAGGACGACACGCTGCCAAAGGGTATCCTCGATGAGCGGCTGCGCGCGTTCTATGATCCAGAACAGGAACTGGCCGCGAGCGACCTGATCGATTTGCAGTCCGGCAACGCCGAACGCGGTATCTGCGCGCTGCCTTTCACGCGCCAGTCCGATCTCCTGACGGTCTATATTCCGGTCAACATTATCGGCAACCTTTATGTTTCTAACGGAATGTCTGCGGGCAATAGCGCTAACGAAGCTCGCGTGCAGGGCCTTTCCGAAGTGTTTGAGCGCTACGTGAAAAACAGAATCATCGCGGAAGCCATCAGCCTGCCGAAAATCCCGGCGGAGGTGCTGTCCCGCTATCCGGGCGTCGTCGAAGCCATCGTCACGCTGGAGCAGGAAGGTTTTCCGATTTTCGCCTTTGACGCTTCGCTAGGCGGCAAATATCCGGTGATCAGCGTAGTGTTGTTTAACCCGGCCAACGGCACGTGTTTCGCTTCCTTCGGCGCACACCCCGACTTCGGCGTCGCTCTGGAGCGCACCGTCACTGAGCTCCTGCAGGGACGGGGCCTGAAAGATCTGGATGTTTTCACCCCGCCGACTTTCGACAATGATGAAGTCGCCGAACATACTAACCTGGAGACGCACTTTATCGATTCCAGCGGTTTGATCTCCTGGGATCTCTTTAAAGAAGAGTCAGACTACGCCTTTAACGACTGGGATTTCAGCGGTACGACCGCGCAGGAATTTGCGACGTTGATGGACATCTTCCGCGCGGAAGATAAGGAAGTGTATGTCGCCGATTACAAGCATCTTTCCGTGTACGCCTGCCGTATTCTGGTGCCAGGGATGTCCGATATTTATCCCGCTGAAGATCTGCTGCTGGCGAACAACAGCATGGGCGCGCATCTGCGCGAAACGTTGCTGGCTTTACCTGACAGTCAATTTGAGCCGGAAGATTATCTGGCGCTGCTGCAACAGCTCGACGACGAAGGGCTGGACGACTTTACTCGCGTGCGCGAACTGTTAGGTATTGCGACCGGCAAAGATAATGGCTGGTTCACGCTGCGTGTCGGAGAACTTAAATCCATGCTGGCGCTGGCGGGGGGCGATCTGGAACAAGCGCTAAGTTGGGTCGAGTGGACGCAGGATTTCAACCAATCAGTCTTCAGTCATGAGCACAGCAACTATTATCGCTGCCTACAAACCCTGCTGGAACTGGCGCTGGAATCTGAAAGAGAGGCTGCGCAATATTACGACGCATTGGTCAAGATGTACGGTCAGGATACCGTTGAACAGGCCAGCGCGGCCATCGCCGGTGAATCCTGCTTCTATAAGCTTTTCTCTGTCGATGCCTCACTGACCACTTTGCCAGCCCATCAGTCTCTACTGGCCGCCTATGAAAAGCTGCAGCAAGCCAAACGCAAACACTGGCACGCCTAATCTTCCAGCAAAACGGCAAGCATATGCTTGCCGTACCTCGCCATGACCTCGTTTTTTATTAGCGGGATATATATTTACATTCCGATGGATTCCCATCGCTGCAACAATGTTTTACACTCCCCGCGGCTTTCTACCCCCGGTTTCCGTTTTTCGTCAGCCTCTATTATGGCAGGTTAAATGCAGGGGTATTTTCCCCTAACCTATTAATTTAATTGTGGATATTATTTTTTATGTTACTATTTGGTTAAATTTCGACTAATGGCGAAAGATCTAACCGCTATAATTATAAGTTAAGTGCTGTTTTTATAAAAAAAACCCACCCCGATGCGTCAACTTAAACAATTTTTATATTTTTTAAAAAATAATTTTTTCTTTATATTCAATTATATATATAGTGTTTTATGGCTTTTTGAGGGGTATTAGTCCTGTCAAGAACCCGCCATTATGATCCATGTCAAATTTCGCATTTATATGCTTTGTTAATATCACTGTGCTGATAAATTTTAAGAGAGAGTTAGTGTGAAAGCTGACAACCCCTTTACTCTGCTACTTCCGGCAGCAATAGCAAAAGTTGCGGAAGATGCAGGTGTCTATAAAGCGACAAAAAAACCGCTTACTACTTTTTCCCTTGCGATAAGTGCAGGAATTTTCATCTCCATCGCATTTGTTTTCTACATCACTGCTACAACTGGATCGGCCTCTATGCCTTTCGGCATGACCAAGTTGATCGGCGGTATCTGCTTCTCTCTGGGGCTGATGCTGGTGGTGGTCTGCGGTGCAGACTTGTTTACATCTACGGTGCTGATTCTTGTGGCCAAGGCCAGTGGCCGCATTACCTGGCGTCAGTTAGGCTATAACTGGATAAACGTCTATTTTGGGAACCTGGTGGGAGCGCTGATATTCGTTGCGCTGATTTGGTTCTCAGGCGAGCACATGGTCGCTAACGGCGCGTGGGGTTTGAATATCCTGCAGACCGCGAGTCACAAGCTTGAACATACGTTCATTGAAGCGCTGTGTCTCGGCATCCTGGCGAATCTGATGGTCTGTCTGGCTGTCTGGATGAGTTACTCCGGTCGCACCCTGCTCGACAAATGTCTGATTATGGTTTTGCCAGTAGCCATGTTTGTTGCCAGCGGCTTCGAGCATAGCATTGCAAACATGTTCATGATTCCTATGGGAATTGTGATTAAAAACTTCGCTTCGGAAGAGTTCTGGCATGCCATAGGAATGGTGCCGAGCCAATTCGAACACCTGACCGTCCACAACTTTATTGTCGATAACCTAATCCCAGTCACTATCGGCAACATCATTGGGGGCGGGTTGTTGGTAGGCTTAACTTATTGGGTTATTTATTTGCGTGGCGAAAACAAGTACTAGAGTGTTATCGGCCGCAACATCGGGTTTTAAAAATCCATACAAAAGGTAGGTGTAAAATGACCGATCTGAATGAAAAATTAGCCAGCGCATGGCAGGGTTTCAGCAAAGGTGAATGGCAAAATGAAGTCAATGTCCGTGACTTCATCCAGAAAAACTACACGCCGTATGAAGGCGATGAGTCTTTCCTGGTGGGCGCAACTCCTGCGACCAGCGCGCTGTGGGATAAAGTTATGGAAGGCGTCAAACAGGAAAACCGCACTCATGCGCCTGTCGATTTCGATACCGACCTTGCCGCTACCATCACCTCGCATGATGCTGGCTATATTGATAGCAACCTCGAAAAAGTGGTTGGTCTTCAGACCGATGCTCCGCTGAAACGTGCGCTTATCCCATTCGGCGGCATCAAGATGGTTGAAAGTTCTTGCAAAGCGTACAACCGCGAGCTGGATCCGGAACTGAAAAAAATCTTCACCGATTACCGCAAAACTCACAACCAGGGCGTGTTCGACGTTTATACGCCGGATATCCTGCGTTGCCGTAAATCCGGTGTTCTGACCGGTCTGCCGGATGCGTATGGTCGTGGCCGCATCATCGGTGACTACCGTCGTGTTGCGCTGTATGGTATCGACTACCTGATGAAAGAGAAATTCGCTCAGTTCAGCTCTCTGCAGAGCAAACTGGAAAACGGCGAAGATCTGGAAGCCACTATCCGTCTGCGTGAAGAAATCGCTGAACAGCATCGCGCTCTGGGACAGATCAAAGAAATGGCCGCCAAATACGGCTGTGATATCTCTGCTCCGGCTATCACCGCTCAGGAAGCTGTACAGTGGACCTACTTCGGCTACCTGGCTGCCGTTAAGTCTCAGAACGGTGCAGCTATGTCCTTCGGTCGTGTTTCCACCTTCCTGGATATCTTCATCGAACGAGACCTGAAAGCAGGTAAAATCACTGAACAGGACGCTCAGGAACTGATCGACCACCTGGTCATGAAACTGCGTATGGTTCGCTTCCTACGTACCCCTGAATACGATGAGCTGTTCTCCGGAGATCCGATCTGGGCGACTGAATCTCTGGCCGGTATGGGCCTGGATGGCCGGACTCTGGTCACCAAAACCAGCTTCCGTTTTCTGAACACCCTGTACACCATGGGGCCGTCTCCGGAACCGAACATGACCATTCTGTGGTCTGAAAAACTACCGTCAAACTTCAAAAAATACGCAGCTAAAGTCTCCATCGACACCTCTTCTCTGCAGTACGAGAATGATGACCTGATGCGTCCTGACTTTGACAATGACGACTACGCCATTGCCTGTTGCGTTAGCCCGATGGTTGTGGGCAAACAAATGCAGTTCTTCGGCGCCCGTGCTAACCTGGCGAAGACTATGCTGTATGCAATCAACGGCGGCATGGACGAAAAAATGAAGATGCAGGTGGGGCCGAAATCTGCACCGATCCTGAGCGAAACCCTGAACTTCGACGAAGTCATGGAACGTATGGATCACTTCATGGACTGGCTGGCGAAACAGTACGTCACCGCACTGAACATCATTCACTACATGCATGATAAGTACAGCTACGAAGCTTCACTGATGGCTCTGCATGACCGTGATGTGTATCGCACTATGGCATGCGGCATCGCTGGTCTGTCTGTCGCGGCCGACTCCCTGTCCGCCATCAAATACGCCAAAGTTAAACCTATCCGTGACGAAGACGGTTTGGCTATCGACTTTGACATCGAAGGCGAATACCCGCAGTTCGGTAACAACGACCCGCGCGTTGACGACCTGGCCTGTGACCTGGTTGAACGCTTCATGAAAAAAATTCAGAAGCTGAATACTTACCGCAACGCCGTACCAACTCAGTCCGTTCTGACCATCACGTCCAACGTGGTTTACGGTAAGAAAACGGGTAATACGCCGGATGGACGTCGCGCAGGCGCGCCGTTTGGACCGGGCGCTAACCCGATGCACGGTCGTGACCAGAAAGGTGCTGTCGCCTCTCTGACTTCGGTTGCCAAACTGCCGTTTGCTTACGCTAAAGATGGTATCTCTTACACCTTCTCTATCGTGCCGAACGCACTGGGTAAAGACGACGATGTCCGCAAAGCTAATCTGGCTGGCCTGATGGACGGTTATTTCCATCATGAAGCATCCAACAACGTTGAAGGTGGTCAGCACCTGAACGTGAACGTGATGAACCGAGAAATGTTGCTCGACGCAATGGAAAACCCGGAAAAATATCCTCAGTTGACCATCCGTGTTTCTGGTTACGCAGTGCGCTTCAACTCACTGACCAAAGAACAGCAGCAGGACGTGATCACGCGTACCTTCACGCAGTCCATCTGATTATCATGTCTGCCTGAAAAGGCGTAAAATAAAGGCTCCACTCTGTGGGGCCTTTTTTCACCGCTTCGCCGGAGTATCCAGAGCCTGTTTTGTCAGCCCGCCGTGACCGTTTACAAGGGATGGCTGCCAAAACAGATTCGACGCAACGTCATCCTGCTGTGCTTCATGCACGAAGGCGTCATTCTGCGCCCCAGCTGGCCGCTATTGTTCGGCCCAACCCGGAGAAACCTCGCAATGTCAGTAATTGGACGTATTCACTCTTTCGAATCCTGTGGAACCGTCGACGGTCCAGGCATTCGCTTCATCGTCTTTTTTCAGGGATGTTTGATGCGCTGTCTTTACTGCCACAACCGCGACACCTGGGATACCCACGGTGGCAAAGAGATTACGGTAGAAGAGCTGATGAAAGAGGTGGTCACCTATCGTCATTATATGAATGCATCCGGCGGCGGCGTCACGGCCTCTGGTGGCGAAGCCATTTTGCAGGCGGAATTCGTTCGCGATTGGTTCCGTGCCTGTCAGGAGCAAGGCATTAATACCTGTCTTGATACCAATGGGTTTGTTCGCCGTTACGATCCGGTTATCGATGAACTGCTTGATGCGACCGATTTGGTGATGCTCGATTTGAAACAGCTTGACGACACCATCCACCAGAACCTGGTCGGCGTTTCCAATCATCGCACTCTGGAATTTGCACGTTATCTCGCCAAACGTCAGCAGAGAACGTGGATTCGCTATGTGGTCGTACCCGGTTGGTCTGACGATGACAAGTCGACGCATATGCTGGGAGAGTTCACCCAAGAAATGGGGAATATTGAAAAGATTGAACTCCTACCCTACCACGAGTTGGGTAAACACAAGTGGGTCGCTATGGGTGAGGAATACCAGTTGGACGGCGTTAAACCCCCGAAGGCAGAGACCATGAATCGCGTTAAGTCCATTCTCGAAAGCTACGGTCACCACGTCGTTTATTGACGCTGACAATAAGCCGGTCAGCCTACGACCGGCTTATTGATTGATTCGTTAAGCCGCCGCCAACGGATTGGGTTGTTGGTGATTGGCCTTTTTCAACAGTATCACCAGATAACAGAAAGCAATGGCGCCAATCAGGACGAACAGTAATTTATCGGAATAGGATTGCATCAGCATCGCCGCCAAACTGGGTCCTGTCAGGCTGCCGATAGTGTAGCTCAGTAATAAAGCCTGATTCATCGCCACCAACTCTCCCGCCGCCACTTTCTCGCAGGCCCAGGACATGGCAACGGGATAAAGCGTAAATGCCGCGCAACCCAGAATGAACAACGCAGGCACCATGGCATAACGACTAAAGCCCAGCATCATGATGCTGCCGATGATTACCGCGATGACCAGCCCTCTCAGCACCATTAGGCGACCATAGCGGTCCGCCATTTTGCCTACCGGCCATTGTCCAAAAATACCGGCGCTAATCAGTAACGCCATCCAATAACCGACCTGTGCATCGCTCATTCCCTGATGGGCCAGATAGAGCGGCATCAAACCATACATTGAGCCCAGGATGACACCGGACATCACGCAGCCGTTGATGCCTAAACGGGCAGTCCTATAGCGTAACATCTGCCAAACGTTGACCTTATGCGTCATCATTTGCGGTGGAGAAAGGCGGGCAAACAGCATCGGTAAAACGCTCAGAACCACCAGGGTGACAGCCCACGGCAAGACGCTGAACACATCGGTTTGAACCATGCTTAGAAGCAGTTGCCCCACCACGCTTCCCAGATAGTACGCCATCATATATGCCGCCAGCAGTTGCCCCCGGTTAGTCGCATGGCCGCTGCACAGCAGCGCGCTCTCCACCACCACCCATATCAATGCGCAACCGACGCCAGCTATCAGGCGACACAGCAGCCAGCTCCAGAAATCGACGGACAGCGCTAACGCAGCGGTGGCGAGTGCAAGCAGGATTGCAGCAAAGTAATAGGCACGGTTAAACTCAAAACGGCGGATCAAAGCACCAGCTAGCAACGTGCCTATCAAGTTTCCGCTGAAGTAAGAAGAGCCCACCAGCCCGACTTGCCATACAGATAGCTGTTGAGCATTCAACCAAAGGGGGACCAGCGTATTGAGCACAGCAAGGCAGATTGTTAGCAGTAGGAGACCGCTAAGCAGCAAAATAACCGGGCGTGTATAGGTGAACATGGGTCAATGACCATGAGAGAAGATATTTTGCGCGCATCATGCCACCAGCAAAGTTAAAGTCAATCAGTGTTGAGAGAGTGACCGCACGATCTGTTCATGGCCTCATAAGGCGTGGCCCTATTACACCTTATCGAACCCCGGCTGGCGATAGTACTTTATGATGATGCCTTCCTCCTCTGACGTTTAAAATCGAATTCACCCCATGCCTGATTTCGTAAAAAATCCCTCGTTATTTGCCTGAAAAACAAAAATTTAGGCATAAAAAAACGCCCCTTCAGGGCGTTTTTTCAGCAGCGGTGACTTAACCGATAACTTCCTGCCCATTCATGTACGGGCGCAGTACTTCCGGCACTTCGATACGGCCATCCGCTTGTTGATAGTTTTCCATCACGGCGACCAGCGCGCGCCCTACAGCCAGACCTGACCCGTTCAGCGTGTGTACCAGACGGGTTTTCTTTTCACCCTTGGCGCGGCAACGAGCCTGCATACGACGCGCCTGGAAATCCCACATGTTGGAGCAAGAGGAAATTTCACGGTAGGTATTCTGCGCCGGCAGCCATACTTCCAGATCGTAAGTCTTGCAGGAGCCAAAGCCCATATCGCCCGTGCACAGCAGCACTTTGCGATAAGGCAGGTTCAGCAGTTGCAAGATTTTTTCCGCGTGTCCGGTCAACTCTTCCAGCGCCTGCATAGAATCTTCCGGGCGAACAATCTGCACCATCTCGACTTTATCGAACTGGTGGACACGAATCAGACCACGCGTATCACGACCGTAAGACCCGGCTTCGGAACGGAAGCACGGCGTATGCGCCGTCATTTTGATCGGCAATGACTCTTCGTCCAGGATCTCGTTACGCACCAGGTTGGTTAACGGCACTTCGGCCGTTGGGATCAGTGCATAGTTGCTGCTGTCAGCTTCTTCCGACAACGGTTTGGTGTGGAATAGGTCCTCGCCAAACTTCGGTAACTGACCCGTTCCGTACAGGGAATCCTGATTGACCAGATATGGGACATAGGCTTCCAGATAACCGTGCCGCTCGGTATGCTGGTCCAGCATGAACTGGGCAAGCGCGCGGTGCATACGCGCAATCTGTCCGCGCATCACGGAGAAGCGCGAACCGGTCAGCTTAACCCCATCAGCCATGCTCAGACCCTGATTGATTTCACCCAAATCGACGTGATCGCGAGGTTCAAAGTCCAGCTGGCGCGGCTCGCCCCAGCGGCTGATTTCCTGATTTTCGGTATCGTCCTTACCCAACGGCACACAGTCGTCAGGCAGGTTCGGGATCGTCAAAGACAGTTCGCGAATCGCGCTCTGGAGCTGATCGAGCTCGGTTTTCGCAGACTCCAGCTTCTCACCCAATGCGTTGACTTCACGGCGCAGCGGTTCAATATCTTCACCACGTGCTTTAGCCGCGCCGATCTCTTTCGAGCGGGAGTTACGTTCTGCCAGCAAACTTTCCGTTTCGACCTGTAGAGTTTTGCGACGCGCCTCCTGTGAACGCAGCGCCTCAACGTCCAGTGTAAAACCTCGGCGAGCCAGTAATTTTTCGGCAACTGCGTCTAGCTCATTACGCAGTAAATTGGGATCGAGCATGCTAGTCCTGTGCTTTTTATTGATGGAATAGATATAACAGCGGGCCTGAAAAGGTCCCTGCAGCAGAAAATTATCGGCTGTAACCTTACCGCAACGGGTAGGCTAGCGGTAGCGTTTTGTCGGGCTATTTTGATCCTGAGAGGCCAGCCAGGCGAGCTTTTCACCGATCTTTCCCTCTAAACCGCGCGAGGTTGGATGATAATACTGCGTGGCCGCCATTTCCGAGGGGAAATAGTTCTCGCCCGCCGCATAGGCATTGGGTTCATCGTGTGCATAACGATACTCAGCACCGAGCCCCATCTCTTTCATGAGTGCAGTTGGCGCATTGCGTAAGTGGTCAGGCACATCAAAATCCGGCTTTTCACGCGCATCACGCATCGCCGCCTTGAATGCGGTATAAACGGCATTGCTTTTCGGCGCACACGCCAGATAGACGATGGCCTGAGCGATCGCCCTTTCTCCTTCGGATGGACCCACACGGGTGAAACAGTCCCACGCGGCAATCGCTACCTGCATACCGCGAGGATCGGCATTGCCCACATCTTCCGATGCAATCGCCAGCAAACGTCGAGCGACATACAGTGGGTCGCCGCCCGCCGTGATAATACGTGCATACCAGTAAAGTGCCGCATCCGGCGCGGATCCGCGTACTGATTTATGCAACGCGGAGATCAAGTCATAATATCGGTCGCCTTTATTATCAAAACGCGCGCTGCGTTCACCGGCGACCTCATTAAGTAAGGCAGGCGTCAGGTGACGCTCACCGGCGGCATTGACCTCCGCCATATCCGACATCATTTCCAGCAAATTAAGTGCGCGCCGGGCATCTCCGCTCACTAGCTGAGACAGCAGACGGCGCGTTTCGTCAAGCAAGACGATGTGCTGTTTTCCCAAACCGCGCTCGCTATCCTGCAGCGCCTGGGTCAAGACAACTTCGATATCCTCCGCCGTCAGCGCTTTTAATAAATAGACGCGGGCGCGGGATAACAATGCGGAATTCAGCTCGAACGAGGGATTCTCCGTGGTCGCGCCGATGAAGGTGATCGTGCCATCCTCGATATGAGGGAGAAAAGCATCCTGCTGGCTTTTATTGAACCGGTGAACTTCGTCCACGAACAGAATGGTGCGGCGTCCGGCATTGCGGTTATGCCGCGCACGTTCAATCGCTTCACGAATCTCTTTGATACCAGAGGTCACGGCTGAAATACGCTCCACATCAGCAACCCCGTAACGACCAATCAACTCCGCCAGCGTCGTTTTTCCCGTTCCCGGAGGCCCCCACAGAATCATGGAGTGAAGCTGGCCGGACTCAATCGCACGCGGTAATGGTTTACCCGGACCTAACAGATGCTGCTGCCCGATATACTGCGCTAATGTGACTGGCCGCATACGTGCGGCCAGTGGCTGAAACTCATTCTGGGAAAAATCGAGTGACAGATTACTCACAGACGCCTCACTGACGTTGATCGTCCACCGCCACCCCTTTGGGCGGTGTAAAGGTGAATTTTTCCGCGTCTACCGCTCCGTTTTGCTGATCTTTGAGGACGTAACGACTACGCTGACCGTCCTGCTCGGTGGCGGTAAAACCTTTGATAGTGCCGGAACTGGTCACGCTGATGGAGAATTGACGCAGGTTGCCGCCGGCGGACTTCGGCATCAGCTCAAAGTCATCGCCCTTCTGCGTAACATGATAATTTTTCCAATCGCTCGGGCTATTGCGCGTAATCAGGATGAATGGCGTGTTTCCCGTCACATCTTTTACCCAGGTCGCCGTGACTTGTTCGACGAACGGATTATAGAACCACAGCGTTTTGCCGTCGGAAATCAGTACGCTTTCATCAGGCGATGTCGTTTTCCAGTTAAACAAATTTGGGCGCTGGACCCACAGCTCTCCTTCACCATCCTGTACCGCTGAACCATCATTGCCAGTGACCTTTTGAGAAAAGCTGGCGTGGAAACTGTTTACTTTGCTCAGGCGACTTTGCAGATCGCTGGAGGCATCTGCGTATACGGCGCTGGATACCATACTCGACAGCAAACAACCGGTCATTAACCATTTTTTTATCATAAGAAGATCCCTTTACTATCCTGATGGCATAGGTAGGCGGCTATCACTGACAACCACCGAGTATATTACCCAACTGTAGATCAGCGAGGTGAACCGAAACAGCTGTACTTATCTGTATTGTCAGGCTTTCACTCATCTTTACACAGACGACGCCCGTTTCGGCCTATGTATTACTCCATTGGCGGGGGAGCGAGAACTTCGCGATTACCGTTATGACCCGGGGAACTGACAATACCTTGCGCCTCCATCTGTTCGACAAGACGCGCCGCACGGTTGTAGCCAATGCGGAACTGACGCTGTACGCCGGAAATCGACGCGCGACGTTTTTCCACCACAAAGGCCACGGCCTGGTCGAACAACGGGTCGAGCTCTTCATCCCCATCCAGACCCAGACTACCGCCTTCGCCCTCTTCGCCCCCCTTGACGATACTGTCAATGTATTCAGGGCGACCGCGCGCTTTCCAGTCTTGAACGACGGCATGCACTTCCTGATCCCGGACAAAGGCACCATGCACACGCACAGGGATAGAAGAGTTAGGCGCCATATACAACATGTCGCCCATACCCAGCAGTGATTCCGCCCCGCCCTGATCGAGAATCGTTCTGGAGTCAATTTTACTGGAAACCGTAAAGGCGATACGCGTGGGAATGTTGGCCTTGATCAGCCCTGTGATGACATCCACCGACGGGCGCTGAGTCGCCAGAACCAAATGGATACCCGCGGCACGCGCTTTCTGCGCCAGACGAGCGATGAGCTCTTCGACCTTTTTACCTACCGCCATCATCAGATCGGCGAATTCATCCACCATCACCACGATGTAAGGCAGTTTTTCCAGCATAGGCGGCTGTATTTCCATACTATCGCCCGGCTTCCAGAACGGATCGGGAATGGGTCGTCCCATAGATTCAGCCTGCTCGACACGTTCGTTGTAACCGCTCAGGTTACGCACGCCCAACGCCGACATCAGCTTATAACGCCGCTCCATTTCGCCAACGCACCAACGCAGCGCGTTAGCCGCATCCTTCATGTCCGTCACGACTTCCGTCAGCAGATGCGGGATACCTTCGTAAACAGACAGCTCCAACATTTTCGGGTCGATCATGATGAAGCGAACATCTTGCGGGGATGCTTTGTACAACATACTGATAATCATGGCGTTGACGCCTACGGACTTGCCAGAACCGGTCGTCCCTGCGACCAGCAGGTGTGGCATTTTAGCCAGATCGGCCACTACCGGCTGACCCGCGATATCCTTGCCTAATACAACCGACAGCGGCGAAGGATTGTCGCGGAAACGGTCGCAATCCAAAACCTCCCGCAGGAAGACGGTTTGTCGACGCTTGTTCGGCAACTCCAGACCGACGTATGGCTTGCCGGGAATGACCTCCACAATACGCACGGCCACCACGGACAGTGAACGGGCCAGGTCCTTCGCGAGATTAGAAATTCGGGCCGCTTTCACGCCAGGCGCCAGATCCAGATCGAAGCGAGTAATGACCGGTCCAGGGTGATATCCCACCACCGTCGCCTTGACGCGGTAATCCGCCAAACGCGCCTCAATCAACCTAGCTGTCTGTTCCAGCGCGAAATCATCCACCGGATCATCGTTACCTGAAGGTGGAGTCAGCAGATCAAAAGACGGAAATGGCGTGGTCGGCTTCTGTAACGGCTGGTCGTTGCGCATCAGGAATGGGTGGATCAGGCTATCCATGATGGACGGCGAAGCGTCGTCGTCTTTGTCGTCCTGCGCTTCGTGTGCTGGTGTCGCAGGTTGTACAGAAGGCGTCATCGGCGTTTGCGATGCGACATGCTCGACGGCTGCCGCCGCTTCTTGCTGCGGAGACAAAGTGAATAACGGTTCGCTTGGGGCGTCGTCAACCAAATCAGCCAGTGGCGAAATAGCGAAAACGCTGTCCAGCGGCGGAACCTGAGTCGAGCGAGAGGGTTGAGCGGAATGCGGCGGCTGAAGGTAAGACGGAGCAATCGGCTCGGCGAAGACCGCATCCGGTCCATCATTCAAGGTATCGTGACCGTAACGTTCCTGTTGCTGCTCTGCAAAGTCCTGAGCCAACTGATGCATCAGCGCATCGTCCTCTTGGTTAGCCTCAGTCTGCTCGACCGCCTCTTCAACGCCATTCGGCTGCGCTTGACGCTGAGCTTCTCGCTCCTGCTGCTCCGCAAGCCGCTGGGACGGCAATTTAATACCATACGAAGCCAGTTCGCGCCGTGTCGGGATACGCACAGGATTCGGCCGCGGCAATTCAGGGCCGACACCCTGCTTGATCTGCGGATTCGTATCCTCGGCTGAAAATGCCGGCGTAAACGGCAACGAAGATGCAGCCTGATTTGGTGATACGGTCGCCGCTGCCGTTGCTGCGACCGTCGTCACTGGCGTCGACGACACAGGGGGAACTCGGTCAACTGGCGGAGCGTGATGTACCGGGTTTTCGCTCAAAGGCTCGGCAGCCGTAAATTCAGGGACGTCAAAAGAATACAGCGGTGGCACTTCACTTTCTTTCACTTCGCTGGCGGGCTTATTTATATCCATCGGGACGGTAACGACCTTCCGGCTGTCAATCGGCGTGGTTGGCGCCGTCACGTTTTCGGCCGCCGTTGCGCTTGCAGACATGCTCTTCGCGACGTCCCCTATTACCGGATCGGCAGGTTGCGGCGAAAATGGGTGTCCTTCATTTGCAGCCGACTGAGCGGTAAGAACCGCTGGGGCTGCGAGCAACACATCGTCTTCATCTTCCTCGTGTCCACGAAACGCTGAAGACGCGGCGGTGTCGGTTTCATGCTCCGTCTGGCGCGCTACGTCCTCGTCGTCGACATAATCATCACGCCGTCCGCGATTGGAGAAAAAAGTCAGGCAGCCCATCGCCGCAGCCCCGATTTTCTCTGCAATCGCCAGCCAAGACCAGCCGGTGAATAACGTCAGACCCGCAGCCCATACGCACAACAGAATCAACGTGGAACCGATGCTGTTAAAGCGCGGGATCATGGCACTGCTCAGCAAACTGCCCAGCACGCCGCCGGAGGCAAAATAATAAAGGTCGTCCACGTTGACGGCGGCTAGACCGCACGACGTCAGGATAAGCGCCAGAGCGCCAATCAGGCGTAAGGAGAAGGTAAAGTAGTCAAGTGCATACTGACGGTTTCGCTGACGATAAATCAGCCAGCATAGCGAGATCATCACGGGGGGAATGGCATAAGCCAGTACGCCAAAAACGAAAAATAGCGTATCGGCCATCCAAGCGCCAACGCCTCCGCCCAGGTTGTGAATGGGTTCATGCCAGGCAGTCTGAGACCAGCTAGGGTCGGACGGGCTGAAACTCAGCAACGCAGCGGCCAGGTAACAGGCGAACAGCCCAGCAGTAACCAGCAACGCCTCAATCAAACGTCGCCCAGCGCTGAGTTTTTCCAGCGTAATTTCTTTATCTTCAGTATATTCCTGGCTCAAGCGTCTCTCCAGGTTTCGGTAAAGGAGTCATGACAAAACGCCGAGAAAGTCCCGGCGCTGTAGCTGTATAAATTCACAGGAGTGTAGCTAAATTTACCGGGCTTTGCACCCATACCGTCAGCGTGTCTTGATGACCAGCCGGTTGCTCTGCTTAACTTCTTCCATCACCACATAGGTGCGGGTGTCGTTAACGCCAGGCAGACGCAGCAGCGTTTCCCCCAGCAGTTTACGGTAGGCAGACATGTCCGGCACGCGGGTTTTTAGCAGATAGTCAAAATCCCCGGAAACCAGATGACACTCCTGAATTTCTTCCAGCTTCTGTACTGCGGTATTGAACTGCTCAAAGACATCCGGCGCGCCACGGTTTAGTGTAATTTCGACGAAGACCAAAAGCGAAGCATCCAGATAATGCGGATTCAGTAACGCCGTATAGCCATTGATAAAACCCTGTCGTTCCAGACGTCGAACGCGTTCCAAGCACGGCGTGGGAGATAGTCCAACCCGCTTGGAAAGCTCCACGTTGGAGATACGACCATCTTTTTGCAATTCGTTCAGGATATTGCGATCGATACGATCAAGATCTTTTCCCGGACGTTTTTTTGTGTCTACCATTATTATTGTCTCTCTTCACTCTTCCCTGCTCATCGCTCTCTCCAGCCCACATCAATGTGCTAGAGTTGCCCCTAAAGAAGACCCCTGTCTATTTTGTACATCAAAAGTCACGTCTGTTTATTCCGTCTATCGCGTGCGACAAACAGGTGCATGAGCTATGCTGTCGCCTGTCAATTAAACAATGCAAAAACGGATAAAAGGCCGAGCATTCAACTATTCACATACAAAAAATTTCCTCTTCATAGGATGTTTTCGCAAAAGCGCAGCCGATTGTCAAAGCAAAACAATTAAAATCAGAAGAAACTGCCAGATTCAAATCCCCAACAGGTATCAGGCAGCGTTTTAGCGCTTCAAGGGCAACCGTATGTTACCGCATTACATCCCCGCACCAGACCTGTATCACTTTTTTCAATGATTGTTAACTATAGGATAAATAGTTAACAACATTCTTCTGCGCTTTTTTTAGGTCGGTAATTTCCTTACAATCGCTTCATCGTCCCTTCACTGGAGTTAAGGAACTCATGGGTACAGCCAAACACCGCAAACTGTTGATTCTGGGCTCCGGCCCCGCCGGATATACCGCCGCGGTCTATGCTGCGCGCGCCAACCTGAACCCGCTGCTGATTACCGGGATGGAAAAAGGCGGTCAGTTGACCACCACGACGGAAGTGGAAAACTGGCCGGGCGATGCCGATGATCTGACCGGCCCGGCACTAATGGAACGTATGCACGCCCATGCCGCCAAGTTCAATACGGAAATCGTCTTCGACCACATCAACCGCGTCGACCTGCGGACACGTCCTTTCCGTCTGTTCGGCGACAGCGATGAATACAGCTGCGACGCCCTGATCATCGCCACGGGCGCCTCCGCCCGCTATCTGGGTCTGCCGTCCGAAGAGGCGTTCAAAGGCAAAGGCGTTTCCGCCTGCGCGACCTGCGACGGATTCTTTTATCGTAATCAGAAGGTCGCCGTTGTCGGCGGCGGCAACACGGCGGTAGAAGAAGCTCTGTATCTGTCCAACATCGCCTCTGAAGTGCACCTGATTCACCGCCGCGATTCTTTCCGCTCAGAAAAAATTCTGATCGACCGCCTGAACGAGAAAGTCGCGAACGGCAACATCGTGCTGCACACTGACCGTACTTTGGATGAGGTGCTGGGCGATGAGATGGGCGTCACCGGCGTTCGTCTGCGCGATACCCACAGCGAAGCTACGGAAACCCTCGACGTCGCCGGGGCCTTCATCGCCATTGGCCACAGTCCTAATACCGCTATTTTCGACGACCAGCTCGCGCTGGAAAACGGCTATATCAAGGTTCAATCCGGCATTCACGGTAACGCGACTCAAACCAGTATCCCCGGTGTGTTCGCTGCCGGTGATGTGATGGATCACATCTACCGTCAGGCCATCACCTCGGCCGGTACGGGATGTATGGCGGCGTTAGATGCCGAACGTTATCTGGATGGTCTGGGCAACAGCTGATCATCGTCGTCTGAGGGAGTCTTCGCTCCCTCAGGCTTTTGTTTCATGATTTGTAAAAATTGATCGCCCAGCACTATTTTCCTTCGCTTTTCGTTTGCATGCCCTCTTCGTCAAGGTAACATGACGCCAATCTGACCGAACGCCCGAACAAATGTTAACCCTCGGTTATACAAGCGTTATTTCGCATGACTCCCATAAGACAACCGGCATCTAATGAATAGTACCCGACAACAAGAACTCACCCGCTGGCTGAAACAGCAGAGCCGGTTGGCGCAACGCTGGCTACGCCTTTCGCTTCTGTTAGGGCTGGTGAGCGGCCTGCTAATCATCGCTCAAGCCTGGTTACTCGCGGCGCTCTTGCAAGCGCTCATCATCGACCACACGCCACGCGGACAGTTAATCGCACCGTTTTCGCTATTGGCTGCCACATTTTGTCTGCGAGCCTTGGTGAGTTGGATTCGAGAGCGCGTCGGATTCCGCTGCGGTGAAGTCATCCGCCGACAAATTCGCAGCATGGTACTGGACCGCTTGCAGCAGTTGGGACCGGCCTGGATTCAGGGTAAACCGGCGGGGAGCTGGGCATCGCTGATTCTGGAGCAAGTCGACGATATGCAGGATTATTATGCCCGCTATCTGCCGCAGATGTATTTAGCGGCTCTGATGCCGCTGCTAATCCTCATTTGCGTCTTTCCCATCAACTGGGCGGCGGGGTTAATCCTGTTTTTGACGGCCCCCTTGATCCCTGTTTTTATGGCGATGGTCGGTATGGGCGCAGCAGAAGCCAATCGCCGCAATTTCCTGGCGTTGGAACGCCTCAGCGGCCATTTTCTGGATCGTCTACGCGGACTGGATACCCTGCGCTTGTTCTTCCGCGGTCAGGCGGAAACCCATCACATCCGTCAAGCCTCCGAAGATTTTCGCCACCGCACGATGGAAGTGTTGCGAATGGCCTTTCTCTCTTCCGGCGTCCTGGAGTTCTTCGCCTCTATATCCATCGCCATCGTCGCGGTCTATTTCGGATTCTCTTATCTGGGCGAACTCAACTTTGGTCATTACGGTACTGGCGTCACATTATTTGCCGGTTTTCTGGTCCTGATCCTGGCGCCGGAATTCTTCCAGCCGCTGCGCGATTTGGGCACGTTCTATCACGCGAAGGCACAGGCCGTTGGCGCAGCGGATACGCTGTTCGCCTTCCTGTCTCAAGAAGGCGAGAAAGTCGGTCACGGCCAGACGGATTTCGATAGCCTTGAACCGCTGAAATTGGTGGCCAAAGAGCTGAAGATCCTCTCCCCCGCCGGCACCGTTCTCGCCGGACCACTCTCATTCACCATCGAAGCAGGACAACGGGTGGCGTTGGTCGGTGCCAGCGGCGCAGGTAAAACATCGCTGCTGAATGTCTTGTTAGGATTCCTGCCTTATCAAGGATCTCTGACCGTCAATAACGTCGAGCTAAGCACCATTGCCCCTGCGGCATGGCGTAAACAGCTGAGCTGGGTCGGTCAGAATCCGCATCTGCCGGAACAGACGCTGCGACAGAATATCCTGCTGGGTGATCCTGAAGCAGACGAGCAGAGGCTTCAGGAAGCGGTAGAACGCGCTTATATTCACGAATTTCTGCCTTCTCTCCCATTGGGGCTGGAAACGGTCCTGGGCGATGGCGCAGCGCGTCTGTCGGTCGGACAGGCACAGCGTGTAGCGGTGGCAAGAGCCCTGATTCATCCCAGCCATTTGCTGTTGCTGGACGAACCTACGGCGAGCCTGGACGCGCATAGCGAACAGCGGGTGATGAAAGCACTGAGCATGGCCTCCGCGAGACAGACAACGCTATTAATTACTCATCAGCTCGACGAAGCCCGTAGTTATGATGAGGTGTGGGTGATGGCGGCGGGCCGTCTGGTGCAGCAAGGTCGTTTCAGTGAGCTTAGCGTGACGCCGGGGCCCTTTACCGAATTGATGACACAGCGCCGGGGAGAACTCTGAGATGAAGAAAACACAGGTCTTCCAGGTATTGATGCCATTTCTAGGGCTTTATCGCCGCTACTTTTGGCGACTGAGTCTGGGCGTGGTGCTGGCCATTTTCACCCTACTCGCCAGTATCGGATTACTCACGCTCTCGGGTTGGTTCCTGGCCGGCTCGGCGCTGGCCGGACTCGCCGGGCTTTATACCTTCAACTACATGTTGCCCGCCGCTGGTGTCCGCGGTGCGGCGATTATGCGCACCGCGAGCCGCTACTTCGAACGACTGGTCAGTCACGACGCCACCTTCCGCGTGCTACTACATCTGCGTGTTTTTACCTTCAGCCGTATTCTGCCGCTTTCTCCCGGCAGACTCAGCCGTTTCAGGCAGGCAGATTTGCTCAACCGTCTGGTGGCGGATGTCGATACGCTGGACCATTTGTATCTGCGCGTTATCTCCCCGCTGGTCAGCGCCCTATCGGTTATCGTGGTCGTGGCCTTCGGTCTTAGCTGGTTGGATAGCACGTTAGCGATGACACTGGCGACCAGCATGCTGCTGCTTTTGGTCATCATGCCGCCGCTCTTTTACCGCTCGGGCCAGCCTATCGGCGAGGAAATGACGCAGTTACGCGCGCAATATCGTCTGCAGTTAACCACCTGGCTGCTGGGGCAGGCTGAACTGACAATTTTTGGCTCGTTAGTCTCCTTCCGTCATCGACTGGATCAACTGGAAAACCGCTGGTTATTACGGCAACGCCAGCAGGCGACGCTCAGCGCACTGTCGCAATCCCTTATCATTCTGAGCAGCGGACTCACCGTCACGCTGATCCTGTGGATGGCGGCCAACGGCGTCGGCGGCGACACGCAGCCGGACGCGCTAATCGCTTTGTTTATTTTTGCGTCGCTGGCGGCCTTCGAAGCCTTGGGGCCGGTGGCCAACGCTTTCCAACATATCGGCCAGGTCGCCGCCTCCGCCGTTCGAGTCGACCAATTGATGAAACTGACGCCTGCGGTCATCTTCGCTGACGAAGGGCCCGCCCCATCCTCTCAGGCCGCGTTGACGTTAAACAATGTGAGTTTCACCTATCCGGATCAGCCCCAGCCGGGGCTGCAGCATATTTCGCTAAGCCTCCAACCCGGCGAGCACATTGCTCTTTTAGGCAAAACCGGTTGCGGTAAATCAACATTGTTACAATTGATCACCCGCGCCTGGGACAGTACCAAAGGCGAGATCAGCCTTAACGGCTCGCCATTATCGACCTGGTCCGAAGAGAACCTGCGCAGCATGATGAGCGTCGTACCTCAACGGATACATCTTTTCAGCGATACACTGCGTGAGAACCTGCGGCTGGCCGCTCCGCAGGCCGGTGACGAGGAGCTAGCTCACATCCTGCAACGAGTAGGGTTGTCTAATCTGCTGGAGCAAGAGGGACTGAATGCCTGGCTGGGGGAAGGCGGCCGTCAACTGTCCGGAGGCGAACAGCGCCGGATAGGTCTGGCACGTGCGCTACTACATTCTGCGCCGCTAATTCTGCTGGACGAACCCACTGAAGGACTGGATGCCGAAACGGAACAGCGAATGCTTCAGCTTCTGCGTGAACATTGCAAAAATAAAACCTTATTGGTGATTACTCACCGTCTGTGCGGTTTAGAAAGTATGGACCGTCTGTACATCATGGACGGCGGTCAGCTCATCGAACAGGGTGATCATCAGACGCTTATGGCGCAGCAAGGCCGATACTGGCAGTTTCATCAACATCTTTAGGCGAGGCCAGATATGCAGCTGTTTGAGCTTTCACCCTTTTCCATGCAGTTTCCCGATCCGGAAATGGCGTTGAACGATCCTAACGGTCTGCTAGCATTTGGGGGCGATCTGGCACCGTCACGACTGATGGTCGCCTATCAGCACGGCATCTTCCCTTGGTACTCCGAGGGTGATCCGATCCTATGGTGGACGCCCGACCCGCGCGCCGTCCTGTTTCCCGATGCGTTTCACCTCAGTCGCAGCATGAAAAAATTTATCCGCAGGACTGAGTATCGCGTAACGCTGAATCAGGCCTTCTCCGATGTCATCACTGCCTGCGCCACCGAACGTGAAGAAGGCACCTGGATCGACGATGACATTATTGACGCTTTTTGCCAGCTGCATCAGGCAGGACAGGCGCATTCGGTGGAAGTGTGGCATAATGATAGGCTGATCGGCGGTCTGTACGGCATTTCGCAGGGCGCGTTGTTCTGCGGCGAGTCCATGTTTAGCCGGGCGGACAATGCCTCGAAATGCGGTTTACTGGCGTTTTTGCGTCACTTTGTCCGCCACGGTGGCCAGCTGATTGACTGCCAAATACTGAATGAGCACACGGCATCGCTGGGAGCCACTGAAATACCGCGCCGGGAGTTCATGCAACACCTTTCCCGGCTGCGTCCCGCGACGCTGGGTGAAACGTGCTGGCAGAAACAAACTCTGCCGCTCGCCTAATCAAATGACCCGCCCATAACGAATTAATCAAGCGCCGAGTAGCGACGCTTCTTTACATAATGTGGGTTTTTCGGCATTATCTTGCCGGTTAAAAACTAAGGTAGTTAAACCTAGAGGATTCGATGGCCAAAGAAGACAATATTGAAATGCAAGGCACCGTACTTGATACGCTGCCCAACACCATGTTCCGCGTTGAATTGGAAAACGGGCACGTGGTTACCGCTCATATCTCCGGTAAAATGCGTAAAAACTATATCCGCATCCTGACGGGTGACAAAGTCACAGTGGAGCTGACCCCGTACGACCTGAGCAAAGGCCGCATTGTCTTCCGTAGCCGCTAACAGGCCCGCCATCGCTTAACGCGATCCCACGAAGATGTTCGCCCTCCTGCCCTTTCCGCTTGCGGTCAGGGCTTTTGTTTTTGTGCTCGCCTTCACATTTATATCATTACAAGTTGTGACCCTTTCTACAGATCGCTCTTCGGTTAACACCTCATCTACCCATTTATCCTAAGATAATTGCACTGAGCAATATTTACAAAATTGTTGCTTTTTTATTGCTCAACTTGATCATAATAGGGGAGTAAAACCAGCGCTGTTAACCCTCCAGGCGATGAGGACATATCCGTTTTTGATTATTTTACAGATAACCACAATTCTGGCTTTCCCCGTTCTGGTGATGAAGCACGCTCACGCAGAAACCCCACAGCCGCAACGTATCGTCACGGCTCCGCCGGATATCACGATGGGACCGCTTTTCGAAGCGGTGCAGAAAGCGAAGATGTTTCCGGATCAAAAAACGTTTGTTGACGCGGTTCCCCGGTACTCGCCATCGGCCATCATGGCGGATTACTACATGCAGCGTCGGCTAGACAACTTTGATCTGCAGCATTTCGTGCGACACAACTTCATTATTCCAGCGGATGGTAAAGGTTATATCCCACCGGGCGGCCAGACGCTGCGGGAGCATATCATTGACCTGTGGCCGCACCTCACCCGCAGCACACCTGACATCACCCGCTGGGACTCGCTCCTTCCGCTGCCCAACGCTTACGTTGTGCCGGGCGGACGTTTCCGCGAAGTCTATTACTGGGACAGCTATTTCACCATGTTGGGCCTCGCCGAGAGCGAGCAGTGGGATCTCATCCGCAACATGGTGCAAAACTTTGCCTTTCAGATAGACCGTTACGGACACATTCCCAACGGGAATCGCACCTATTATCTGAGCCGTTCGCAGCCTCCTTTCTTCACCAAAATGGTAGAGCTGCTGGCGAAGCACGACGGCGACAATCTGCTGGTCACCTATCTGCCACAGATGCAGCGGGAATATCAGTACTGGATGGACGGCGAAAACAGTCTGCAGCCTGGACAGGTGGACAAACGAGCGGTTCGCCTTGGTGACGATGTACTGAACCGCTACTGGGACGACCGCAACGTGCCGAGGACAGAGTCTTGGCTCGACGACGTCACCACCGCCAGTCAGGTGCCGGAAAGCGAGCGTTCTCAGCTATACCGCGACCTGCGTGCAGGAGCCGCCTCCGGTTGGGATTTCAGTTCACGCTGGCTGAAAGATCCAATGAAGCTGTCGACGATTCACACTACCGACATTCTGCCGGTAGACCTGAATGCGATGCTCTATCACAATGAAATGGCGCTAGCGAAAGCCAGTCGTTTAGCCAACAACATGGCCGATGCCGATCGTTACGCCCTCCGTGCCGACAAGCGCAAACAGGCGCTGAATCGCTACTTTTGGAACGCTGGAAAGCGCTACTACGCGGATTACGATTGGCGTCAGGGTAAAGTGAGCCAACAATTGACGGCGGCGACACTGTTTCCGCTGTATGTTCAGGCCGCCCCGCAAAATTACGCCGACGAGACTACCCAGGCGGTCCGTAACGAGTTGGTGCAAGAAGGCGGCATGGTCACGACCACGGTGCACTCTCACCAGCAGTGGGATGCGCCGAATGCCTGGGCACCACTACAGTGGGTTGCGGTGGAAGGGTTACGCTATTATCAGCAAGAGGCGCTCGCTGAAGAAATTGCGGTCCGTTTTCTCAACAGCGTTCAGCATACCTATGAACGCGAGCATAAGCTGGTAGAGAAATACGCAGTTGAAACCGGCGAACTCGGCGGCGGCGGCGGCGGCGAATACGAACTGCAGGACGGGTTTGGCTGGACCAATGGCGTGACCCTAAAGCTGTTGAGTCTCTATCCGCCCCAGCAGAGAGACAAGTAAAACGCCCGGCTTTTCTGGCTTTCGATTAAACTACTCAACTTATCTCATAAAAAATAAGGGCATCCATAAGGATGCCCTTGACGTTAGGGAAACCGGAGCGTGGTTAAGACTATACCGCGCCCTCGGTTTTGCGTTTCTGAGCGCTATGGAAGCTATAGCTCAGCTGCTGAGTCACGGTATCCAGTTCTACCGTGACAGATCCCCCTTCTACCAGCGAGCCAAACAGCAGCTCGTTGGCCAGCGGTTTCTTGAGGTTTTCCTGAATAATTCGCGCCATCGGACGCGCACCCATCGCCTTGTCGTAGCCTTTCTCTGCCAGCCAGTCGCGTGCATCTTCGCTGACTTCCAGCGACACGCCTTTGGCATCCAGCTGCGCCTGCAATTCAACGATGAATTTATCCACCACCTGCTGAATCACTTCGGTCGAGAGATGGTTGAACCAAATGATGCCATCCAGACGGTTACGGAATTCCGGCGTAAACACTTTCTTGATCTCTTCCATCGCATCGCTGCTGTTATCCTGCTGAATCAGCCCAATGGATTTGCGCTGAGTTTCCCTGATCCCTGCGTTGGTGGTCATCACCAGAATGACATTACGGAAGTCGGCCTTACGGCCGTTGTTGTCGGTCAAGGTTCCGTTATCCATCACCTGCAGTAACAGGTTAAACACATCCGGATGCGCTTTCTCTATCTCATCGAGCAACAGAACGGCATGCGGATGTTTGATCACCGCATCCGTCAGCAGCCCGCCCTGATCGTACCCGACATAGCCCGGAGGCGCGCCGATCAGACGGCTCACCGTGTGGCGCTCCATATACTCGGACATATCGAAGCGCAGCAGCTCGATGTCCATGGCTTTCGCTAATTGCACTGTGACTTCGGTTTTACCCACCCCTGTCGGGCCAGCAAACAGGAACGAACCGACCGGTTTGCGTTCATGACCCAGCCCCGCGCGGCTCATCTTGATCGCCTCGGTCAGCGCTTCGATAGCTTTATCCTGGCCGAACACCAGCATTTTCAGGCGGTCGCCAAGGTTTTTCAGCACATCGCGGTCGCTGGCGGAAACGCTCTTTTCGGGAATACGCGCAATACGCGCCACCACAGACTCAATATCCGCCACGTTGACCGTTTTCTTGCGTTTGCTTACCGGCATGAGTCGACTACGCGCGCCGGCTTCATCGATCACGTCGATCGCTTTGTCCGGCAGATGGCGGTCATTGATATATTTCACCGCCAGCTCAACGGCCGCGCGCACGGCTTTCGCGGTATAACGCACGTCGTGGTGGGCCTCATATTTTGGTTTCAGACCATTGATAATTTGCACGGTCTCTTCAACGCTCGGTTCAGTGATATCGATCTTCTGGAAGCGACGCGCCAGCGCCCGATCCTTTTCGAAGATATTGCTGAACTCCTGATAAGTCGTCGAGCCGATCACGCGGATTTTACCACTCGACAGCAGTGGCTTGATCAGGTTAGCCGCATCAACCTGACCGCCCGAGGCCGCTCCTGCGCCGATGATGGTGTGAATTTCATCTATAAACAGAATGCTCGTTTGATCCTGCTCCAGCTGTTTCAAGAGCGCTTTGAAGCGTTTCTCGAAATCACCGCGATATTTGGTGCCCGCCAGCAGCGAGCCGATATCCAGGGAGTAAATGGTGCAGTCGGCGATCACTTCAGGGACATCGCCCTTAACGATACGCCAGGCCAGACCTTCAGCGATGGCCGTTTTACCTACGCCGGATTCACCGACCAGCAGCGGGTTGTTTTTACGGCGGCGACAGAGCACCTGAACCGTGCGTTCCAGTTCGCGTTCGCGACCAATGAGCGGGTCAATGCCGCCGACGCGGGCCAGTTGATTAAGGTTGGTGGTGAAATTCTCCATACGCTCCTCCCCTCCAGCCTGCTCTTCGTTAACCGGATTTTCCTGGCTGACCGACGGCCCGGACTCTTCTTTACGCGTACCATGGGAAATAAAATTCACCACATCAAGGCGGCTGACATCGTGCTTACGCAATAGATAGGCAGCCTGGGATTCCTGTTCGCTGAAGATGGCGACCAACACATTGGCGCCGGAGACTTCGCTGTGTCCGGAGGACTGTACGTGGAACACCGCACGCTGCAGCACGCGTTGAAAGCTCAGCGTCGGCTGCGTATCGCGTTCTGCTTCACTCTCAGGCAGCGTTGGCGTCGTCTGTTCAATGAAGGTTTCCAGTTCCTGACGTAAAGCATCCAGATCGACTGTGCATGCGTCCAATGCTTCACGTGCGGAGGTATTGCTGAGCAAAGCCAGCAGCAAATGCTCCACGGTCATAAACTCGTGTCGGTGCTCACGCGCTCTGGCGAAAGCCATGTTGAGACTGAGTTCCAGTTCTTGATTGAGCATTAAACACCTCCCCCAATATATTGCCTTAAATCAGGCTTTTTCCAGCGTACAGAGCAACGGATGCTCGTTATCTTTGGCATAACGATTAACCTGATCGACTTTGGTTTCCGCCACTTCGGCGCTGTATACGCCACAGATGGCCTTTCCCTGATAATGAACCGTAAGCATCAGTTGCGTTGCACGTTCGATATCATAAGAAAAGAACTTTTGCAGTACGTCAATAACAAATTCCATCGGCGTATAATTGTCGTTATTGAGCACAACGTTATACATGGAGGGTGGCTGCAATGCTTCGGCATGGCGAGCCTTGGTTTGGCCCTCAGTGTGCGACCACGTACTATGATTTCCCATCATTTTTCCAAATCTTAACTGTCATCTTGCCCTGGCCCACTGTACTTAACAGTAGCACGTCTATTTTTTATTTTACCATTGCCGGATCAAAATCACCCGGCAACAAAATGACATCAACCCATTTCTGCGATAGGCGTAATCTTCTCATTCATTCCGTTACCCATATCAAAGTTTAACGAAGCCATCGCACCGCTCAATTCATCGCGCTTGACGGCCCGGGCGATTTTAATAGAGTCTTAGGTTTATTGATGATCTTTTAATCAATTTGATTTTACCTTAACCAATAACCCCACCGTAAAATACGCTTACGAAGGATGGAGATGTATGGAGACGGGTACTGTTAAATGGTTCAATAACGCCAAAGGCTTTGGTTTTATTTGCCCTGAGGGCGGAGGGGAAGACATTTTCGCACACTATTCGACCATTCAGATGGACGGCTACCGCACTCTGAAAGCCGGCCAGGTGGTTAATTATAGTGTGCATCAGGGACCAAAAGGCAATCATGCCAGTCTGATCGTGCCGTTAGTCAATGCGCCGGTGGCCTGAGGGCTGGCCATGTAGTGCGCGTTGATGTTGAATTTGTCCAAAAGGCGGGTTACCGAGGTGGCCAGCCTTTTTTCTTATCTAGCACGCAGGTTCATTAACACGACAATCGTGTCACTCAGATAATGGCGCTTTCAGCGTTCGAATGCGATGCGAAAAGATTCACGTTCTGCATCGCTCAGATCAAGACGCATCAAACAATCATCCAGCAAAACAGGAATGTTGGCATCTTTCAATAATACTGCCCACGCCTGTTTCATGCTGTCATCCAGATAAATAGGCTGTTCATTTCACTTTATCAGACTGGCCAGTTTGATTTTTTTTTATCTTCGCCGATATAGTATATGGCTGAACGCGCATGAAAAACGATATTCTGATGTCGCCGAGCTCTATTGGAACGAGTGTTAATTCCGACAGGCATTTCGCTTTACGGCCAGCACGAAAAAATTTTACGCCGTTATTAAAGGACAGAACAGCCAGAATAAGCAGAGCGCCGATAAGCCCACTGGCGGCGATAATTCAGTTATTCAATTTATCCAATCCCAGAGTCAGCGTCGCCAGCTCAGGATGCTCGGACGAGATGACGATATCCGTCGTGTAATTGCCGCGCGAGTCATCCAAAAACATGATATCTATCTTTGAGGCATGCTCTTCATTTTTTATAATTATACTCAACACCCGCAGAGCAGATCGTAATGCTATATATCATTCGTCATTTACCACGATAAATATCGGCATCTGCAATAACCAACGGGCTTTTAGTAATAATACAGTCTTAGTAAATGTCGGGCACTTCGTTTTTAATAAATACCGAAGAGAAACATAGCAATAACAAAGCCGCAATAAAAACACCTAAACGGCTGGCAATGCCTGGCCGGGAAATAAAGATAGGTCAGAAGGAGAGTATCGACTTTGCATTTTCCATTAAAAATATATTCTTATTTTTTGCCGTGGTGAAATCGATGTTTCATATAAGTCAGAAACAATAAATGGCGGCGCGAATATGGTGATTTTCCCTTACTCTGTAAAAATTTCATTGTTTTTTGAGGTGAAATAACGATTAATTGAATCTTGGTGAATTTCAACCTAATAAAATAGGGATTAATCATAAAATAAAGGTTTCATTACGAGATGAAAGCCAGTCAACCGCCCAGGCCGGCAGGTCCCATTGTCATCGATATCCGCTAATCAGCCCTTCCCCGCGCCAGCCAAAGCACACGCGCAAACATATGACGGATCAGCGGTGGAATCGCCTCTTCGCCTCTTGCCGCCGCATCCATAGCAACTTCTATCGCGAGATCCGGCTTGGAGGTCCGGTGAATGGCCTTGCTGATGATTTTGGGCGGCGACAGCGGCACATTGTCCGGCAACTGGGCTACGCGGTGGTAAACCTGCGCAAAGCCGCTCTTGTACATAAAATATTCCATATCTCGCGCTGGCAGCATCGTCAAATGATCGCGTTCGTGCTGATCCAACAGCAGACTGCGGGTCGTCGCGGCATACTTTTTACCCGCATCATCGCCATCAACCAACACATGCCACTCAATGCCCATACGCTGAGCGAACCTGAGCAACGGCTTCAGGCGATCATTGCCGTGAATAAACAAAGGCAACAGCTTACGGTAGCGCGCGGACTGATGGTGTCCGACATCGGTTTCGAGAAAGGTGAACACGACCTGAAGATGCTTTTCGCGGCGGCTTTCCTCTCCTGGGATAAAATGAAAATCATCCGACTGGAAACAATATAGCGGCGGTGCGGGCGACAGCAGCAGAGAGAGCGCGTCGAGCAAGCTGGATTTCCCCCAGGCATTCTCGCCAATCAGGACCGTATTCTCATCCAGCACCAGAGACAGTCGGTTAATCCCCTGGAAACCATCAATATCAACCCGTTCCAGATACATCCGCCGCTCCTCGTGGGCTACGTCATTACCAACATGGAGACAAAGCGCCGAAGGGTCAAGTCCTGCCAACGCTCATTGCTTTACCTGATTTTGTTTTTTATTTAAAATCACATAATTACAACTTATCACACCAGCCGAACCGCGCCACTGTCCCAAGGAAAATCTTCATCATGTATTCAGGATTATTGATTATTCTGCTGCCGCTGGTACTCGGCTATCTGATTCCTGTGCGCAACAAAACGTTGCTGCAAGGGGTGAACCGGCTACTGAGCTGGATGGTCTATGTCATCTTATTCCTGATGGGCATTAGCCTCGCGTTTCTTGAAAATCTGGGCAGCAACCTAATGGCCGTACTGCAATATGCCGCCGTCAGCACGGTCTGCATTATCGCGGCGAATGTGCTGGCGCTGCGGCTGCTGGAAAGACGCAACGCCTGGAAGGCCACGACGGTATCCCACGACGCGCTTCCATCTCGGCTAAAAATGATGTTGGAATCGTTACAGCTTTGCGGCGTGGTGTTGGTGGGATTCCTGTTGGGGCTGAGCCAATGGCCCCCATTGAAATTCGCGGCCTCAGGCGGAGAATACGCATTGCTTGTGCTGTTGTGTCTCGTCGGGATCCAACTGCGCAACAGCGGCATGACCTTGCGACAGATCGTTCTCAATCGCCGCGGCACGATCATCGCCGTCGTCGTGGCCGTCAGCGCGTTGTGCGGCGGCGCACTGGCCTCGCTGCTGCTCGACCTGCCTTTAAAAACCGGTCTGGCGATGGCTTCCGGCTACGGTTGGTACTCGCTGTCTGGCATCCTGATGACCAACGCCTACGGTCCGGTCATCGGCAGCGCGGCCTTCTTTAACGATCTGGCGCGAGAACTGATTGCCATCACGCTCATTCCCAGTCTGATTCGCTCTCGACGCGCCAGCGCGCTTGGCCTGTGCGGTGCCACCTCGATGGACTTTACCCTGCCGGTGCTGCAACGCAGCGGCGGCGTCGACATGGTTCCGCCCGCCATCGTGCACGGTTTCATACTGAGCCTGCTCTCGCCAGTCCTGATCGCGCTATTCGTCGCCTGAGCCAACGTCGCGGGTAAAACCCCCGCTACTGCCCCCCGTATTTCTCCAGCAGCGAATCCACGATAGCCTCGGTTTCCGCATCGGCAAAACCGTCATAGCGCCGGGGGCGGAAATGCATCTGGAATGCCGCGATCACGCGCTGCTGCTGTTGCGCCGTCATCGAAGCACTGACCTCGTAGCCATAGCGAGCCAGTTTATCCAGCAGCAAGCGGGGAGAGACGGGTTCATTCGGCGCGCGGCCCCCAAGATAAAGCCGTATCCGATCCGCATCAGGCCAGGCGCCGATACCGGCGTCCGCCAGCTGCTTCCACGGGAATAACGGTCCCGGGTCAACCTTTCTTTGCGGCGCGATGTCGCTATGGGCTACCACATTCTGAGGCGCAATCTGATGACGTTGCAGAATATCGCGAGCCAGATGCGCCAGCAGAGTCACCTGCTCCGGCGAATACGGCGCCCAACGACATCCCCCCAACAGCGGGCAGCGATAACCCTGATTCTCCAGCTCAATACCCACGGAGACGGAATTCAGTTGAACCGAGCCACGCCAATAGCTGACCCCAGCATGCCACGCGGCCTGAGACTCCGGCACCAACTGCCACGCTACGGGGCGCCACGCGCTCAGCGGCGGCTTTTCCGGTATCAAATAGTGCGCGCTGACTTCGCCCCGCATCAGGAGGCGCAGCGAGTTCCCGAAATCTTCCGCCGTATAGTGAATGACCAGCAGTCTGACGCGGGAAGTCTGATTGCGCGAAACATCCGCCGTATACAGCCGGTAGTTGTTGCCAATGATCGAAGCGGGCACGGTCGTGACCGGCGCTTGGCATCCTGCCAACAGCGCCAGTAGCCCGAAAAACAGCACGTCGCGCATGAGCCTACGACCGCTAGCGGCTGATCTTGACGGCGGTGCCGCTGATGGTAACCATCAGCATACTGCTGTCCTTTCCCACGGTTTCATAATCAATGTCGATGCCCACCACGGCATTGGCGCCCAGTTCCGCTGCCTGCTCTTCCAGCTCTTTAAACGCAATCTGGCGCGCGCGCCGCAGCTCTTTCTCGTAAGCGCCTGAACGGCCGCCGACGATATCCCGGATCCCGGCAAAGAAATCGCGGAAAATATTTGCGCCGAGGATCGCCTCGCCTGCGACCACGCCGCAGTACTCCGTAATCACAAAACCTTCGAGTGTAGGGGTTGTAGACAGTTGCATAGCCATCTCCTTGAAGAATGCGGATGAGTCATCAGATACTTCAATACCGTGTTCGCGCGGCCACATCGAAAGAGGACGCAGACGGCGCTGACCCGGAGAAAGTATAGCCCGCTAATGTGCTGAAACCTCCGGCGGATTCATAACGATTTTCCCATTGAGAAAACTGCAGACGATGAAGAATGGTTAATTTGGCGAGTTTCTCACCTGAGAAATCAGGCGATGAAGACGAGATATCGTTATTTTATGCTATAAAATGACTCTAAAGCGCCTGTTTGCAAATTTTAACCCGTGATGATTGCATAACTATTCTGCCAACGGTACCATTCGCGGCATCAATGTCTATTCAATTTTTGCGCATGAGTATTCAACTAAACAGCATTAACTGTTTCTACGGCGCGCATCAGGCGCTGTTCAATGTCTCCCTAAACTGCCCGGTCGGAGAAACGCTGGTCCTGTTGGGCCCCAGCGGCGCGGGAAAAAGCTCCCTTCTGCGAGTGCTTAACTTGCTGGAGATGCCGCGTTCCGGTTCGCTGTCTATCGCCGGTAACCAGTTCAACTTCAATCACACGCCGGACGATGACGCCATTCGCGTACTCCGGCAAAATGTCGGGATGGTTTTTCAGCAATATAACCTGTGGCCGCACCTCACGGTGCAGCAGAACCTGGTCGAAGCGCCTTGCCGCGTGCTGGGTTTAGGTCGTCAGGAGGCTCACGCCCGCGCTGAAAAACTACTGAAACGTCTGCGCCTGAACGACTTCGCCGATCGCTATCCGCTGCATCTTTCCGGCGGCCAGCAGCAGCGTGTTGCGATTGCGCGCGCGTTGATGATGGAACCGCAGGTTCTGCTGTTTGATGAGCCGACGGCGGCGCTCGATCCAGAAATCACGGCTCAGGTCGTGGGTATCATTCAAGAGCTGAGCCAAACAGGCATCACCCAGGTCATCGTTACCCACGAGGTGGATTTCGCGCGTAAAACCGCTAGCCGCATGGTGTATATGGAGGACGGACGCGTTGTGGAACACGGCGACGCTACGCACTTCGCCCAGCCGCAAACCCGTGAGTTTGCCAGCTACTTATCACACTGATGATTCAGGAAAGTTATATGAAAAAGGTCCTTGTTGCCGCGCTGCTTGCCGGAGCGAGCATGACAGCCAGCGCAGCAGATGTCCTGCGTTTTGCGACTGAAGCATCTTATCCTCCCTTTGAATTCGTCGATGCCGACAATCAGATTCAGGGATTTGATATTGATCTGGCTAAGGCGCTGTGTCAGAAAATGGCAGTGACCTGTACCTTCAATAATCAGTCGTTCGACAGCCTAATCCCGGGGCTGAAATTCCGCCGCTTCGATGCCGTCATCACCGGTATGGATATCACGCCCGAACGCCAGCGCCAGGTCAGCTTTACCCAGCCTTACTATGACAACTCCGCCCTGTTCATCGCTCCGAAAGACAGCATAATGGATGTCTCAGCACTGAACGGCAGACGCGTCGGCGTGCAAAATGGCACCACTCATCAGAAATACCTCATGGATATGCGCCAGGACATTACCGCCGTGCCTTACGACAGCTACCAGAATGCGGCGCTGGATTTAAAAAATGGACGCGTTTCCGCCATCTTTGGGGACACTGCCGTGGTCAACGAATGGCTGAAGCAGAATCCGAATCTGGCCGTTGTCGGCGAAAAAGTGACGAACAAAGCTTACTTTGGCGCCGGTCTGGGCATCGCCGTCCGTTTGCATAACGATGCGCTGCTGCAAAAATTCAACGACGCGCTGAACAGCATCAAACAGGACGGGACTTACCAGGCCCTCTATCAAAAATGGTTCCAGCAATAGTCTGATACGCGATGATTGAATTACACCCTTTAGCCAGCGCCGCCGGAATGACCGTCGGTCTTGCCCTTTGCGCTTTGTTGTTAGGCCTGATTTTGGCGATGTTGTTTGCCCTGTGGGAAACGGCGCGCTGGAAAATCGTTAGCGCCTGCGGCACCGCGATAGTCACATTGCTTCGCGGCCTGCCGGAAATTCTGGTGGTGCTTTTTATCTACTTCGGCTCTTCGCAACTGCTGCTGATGTTGGCGGACGGATTCACGATCAACCTGTATCTGTTCCAAATCCCGATCCAGCTGAATATCGAGACCTTCGAAGTCAACCCGTTCGTGTGCGGCGTTATCGCACTGGCCCTGCTGTACGCCGCCTATGCGTCACAGACATTGCGCGGCGCGCTGAAATCGGTCCCGCGCGGTCAGTGGGAATCCGGACAAGCGTTGGGGATGACAAAAGGCGCGATCTTCCGTCGTCTGATCATGCCGCAGATGTGGCGCCATGCACTGCCGGGACTGGGAAACCAGTGGCTGGTGCTGCTGAAAGATACGGCGCTGGTATCGCTGATCAGCGTCAACGACCTTATGTTGCAGACCAAAAGTATTGCCACGCGCACGCAGGAGCCTTTTACCTGGTACATGATGGCTGCGGCCATTTATCTGGTGATAACCCTGTTGAGCCAATGGGTCCTCAAACGTATTGAAACCCGCACGACTCGCTTCGAACGGAGGCCCTCCTGATGCTTGATTATATTCCCGAACTGCTCAAGGGCCTGCACACCAGCATCACGCTGACGGTCGCCGCGCTCATTGTAGCGCTGTTTTTATCGTTGCTCTTGACTGTGGTGCTGACGCTAAAGACGCCGCTGCTCTCTACGCTGTCCCGCGCTTACATCACGCTGTTTACCGGCACCCCGCTGCTGGTGCAGATTTTCCTGATCTATTACGGTCCAGGCCAGTTTGACGCCATCAAGCAGATCACCTGGCTGTGGTCGTTGTTCTCTCAGCCGTGGCTATGCGCCATGATCGCGCTGGCGCTTAACAGTGCCGCCTACACCACCCAGCTGTTTTACGGCGCGGTGCGAGCCATTCCGGACGGTCAGTGGCAATCCTGCGCGGCCTTGGGGATGAACAAACGCCAGACGCTACGCATTTTGTTGCCTTTCGCCTTCAAACGCGCGCTATCTTCCTACTCGAACGAAGTCGTGCTGGTGTTTAAGGGGACGTCCCTCGCCTACACCATTACGCTGATGGATGTAATGGGCTATGGACAACAGCTGTACGGCCGCACATACGACGTCCTGGTGTTCGGTGCCGCCGGGATCGTTTACCTTTGTGTCAATGGTCTGCTAACGTTAATTCTGCGGATGGTCGAACGCAGGGCTCTGGCCTTTGAAAATCACGATGCGTGACGTGATCTGCCAGCCCGGGAGAGCCGCCTCTCCCATTTTTTTATGCAGTTGAGTACGCAACCTGTGATGATTGGGATGCGTCGCTGATCGGAAAAAGTCCTTTCATATTAGCGTTCCATCCAGTAATACCGTCAAACTCTCTTTCTCATTAGTGAATTTGTAGTTATTTTGTTTGCATAAAAATTCACCCAATGGCAAGGTGAGCCTCTAAGGCGAATCGTGATTTTCGTCTAAAACCGTTATCTGGAGTGAACACAATGAAGAAATGGGTACTTGCCACGCTGTTGGCTGGAATGACCTTTGGCGCTGCGGCCGCAGACAGCATTCGGTTTGCCTCTTCGGCTACCTATCCGCCGTTTGAATTTATGGATGCGAATAATCAGATTGCCGGCTTCGATATCGATCTGGCCAAGGCCATGTGCGACCAGATGAAGGCCACGTGCACCTTTACTAATCAGGCTTTTGACAGCCTCATCCCGGCACTGAAATTCCGTCGTTACGACGCTGTCATTTCCGGTATGGACATCACGCCGGAACGCAGCAAGCAGGTCGCTTTTACACAGCCTTACTATGCCAACTCCGCCATTGTGATCTCGCAGAAAGGGAAATTCGCTACATTTGCCGATCTCAAGGGCAAGCGTATCGGTATGGAAAACGGCACCACTCATCAGAAATACCTCAACGAGAAGCATCCTGAGATACAGACGGTGTCTTACGATAGCTACCAAAACGCCATCATCGATCTTAAAAACGGCCGTATTGATGGGGTGTTCGGTGATACCGCGGTCGTCAATGAATGGCTGAAAAACAATCCTGAACTGGGGACTGTGGGTGAAAAAATCACCGACCCGGCCTACTTCGGCATCGGTCTGGGGATTGCCGTACGTCCGGATAACACCGCCCTGCTGGCGAAATTGAATCAGGCGCTGAGCGAGGTGAAGGCGAACGGCACTTATAAAACGATTAGCGATAAGTGGTTCCCCGCGCAGTAAGTCGAAGAAACACTATCAGAAACGGGCTGCACAGCGGCCCGTGTTAACCCCCTCCCCGATGCTGACTCCCCGCTCGCGTTTAACCCCTGGTTCACCCGCGAGAACGCGATGACGAGCCCGAAACCGTCTGCGGGGGTTATGCCATCCGTTTCAGCAAGGTCAGCACTTCATAGTGCGCGGTATGCGGAAACATATCGAACAGCTGAATGTGCTCGGCGCGATAGCCTGGCAGGAGCGACATGTCCTTCGCCATGCTTTGGGCGTTACAGCTGGAGTACAGGATGTACGGCGGCGCCATGCGGCTGAGATATTGGCAGAGATCGTCCCCGATACCGCGACGAGGCGGGTTCACAATCACTAAATCCGGCATGGCCCCTTCCCCGGTCGCAAACCGCGTCGAATCCAGCGCTTCAAAATGAACCTTCTTCAGCCCGAGCTGCTCGGCGGAGCGTCGCGCGCACGCGATAGCCTCGGCGCTGATTTCAATACCGGTCAGCGCCATCGCAGGCGTCGCACAGTGAAGTCCGAAGCCGCCCACGCCGCAGAATAGATCCCACAGGCTGCGGACCGGCAGCGCTTGCACCCAGCGCCGGGCAGTGTCGTATAGAGAAGCGGCCACGTCAGGGTTGGTTTGGAAGAAACTTCGCGGACGGATGGCGAGCGGTATCTGATTAAACGCTTCCTCCAGCACCTGCTGACGACTGAGCGGAATTTCTTGCTCCCCCTCCATGATCGCCTGATGCACAGGCTGGATATTCGCAGAGATCACCGCCAGCTGCGGCAGCTGTTCCTGCAGCCACGGTAAGACGGCGCGCAGCTGGTTCAGTTTGGTTTCCGAGCGTAAAACAAACCGCAGCATAAAATGCCCGTTCAACCGACTTTCCGTCAGCAGCAGATATTTCAGCTCACCGCGCCGCCGGGCGACCTGATAAGGCGTTAATCCCGCCCGCGCGATAAACGTCTTCAGTACCGTAAAGACAGGTTGGAAACTGTCGGGATAAAGCGGACAGTCGCACAGGTCAACGGGGGTGCCGTCGCGATGCAGTACGCCCAACATCGGACGTTCGACGCTGCCGCTCACCACCATCTTGGCTTTATTGCGAAAGGCGCTATGCGGCGACGGATATGCCGGCAGCCACTGACGAACCGGATGGTCGGCCAGCAGTCCGTTCAGGTGCTGCTGCTTGTCTTCCAACTGCTGAGGATACTCTTTTTCCAACCATTGGCAGGAACGGCAGGTGCCGTCGTTGTAGCGGGCGCAATGCATCACGGTAAATCTGAAACCTGTTAAGAAACCAAAGAAGGCGAATTGTATCACCCCCTTGAACGAAAGATTATTTGTGGCGCATAAAAAAGCGTTGGCTGCGCCGAGGGACAAACAGGAGCAGCAGCATGACGACATCCGCCGCCTTGTGCTCCAGCAGCTGTTGAAGCACCCCTATTTCATTCTCTGCGCTCAGATAGAAGATAGGTGGCAGCACATTCGCCACCGACGCGATAAGCATGTAGAGCATCGTCAGACATTGGCAAACCAGATAGCACCAGCGGCCCCAGTCGCGACCATACAGCACCGCAAACCCGCAGCGGATCTCAAGGCAGAACAGCAGCCATGCCGCCAGCATCAGCAGCGTGGTATCCCATTGTGCGGCGCTGTCGCTCAGCCAGCCGCCGAAACCACTCACCCCCAGCTCGCCAATCACCAATGCCAGCCCCACGCAGCGGGTGGCGACGATACCGGTTCCCGCCACCATGACCGCCACGGGCGTTCCGCGTCGGTATAGTCGCAATACATCCTTTTTTATAGACAGAATAGGACTCTCCTCCCCATAAACAATAACGCCACCTCAAATCAAGGTGGCGTTATCACGACGGCCGGACCGGCGCTCACTCACGGAATGCCGCTCAGCCCTGACGGGCTTTTTGCATGTCACGCTGCCGTTGCTTTTCCGCCCGTGCCATAAACCACCACGCGATAATACCAATAATGCCGACCACCAAGAGTATCAGCGAAGCCAGCGCGTTAATCTGCGGATTGACCCCCATCCTCACGCTGGAGAAGACTAGCATAGGCAGCGTGGTTGCGCCGGGTCCCGAGACAAAACTGGCGATCACCAAATCGTCCAGCGACAGCGTGAACGCCAGCAGCCAGCCGGATACCAGCGCAGGCGCAATCATCGGCACGGTAATGATGAAAAACACTTTGAGCGGCGTCGCGCCCAAATCCATCGCCGCTTCTTCAATCGAGCGATCCAGCTCACGTAGGCGTGCGCTGACCACGACCGCTACATAGGCCGAGCAGAAAGTCACGTGAGCCAGCCAGATAGTCAACATCCCGCGCTCCGCAGGCCAGCCGATGGCATGCCCCAGTGCGACAAACAGCAGCAGCAGCGACAGGCCGGTAATAACGTCGGGCATCACCAGCGGCGCGGTCAGCATGAAGGCGAAACCGTTCGAACCGCGGAAGCTGCCGAAACGCACCATCACCAGCGACGCCATCGTCCCGATCACGACCGCCATCGTCGCCGCCGCCGCCGCGATCGTCAGGCTGAGCACCACCGCGCTAATCATCGCGGAGTCATGGAACAACGCCGTATACCACTGCGTAGACCACCCGGCCCACACCGTCACCAGACGAGAGCTGTTAAACGAGTAAACCACCAGCATCAGCATTGGCGCATACAGGAAGGTGAATCCCAGCACCAGAATCAGAATACGCCAAGGGGATCGCACTGCCGGTAAATCGTTCATGCCTGCTCCTTCGCCGCTTTATTTTGATGTTTGTGGAACCAGATGATAGGGACGATCAGCAGGAGCAGCATCACCGTCGCTACCGCGGACGCCACCGGCCAGTCGCGGTTATTGAAAAATTCCTGCCACAGAATACGGCCAATCATGATGCTGTCCGGCCCGCCCAACAGTTCTGGGATGACGTATTCGCCGACGGTCGGGATAAACACCAACATCGAACCCGCGATGATACCGCCCTTGGTCAACGGTACGATCACGCTCAAGAAGGTTTTGAACGGCCGGGCACCGAGATCCAGCGACGCTTCTACCAGCGAATAGTCCAGACGCGTCAGCGCGGTGTAAATCGGCAGCACCATAAACGGCAGATAGGAGTAAACCACGCCGATGTAGACCGCCAGATTGGTATGCAGGATCGTCAGCGGATTATCGATGGCGCCCAGCCACATCAGAAAGTTATTCAGGATGCCGTTCTCTTTGAGGATCCCCATCCACGCATAAACCCGGATCAGGAACGACGTCCACGACGGTAAAATCACCAGCAGCAACAGAATATTGCGGGTTGATGGCTTGCTGTGCGCGACCGCCCAGGCCAACGGATAGCCCAATAGCAGACACAGCAGCGTCGAAATCGCCGCGACCTGTAGCGACTGGAGATAGGCTTCTATGTACAGCGAGTCGGACAGCAGTTGCAAGTAGTTGCCGATGTTCAGCGCGATATTCAACGTGCCATCGACCCATGTCATCAGGCCCGTGTACGGAGGCACAGTACGCGCCATTTCCGCCAGGCTGATTTTGAAGACAATCAGGAAAGGTAGCATGAACAGGCACAGCAGCCATAAATACGGCAGCGCAATCACCACCTTGTGTCCATGCAGCATCCGCCAGCGCCTGAGCAGGCCGACGGACTTCCCCGTTGTCGGACGTTGTTCAGATAAGGTCGTCATTGATGTGTGTTCCCCTTGCTACACCGTCAACACCACACAGCTGTCCGCATCCCAGCATAACCGCACTTCATCGCCCCACGTCGGCGCATTTTTGCGATAGCGGTCTGCATTTTGCAACTGAGCGCTGATGATCTGCCCGCTTTGAACGCGAACGTGATAAATCGACAAGTCGCCCAGATAAGCGATATGCACCACCTCGCCTACGGCGAAGTTGCAGCCGTCTTCCGGCACGTTCTCGCACAGCATGATTTTTTCCGGGCGCAACGCGATGGACACCGGCACGCCGTCCACGACCGAGACATCGGAAGCCACTTTGAGCGGATGCACCAGCCCCGGACTTTGCACGATGAACGCATCGTCCCGACGTTCCTGCAACAGCCCTTCGAACATGTTCACAGAGCCGATAAACTCCGCGCTGAACCGGGTGGTCGGATTCTCGTAAATCTCTTCCGGTTCGCCGATCTGCACAAACTTGCCGCGATTCATGATCGCGATACGCCCCGCCATCGTCATCGCTTCTTCCTGATCGTGCGTGACCATGACACAGGTCACGCCGACGCGGTCCAGAATATCGACAACTTCCAACTGCATGCGATCGCGCAGCTTTTTATCCAGCGCGCCCATCGGTTCATCCAACAGCAACAGCTTCGGCCGTTTGGAGAGGCTGCGCGCCAATGCAACGCGCTGACGCTGACCGCCGGAAAGCTGATGCGGCTTGCGATTGGCGAACTCCTGCATGTGTACGAGCGACAGCATTTCCGCCACGCGGTCTTTGATCTCGCCGCGCGACAGCTTATCCTGCTTGAGGCCAAACGCGATGTTCTTCTCTACGGACATATGGGGGAAGAGCGCGTAAGACTGGAACATCATATTAATGGGACGCAGATAGGGCGGCACTAACGACAGATCCTGACCGTCCAGCATGATTTGCCCCTGCGTCGGTCGTTCGAAGCCGGCCAACATACGCAGCAGCGTGGATTTACCGCAACCGGAGGCACCGAGCAGAGCAAAAAGTTCACCCTTGTAAATGGTCAGACTAACGTCATCGACAGCCAGTTGGCCGTCGTAGGATTTGGTCAGATTGCGGACCTCCAGCAACGGAGTGGCCGCCTTTTGGGTTTTAGGCTGAGGGCGGGATATCGCTTCGTTCACAAATAGGACTCTCCGGCAGAAGCAAGATACATCACAGTCACCGGACTGCGACAGATGAAAGGGGCAATCAGGCGACCGATGCCTGATTGCCGGGGTCAGAACGGTGGCTATTTACCGCTTTTGACCTTAGTCCACGAACGGGTGATCACGCGATCGATTTTCGGGGACTGTACTTTTAACGTAAACAGCTTGGCGCGGACATCAGCCGGCGGGTAAATACCCGGGTTATTTTTGACGTCGGCGTTCACCAGCGGCAAAGAGGCCTTGTTCGGGTTGGCATAATAAACATAGTTGGTGACGCCTGCGATCACATCTGGCTTCAACAGGTAGTTGAGGAACGCATAGGCTTCATCCAGATTTTTGGCATCTTTCGGGATCGCCAGCACGTCGAAGAAGGCCAGCGCGCCCTCTTTCGGGATGCTGTAGCCGATATTGACGCCATTTTTCGCCTCTATGGCGCGGTTCGACGCCTGCATGACATCCCCAGCCCAGCCGATAGCGACGCAAATATCGCCGTTAGCGAGATCGTTGATGTATTGCGAGGAGTGGAAGTAGCGGATGCTCGGGCGCAGCTTAAGCAGCAGGTCGTTTGCGGATTGCGTGTAGTCGTTCTCTTTGGTGCTGTTGGGATCTTTACCCTGATAATTCAGCACGGTGGCATAGATTTCCGCCGGGGCGTCGAGGAAGGAAACGCCGCAACTTTTCAGTTTTTCCAGGTTTTCAGGCTTCAGTACCAGATCCCAGCTGTCCACCGGGGCGTCTTTGCCCAGCACTGCTTTGACCTTATCGACGTTGTAGCCGATACCGGTGGTCGCCCACAGATACGGCACCGCGTATTTGTGCCCCGGATCGTGAGGTTCAATCAGTTTCATCAATTCAGGATCGAGGTTTGCGTAGTTCGGTAGCCGGCTCTTGTCGAGCGGCTGGAAAATACCCGCGCTTAGCTGGCGCTCCAGGAAGCTGGCCGAAGGCACCACCAGATCGAATCCGGTGCTGCCCGCCATCAGTTTGCCTTCCAGCAGTTCGTTGGAGTCAAACACGTCATAAACCACTTTGATGCCCGATACTTTCTGGAAATTTTGCAGCGTGTCCGGCGCAATATAGTCAGACCAGTTGTAGACATGCAGCGTTTTATCTTCCGCCAATGCCGTGACGGACGCAGCCATCAGCACACTGGCAACCACACCCGATAACCATTTTTTACGTTGGGTGAACATCCGTTCATTCCTCCATCTCAGGGGATAAGTTAGGTTCATCTGTGTATCAATCGATAACGCGAGTGCGTCGACCGGGGCAGCCTTCGCAATTTATTTTCATCGAATTGCGTCAGAATTCAGTATAGCGGCTGACCGTGGGATGGTAACACCGCGGACCGCAGGCATAACTACCGCGTTAAAGCATAACCGTACTGAACTGGGGGCACCATAGAGGGGAAGTAAAACCGGGGTTTATGAATGATTTACCGGTATTTGGTTGATACTGCACGTCCAATGCCGCCTAAATGCCGTGGAATATATGGCAATTAGGCGAGAAAACCAAAATAAACGTCGGGTTATAAAAATAAGAAAATGCGATGGTATTGACTGATTAATAACACGATCAATGAAGGCTAGGCGCGATAACATGAGCAGCAGGAATCTCTTCTTCATCACCGATAAACAGCAGATTGTTGGCTCCGGCTTCCAAAATTACCATCGACGTCTGCTCTTCGGCCTGCTGCATAAAGTAGCGGAACTGCTCAAGACTCATCCCAGCACCTGCGCTAAAGGTCTGGCAGGCGATCAGCTTCGGCAGATTGTCGTCCTGAATATCCAGAAAGACCTTGACCGTCAGGGAACTGGCGTTGGCTTGACTCAGGTCTCCCACCAGCGGGATCAGCGCAGTCGGCTTCACTTCCGCCAACGCGGAAAACACGATGACCTTATCGACGATATCAACCTTGGCATCAAAAATACCGTCGAAGTTTTGCATATGCGGTAAATGCAGCGCGTCGCAAGCGTCACATTCGAAATAAATGATACCCAATTGATCCAGCCACCGCCGTAGCACATTCAAATCAGGGACGATGATTGAATCCATATAAACTTGCCTCATTACTTACCCGTAAGTGAAAAAAAACACCGGCCCGACGCGGTGCCCGAACGCGAACCCAGTATATCAAGAGCGACGCCGCCGAGTCCCCCTGTTTTTGCCGCCTGAAAGCCTCCCCCATCCTTGCGTGGTCTTCATCGCCAACGGAATTGGCGTTGTGCGAATTGATCGCGCTCCAGCAACGGCGGGGATTAGGCCACACGAGGCCGGATAGAAGCGCTTCGGCTCAGGCCACACACCGCTATCTTCAGCGTTTAATCCACCCCTGACGATGCAGATAATCCAGCATGAAAGGACGTTGCTCTTTCGCCAGCGCTTTCCTGATATGGTCGCTCCAGCCGCCACTTCGCTGATTACCGCTGCGTTGCTGGTAATACTCCGTCAGGTGCTGGTCATAGTGCGCCAGTACCGTTTTGTCCATCATCGCGTAGGTATTTTCATGAATCACCAGTTCAGCAGGCAGCCGCGGCTTCTGATCCGGCTGGGCAGCCGGATGTCCCAAGCACAGCCCGAATAACGGCAGCACCTGCTCAGGCAGTTTCAGCAACGCCGTGACCTCCGCGATATGGTTGCGGATTCCGCCAATATAGACACCACCCAACCCGAGCGACTCCGCCGCCACCAGCGTATTCTGCGCCATAATGGCGGTGTCAACGCAGCCCAGCAGCAGCTGCTCCGCCAGCCCCACTTCCGCCTCCGGGAAGATTTGCAAATGCCGATTGAAGTCCGCGCAAAAAACCCAGAACTCCGGCGCCTGTGCCACATACGCCTGACCGCCGCTCAGTGCTACCAGCGCCTGACGGGACGTATTGTCGGTGATGCGAATGATAGAGCTGCATTGCAACATGCTGGAGGTCGAGGCACTTCGGGCGGACTGCAAAATAGCCTGGCACTGATCGTCGGTCACCGGCTGGTTGGTAAATTGGCGAATGGAGCGGTGTTGACACAGCAAATCGATTGTAGGAGTCACGTTGGCAATCCTTACACGTATGAAAAGGGCTATCGCGCCCATCGTCAATACAGGCGCGACAATCAGTGGATAAAACGCGACGGCGGGCATCGCTCAGCCCACAATTATAAGACAGCTTGCCCCGCTCACAACGCGGCGAGTTCATCTTCTTTGTGGTACTGATAGACTTAGGGCATCAATACGACAGGCAATGACTGCTTTTTATTGCATTCTTGAGCGGGCATAGTAAAAGGGTTGGCTAAATTTAAGGTTGAACTAAGGAGTGAGCATGTTTGCTGTCATTTTTGGACGTCCGGGTTGCCCCTATTGTGTACGCGCGAAAGAACTGGCGGAAAAACTGACCGCCCAGCGCGATGATTTCAGCTATCGCTACGTTGATATTCAGGAAGAAGGGATCACCAAAGCAGACCTGTCAAAAACCGTCGGCAAACCGGTTGAGACCGTTCCGCAGATTTTCTTGGATGAGCAGCATATTGGCGGCTGCACAGATTTTGAAGCTTATGCGAAAGAGCATCTGAATCTGTTCAAGTGACAATGTCACTTAATCAGTTATTGATGAGACAGAAGGCGCTTCCCGCGCCTTTTTTAGCTGATGGGTAAGTCACAGCGAATGACTCGCTGGCTGGATGAAAGAAAAACACCCTCGTTTCGTCAGCGAAAGAAGTAACGCACCACCGCCCTCAGAAACAGCAGCAGCAACCCACCCAGCAAAGTCCAGAAAACCGACACAACGACATACGCCACGTCCTGCCAGAACGACCCGCAAGACGCGTGGCCTGCGCGCAGCAGCCACAGGCAAATGGGAACCGCCGTCAGGGCGCCAATCAGGGTATAGCGCATTCTGTCGCAACCCGTCAGATAGCTGGAGATCATACCCGGCAGCAGAAACAGCAACATGCCCGGCTCGCCATTGCCGCCATGTACCGTTGCCACTTTGAACGACATCATCTTTTGACTGATAAAAACCAGCGTAAACAATACCATACAACTAATTATTCCAACCCAACCTTTATTGTTCGCCATGCTTCGCCTTCTCACTATAAACAGGTGACAATACCTTTCGACCTCGTCATAAAGCACAGGCCACCAATCATGGTATTTCCCTGATGTGCCAAGACGGTACTCTCGGCGCGTTTTATCTGCATGCACAGCTGGTTGTAACGCAAATAAACTTCTAGAATAGCGACCGCCACATCAATCGTTACCGACAAGGCTGATTCCTTTCATTTCATGCAACTTCTGCTGTCGACGCCAGCGTCCTTGCAATGGAGTAAATCTAGCCTAAATTACTTTTATATCAAGAACTTAATAGTAAAAAATAAGTTGCATCCCATGAATATAAACGTCGCTGATTTGTTAAACGGGAATTACATTCTGCTGCTGTTCGTCGTTCTGTGTTTGGGTCTTTGTTTAGGGAAGTTAAGGCTAGGTTCCGTACAACTCGGTAATTCTATTGGAGTTTTAGTGGTCTCATTGTTTCTGGGCCAACAACATTTCACCATTAATGCCGAAGCCCTCAGCCTGGGATTCATGTTGTTTATTTTTTGTGTAGGCGTCGAAGCTGGCCCCAACTTCTTTTCAATTTTTTTCCGCGACGGCAAAAACTATCTGATGCTGGCTCTGGTTATGGTCGGCAGCGCGCTGGTACTCGCTCTGATATTAGGCAAGGTTTTCGGCTGGGGGATCGGACTGACCGCCGGGATGTTGGCCGGCTCCATGACCTCGACCCCGGTACTGGTCGGAGCAGGCGATACACTCAGGAACGCATTTGGAACCACGCCGCTACTCGGCATCGAGCAGGAACATCTCAGTCTGGGCTATGCCCTGACCTATCTTATCGGCTTAGTCAGCCTGATCTTTGGCGCACGCTATCTGCCCAAATTGCAGCATCAGGATCTGCCGACCAGCGCCCAGCAAATCGCCCGGGAGCGCGGTCTGGATGCCGACAGCCAGCGTAAGATTTATCTGCCGATTATCCGCGCTTATCGCGTCGGGCCAGAGCTGGTGGCGTGGGCCGATGGCAAAAACCTGCGCGAGCTGGGCATCTATCGTCAAACCGGCTGCTACATCGAACGTATTCGGCGGAACGGTATTCTGGCCAGCCCGGACGGCGATGCGGTGCTGCAACTCGGTGATGAAATCTCGCTGGTCGGTTACCCGGATGCGCACGCGCGGCTCAATCCCAACTTCCGCGACGGCAAAGAGGTCTTCGACCGCGATCTGTTGGATATGCGCATCGTCACCGAAGAGATCGTGGTGAAAAACCATAACGCCGTCGGCAAACGGCTCAGCCAGCTCAAACTGACCGACCACGGCTGCTTTCTTAACCGCATCGTCCGCAGCCAGATTGAAATGCCGATTGACGATGGGGTGGTGCTGAATAAAGGGGATGTGTTGCAGGTCAGCGGCGACACCCGGCGGGTAAAAAGCATTGCAGACCGCATCGGGTTTATCTCCATCCACAGTCAGCTCACCGACCTGCTCGCCTTTTGCGCCTTTTTTATTATCGGCATCATGATTGGACTGATCTCATTCCAGTTCAGTCACTTCTCGTTCGGCGTCGGCAACGCCGCCGGGCTGCTGTTCGCGGGCATCATGCTGGGCTTTTTGCGGGCCAACCACCCCACTTTCGGCTATATCCCGCAGGGAGCGTTGAATATGGTGAAGGAATTCGGGCTGATGGTCTTCATGGCTGGCGTTGGCCTGAGCGCGGGCGGCACCATCAACAGCAGTCTGGGCACCATTGGTCTGCAAATGCTACTGTCCGGGCTGCTGGTCAGCCTGGTGCCGGTGTTTATCTGTTTCCTGTTTGGCGTCTATATCCTGCGCATGAACCGCGCGCTGCTGTTTGGCGCCATCATGGGAGCCCGAACCTGCGCCCCGGCGATGGATATCATCAGCGATGCCGCCCGCAGCAATATTCCAGCGCTCGGCTATGCCGGCACCTATGCCATCGCCAATGTTCTCCTGACGCTGGCGGGCTCGCTGATTGTCATCATCTGGCCGGAGCTCCCGCTGTAGCGGGAGGTTGATAAGCACAGACGGTTTCAATAGAGAAGTGCAGCACGGTGGACGAATCGTCCGTTTATCCACCGCGCACCACACCGAAGTCGCTACCATCATGTTACTTATCTTCGGGAACGAAATGACTCGCCATGATGCTATAAGGCTTAATACGCCAAAGCCTTACTTAAATAGGCCCTGATTGCCTGCATTCGTGATTAGTTATACTTATCTAAATATGTATTCCATAAGTTTCTCACCGTCTGTTTGCACCACTGTCAGCTAAACCGCTATATTACTGCCCCGCCCGCCGACTCACCGGCTTGGGCTATTTCCCGCATGAACATGGCTGTTCCTGCTGCTTCAGACTGCGATTGACCGCACTCTGGCACGGCACACGCTGTGCGCCACCTTTTCGACCTCTGAACTTAGGCAACCTCGCGTTGGCGTCAACCTGTCGCTGTCGACGGGAGTCCGAAGTTAAACACGGAGGCGGACACCTTTCGCGCTGCACTTTTTATTTTGACACTATTGACTGGGGACTATCATGGTAATGCGCCGCATCGAACGGCTGAACACACTGGCTCAAGCCTTGAAAAAAACCGACAAAATGCACCTTAAAGAGGCGGCGCTATTGCTGGGCGTTTCTGAAATGACCGTGAGGCGCGACCTGAACAGTGAAGAGACCAGCGTGATGTTGCTGGGCGGTTATGTGGTCGGCGATCCTCGGAGCCACACTGTCGGTGGTTATCTCGTTGCCGAACGTGAACAGTGTCACGTGGAAGAGAAACGCCGGGCCGGCGAACGTGCGGCACAGTTGGTCGAAGCCAACGACATCATTTTTTTCGACTGCGGCACCACGACCAGCTTCATTATCGACGCGATCCCGGATGATATCGGCTTCACCGGCGTCTGCTATTCACTCAATACCTTTATGGCGCTGCAAAATAAACCCTTGAGTCAGGCTATCTTGCTGGGCGGACTGTTCAACGCGGGCAAAGCCCTGTTTACCCCGATCGGCCACCAGCACGACATGGACCATCTCTGCCCGCATGTCGCATTTATCTCCGCGGAAGGGGTCGATCGCCAGGTGGGCGCCACCTGCCTGGATGTCGCCGAACTGGCGATAAAACATCGCGCTTTGTCGGCCAGCCAACGTAACGTTCTGGTCGTCGACAACAGCAAGTTCGAGAAACGCAGCCCGGCCCGCATCGGCGAACTGACGCTCTTCGATGCGCTGGTCACCGACCGTTTACCCGCCGCCGATTACATCCGTCTCTGCGCGGAACAGGGCATTCAGTTGCTCACCCCGGCGCAGCCGGAAACGCCAAACCCGACAATCACCCCAGTAGACCGCCAAACCACTGATTCAGCTTCATCAGCACCGCATCCCACATGCGGCTAAAGAATCCGGCTTCCGGCACATCGTCCATCGCCACCAGCGGACGCTGGGCGATGGATTTCCCGTCCAGTTGAAAGTCGACCGTCCCCACGGCCTGCCCTTTTTTCAGCGGCGCCGTCAGCGGTGGTGAATTGAGCGTGAAGCTGGCCCGCAGATTTTTGCCCTGTCCTTTGGGAACGCTGAGCGCGGCGTCTTCAGCCACGCTCAACCGTGCCTGTGGGCTTTCACCGAACCATAGACGCTGGGTCGTCAGTACCGTATCGCTGCGTACCGGCGTGACCGTGTCGTAAAATCGGAATCCCCAGGTCAGCAATTTCTCACTTTCGCGAAAGCGCACGGCGTCGGTCGGGGCGCCCAGCACAACGGATATAAGACGCATCTCGCCTTGCGTGGCCGAAGCCACCAAATTATGGCCTGCGCCGTTGGTATGACCGGTCTTCACTCCGTCCACCGCCAGATTGCTGCTCCACAGCAGACGGTTCCGGTTCATCTGGCGGATATTGTTGAAGGTGAAAGACTTCTCTTTGTGCAGAGCATATTCGTCGGGCACGTCCCGAATCAGCGCCCGACTAAGCAGCGCCATATCCCGAGCAGTGCTGTATTGCCCCTCCGCATCCAGACCGTGGACGGTCAGGAAATGCGTGTTGGTCAACCCCAGCGCGTTGACGTACTGGTTCATCAGCCCGACAAATGCGTCCTGACTGCCCGCCACATAGTCCGCCAGCGCGATGCTGGCATCGTTGCCGGACTGAATGACGATGCCTTTATTCAGTTCTGAGACCGCAATCTGATCACCGGGCTTTAGGAACATCAGCGAGGAACCGCGCAGCGCTGGATTGCCGGTCGCCCAGGCATCTTTTCCGACGGTCACCACATCGGTGGTTTTGATTTTGCCGGCTTTCACCGCCTGCCCGATCATATAGCTGGCCATGATCTTGGTCAGACTGGCGGGATCGAGCCGCTCATCCGCCTGGGATTCGGCCAGCACCTGCCCGCTATGGAAATCCATGAGGATATAGGCTTTGGCGTCGATCTGCGGCGCAGGCGGCGCTTGTTCCGCGGCCACAGGGAATATCGTTACGAAGATCAGGCTGGCAATGCCAGCCTGTAAACGGGGAAAACGCATCATGATTTTCATCGGTTAGCCGCTTTGTCCTTAGGTCGTTAACTACGGAGAGGAACTCTATGCAGACATATTCTGACACACTCAAAATTAGCCGTTCACGTGCGGTAATAAAACGTCTCAGTGTGTAAAGTTACTCAAACATGAGGAAAGGCATTTGTCGCAGATAAAACCGAAGAATAAAAGGAGAGGATTAGGGGTCCTTTCCCACCGCCGCGATCGGACGAGGGAAAAGGAGAGCCCGGTAAAATCAGCGTCGTTCGCGCTTATCGGCCCGTTTCGCCAGCCAGTCGCCCAGCGTTTGTACGATCTGCACCAGAATCACTAGCGCAATAACGGTCACAATCATTACCTGAGTTTCGTAGCGGTAGTAGCCGAAGCGGATCGCCAGATCCCCTACGCCGCCGCCGCCGACGATGCCCGCCATCGCCGAGTAGCCGATCAGGCTCACCAACGTAATCGTCAGACCGCGCAGCAGCCCGGCGTGCGCTTCCGGCAGCAGCACCGTGCCGATGATACGCATCGGACTGGCGCCAAACGCCTCTGCGGCTTCCACAATCCCCGGGTCGACTTCCCGCAGCGCGCTGTCTACCAGCCGCGCATAGAACGCGATAGCGGCAACGGACATCGGCACCGAGGCCGCGATAGGACCGATAGTATTGCCGAGCAGGATCTGCGTCAGCGGGAGCAGCAGCACCAGCAAAATCACGAACGGAATCGAACGAATGATATTCACCAGCACGGTGCTGAGCAGATAGAAAAAGCGATTTTCCCAGAAGAGATGCCGGTCGGTGACGTAGATTAACAGCCCCAGCGGCAGGCCGCCGATCACGGCGAACAGCGTGGAAATGCCCACCATCTGGAAGGTTTCGCCGAATGCGGCGATCAAATCACCCCATAACTCACCCATGCAGCACCTCCACGTTCGCAGTTTTATGTCGAATATAGTCTACGGCCGCCGTGACCTGAGACGGATCAGACGGATGCGTCAGCAGCGCTACTAAAATGCCCAGCGCCCGGTTGCCGATGTACTCGATTTTGCCGTGCAGAATATTCACGGATACGCCGAAGCGCGTCGCCACATCCGACAACACCGGTTGTTCGGCGGAGTCGCCAACAAACAGGATTTTCAGCAACGTCCCCTGTAAATCCACTTTCAGCCGGGTAGGCAGTTCCAGATTCAGCGTATGCGCCACCAGTTGGCGAGTGAAATCATGCTGCGGCGTCGCGAAGATATCGAACACGTCGCCCTCTTCCACCACGCGTCCGCCGGTCATGACCGCAACGCGATTACAAATCGTCTTGATGACGCTCATTTCATGAGAGATCAGTACGATGGTGATGCCGAGCTTCACGTTGATCTCTTTCAGCAACGCCAGGATCGCGGCTGAGGTTTCCAAATCCAACGCCGACGTCGGCTCATCGCACAGCAGCACTTCAGGATGGTTGGCTATCGCCCGAGCAATACCGACCCGCTGCTTTTGCCCACCGCTGAGCTGCGCCGGATATGCCTGAGCCTTGTCCGCCAGCCCGACCAGCGCCAGAATCTCCGGCACGCGACGGTCGATGTCCGGCCCGGACTTGCCCGCCGATTTCAGGCTGAACGCTACATTTTGCGCGACGGTGCGCGTTTGCATCAGATTGAAATGCTGGAAAATCATGCCGACTTTTTGCCGACAGTGCCGCAGCTTGGCGCCGCGAAGATCGCTGATGCGCACGCCGTTCACGCTGACATGGCCCGACGTCGGGCGCTGCAACAGGTTGATGGTGCGTAACAGGGTGCTTTTCCCTGCGCCGCTCGCCCCGACGATGCCATATACATCGCCCCGGCGGATATGCAGTGAAACATTATCCACTGCTTTCGTTTCTCGTTGTTTCCCATCAGGAAAATCAACGCTGACATTGTCTATGCGAATCATCGTTCGCGGACTCCCAACCGAATAACGGAACAACAGAAAGCCGGTCGGCGACCGGCTCTATAAAGAATAACCCAGCCAGACCGTTATTGGGCGGTCGTCTGCGCGTGCATCCATTCCGGTTTCTGGAACTGACTGAACATTGTCGCCGGGTTGTCGATAACCGCCGCGTAGGCTGGCGACTCGACGGCAGCTTTGATGTCCTTCACGAACGGTTTATCCACATCCGCCGTCCGGACGGCAATCACATTCTTAAGGTTTTCATCCAGCGTTTCCAGCTTCAGCGCGGAAGAGAGCTTCAGTCCGGCGGAAATCGCGAAGTTACCGTTGATCAACGAGGCCGTGACGCTATCCAGAGTCCGCGGCAGCTGAGCAGCTTCGAGCGGCTTGAACACCAGTCCACGCGGGTTGCTGACGATGTCTTTTTCCGATGCCTTAGTCGGGTCAATGTCCGGCTTGATGGTAATCAGTCCCAGCGACTGCAGGAAACGCAGACCACGCGCCAGGTTGGTGGGATCGTTGGACAACGTCACGATATCGCCTTTCTTCAGTTCGTCCAGCGAGGTGATTTTGCGCGAATAGAAGCCCATGCCGGCGGTCGGCACCACGATCAGACGGGTCAGTTTCAGACCTTTATCCGCCGCGAACTTGTCCAGATAAAGGGTATGCTGAAACAGATTGGCGTCGATGCCGCCGTTCGACAGCGCGAGGTTAGGCTGTACGTAGTCGCTGAACTCGCGTACCACAACTTTATAGCCTTTCTGCGTCAGCGCCGGTTTGATGGCCTGTTTGACCATGTCGCCATAGGGGCCCGGGGCGACGCCGAATACGATGGTGTGTGCGTCGCTCTGCGCGAAAGCGCAGTGAATACCCGAGGCTAATAATGCTGCAGCAAACGTCGCCCGCATAGAATGAGAAAATGTCATAACACCCTTCCTGTCTGAGTCATCGTTGTCATTGGTTATCGTGATTATTAGGGGAATCAGCGTAATAAATAAATAATAAAAACGCCTATGATTATGCAGGCACCCGATGGGCGATTTTATTGCAAGTATCGCCACCTGGTCTTCTCTACACTGTGGGTCAGAACGTAACAGAAGGATCAACACAATGCTAACGCTGTGGGGACGCGAGAATTCGACGAACGTCAAAAAGGGACTCTGGTGCGCAGAGGAGTTAGGGCTGACATACCAACACATTCTACTGGGCGGTGCTTTCGGGGTAATCACGCCCCCGAGTATCTGGCGCTCAATCCCAACGGACTCATTCCCTGTCTGCGGGACGATGAGCTGGTCCTGTGGGAATCCAACACCATTGTGCGCTATCTGACGGCGCAGTATGGGCAAGGTTCGCTCTATCCGGCCGATGCAAAGGCGCGCGCCGGTGCGGAGAAATGGATGGATTGGGCGATCTCCTTCGCCACGTTTTTTGGGCCGGTATTCATTAATATGATGCGCACACCTCCCGCCCAGCGTGATGTGGCCGCCGTTGAAGCCAATATCGAGCGCTGCGAATCGCTGCTCAGCATCGCCGATAGCGCGCTGGCCTCTCTGCCCTGGCTATCCGGGGAGGACTTCGGCGTCGGCGATATCCCGCTCGGCTGCATCGCCTACGGCTGGTTCGGTATGCCCATCGTGCGCCAGTCGCACCCCCATCTGGAGCGCTGGTATCAGCAATTGACGACGCGAGCGGCGTTCAAAAACAAAGTGATGATCCCCCTGAGCTAAACGATTGGGTCCGCCGTCAAGATTGGCGGCCGGATCTGTTTCCTGCCGTTGATTCAGGTATAATCCGCCGACTTTTTCCCGTACAACCCGATGTATGAGACGCTATGACTGTTAACACTTTCGATCCTTCGCAGACCACCACGCTGGCGGCCCCGGAGAAAACGCTGACCCAGCAAAAGACCGGCGGCGACAAGCCGCAGGGCAATAAAATCGGTTTTGTTAGCCTGGGCTGCCCTAAAAACCTGGTGGATTCCGAGCGCATCCTTACAGAGCTGCGCACCGAAGGGTATCAGGTGGTGCCAAGCTATCACGATGCCGATCTGGTGATTGTCAACACCTGCGGCTTTATCGACAGCGCCGTGCAGGAATCGCTGGAAACCATCGGCGAAGCGTTGAATGAAAACGGTAAGGTCATCGTCACCGGCTGTCTTGGCGCGAAAGAGAATCAAATCCGCGAAGTGCATCCCAATGTGCTGGAAATCAGCGGGCCGCACAGCTACGAGCAGGTGCTGTCTCACGTCCATCACTATGTGCCGCAGCCGGAGCACAACCCGTTCACCAGCCTGGTGCCGGAATCCGGCGTGAAGCTGACGCCGCGTCACTACGCCTACCTTAAGATTTCCGAAGGCTGCGACCATCGCTGCACTTTCTGCATCATCCCCTCGATGCGCGGCAAGCTGGATAGCCGCCCTGTCGGCTCTGTATTGGATGAAGCTAAACGTCTGGCCGACGCCGGGGTGAAAGAGCTGCTGGTTATCTCGCAGGATACCTCCGCCTACGGCACCGACATCAAACACCGCACCGGCTTCTGGAATGGTCAGCCGGTCAAGTCCAGCATGGTCAGCCTGTGCGAGCAGTTGGCGACGCTGGGCATTTGGGTCCGTCTCCACTACGTCTACCCTTACCCGCACGTCGACGAGGTGATCCCGCTGATGGCTGAAGGCAAGATTCTGCCGTATCTGGATATCCCGCTACAGCACGCCAGCCCGAAAGTGTTGAAGCTGATGAAACGCCCCGGCGCCGTCGAACGCACGCTGGAGCGCATTAAACGCTGGCGCGAGATCTGCCCGGCGCTGACGCTGCGCTCAACCTTCATCGTCGGCTTCCCCGGCGAAACGGAAGAAGACTTCCAGATGTTGCTGGACTTCCTGAAAGAAGCACAGCTGGATCGCGTTGGCTGCTTCAAATTCAGCCCGGTGGAAGGCGCTACCGCCAATGCATTGCCCGACCCGGTGCCGGAAGAGATCAAGGAAGAGCGCTACCACCGATTTATGCAACTGCAGCAGCAGATTTCCGCGCAGCGTCTGCAGGCGAAAATCGGCCTGGAACTCCCGGTGCTGATCGATGAAGTGGATGAAGACGGTGCCATTGGCCGCAGCATGGCCGACGCCCCGGAAATCGACGGCGCGGTCTATCTAAACGATGAAACACGCCTCAAACCCGGCGATATCGTCACCGTGAAAATTGAACACGCCGACGAATACGACCTATGGGGCAGCCGGGTCTAACGACGTCACACCGGGGGATGATTTTTCCTCCTGTCTCCCGGTGTTTTTTTACTTTTGAATGATCCCCTGCACTAAAAATCGTCATTAAGCGCTCCTGCAAGACGCTTCGCCTTGCGAGATCTCGGCGGGTAAAGTAGCCTTGCCGGATGATTTGATTCGTGCTGAATAAGGCAGACGCATGTGGAAACGCCTGATATTTGGTCTTTTCACCAGCATCCTGGTGCTGGCAGGAGGCGCCTTTCTGCTTGACCGCTGTATCAGCTGGCGCACCGCCCCCTATATTTTTGACGACCTGAAAGACCTCCCCGCCCGCCCCGTCGGCGTCGTGTTGGGCACGGCAAAATACTACCGCGCCGGTGGCGTCAACCAATACTATCTGTACCGCATTCAGGGCGCGCTTAACGCCTACAACAGCGGGAAAGTAAGTTATCTGCTGCTCAGCGGCGACAACGCTCAGCAAAGCTATAACGAACCGATGACGATGCGCCGCGACCTCATTTCCGCAGGCGTTCCGCCGATGGATATCGTGCTCGACTACGCGGGGTTCCGCACGTTGGACTCGATTGTTCGCACCCGCAAAGTGTTCGATACCAACGACTTCACCATTATCACCCAACGCTTTCACTGTGAACGCGCGCTGTTTATCGCGCTGCATCTGGGGATACAGGCGCAGTGTTATGCTGTGCCGTCGCCCAAGGATATTTGGATGGTGCGGATTCGGGAGTTCGGCGCCCGTCTGGGTACCCTGTTCGATCTGTATGTTTTGAAACGCGAACCCCGGTTTCTCGGCCCGATGATCCCTATTCCCGCGCCGCATACGATTTCCGCCGATGAGCCCGGCTATCCGGCCGTGCCGCCCGAGTTCCTGCGGGACGACGCAACGGAGACGGCCAGCAAGAAATCAGCGGGCGCGCTCCGGCCTTAAATCAAAACCGGGGTTACTTGCTGATGGCGACATCGGGTTTGCCGGCAACGAACCGCGTCAGACGTCGCCATAACCACTCCATTGGCCCCTGCCGAAAAACCCGCAGCCAGTAATGCGCGAACAGCAGGTTGACGATCCACATCGGCGGCACCAACGCCAACAACGCCAGACGATCCAGCTTCATAAACCAACCCAGATGGTAGAACAGCGTGGTGCACATCAGCGTTTGCAGCAGATAGCTGCTTAACGCCATCCGGCCGATATCGCTAATCCATTTCGTCAGGTGCCAGCGCCGCAGCATCGGCCAGTAGCCATAGCACAGGCCCAGGTAGCCGATCGCCTGCAGCGGCGCACTCAACTCGCCAGGGATCTGCAGCAGCAGGCCGCACCAGCGATACTCCCAGTTCAGATGCCACTGCGCCACGACGCCCGCGCCGTTGATGATCCATGCGGGGATCAGCAGCACCCATGCAATTCGGCGATAGTGGCTCAGGCTGAATTCGCCTTTAAGCCACCCGCTGCGCATCAGCGCGCCGCCGAGCAACATCGCCCCGCAGAGCAGCCAACCGTACTGTACGCCCATTGATAGCAGACTTTGACTTAGCATCGACAGCCGATGGCTCCAGGCTGCCGGTCCGCCGGTCACCAGCCAGTGCGCCTCATAAGCGAGATCGGCCGGGCCGGGCTGCCAGAAGCGCCCGCCGGTTTGGCTTAGCAGTTGGCTAAGAACCACCAGTATGGCGATACCCGCCAGATACATGATTGTCCCCGCTCTGAACAACAGTCTGGGGCTGTCAGCCATTCGCAGCATGCCACAGCACACCAGACCAATCAGCCCGTAATCCAGCAGAATATCGCCATCCCAAAAGAAAAGGCTGTGAATCAGGCCGAAGATCATCAGCCAGAACAGGCGGGCGTGGATCCAACTCCGCCCTCTTGGCTGCAACAGCTGCAAGCTCGCGCCAAACAGCAAGGCGAACATGGTCAGAAATTTCCCCTGCACCAGAATATCCATCACCGCCCAGGTCCAGGCATCACGAAGTGACGGCAAACCGTTATAGGCAGGATTAAGGTAGGCGGCCTCGGGCAAACCAAAGGCGGAAACGTTCATCAGCAGGATGCCAAGCAACGCCACGCCACGGACAAAATCCAACGTGGCGATGCGGGGTTGTTCTCGGGGTGGAGTGACCATAGGCGTAAGGGTAGCTCGCAGTCTAAGTAAATTCGGGTGTGGTTAGGTCCGTAAATTGTAATGACTGACAGCGCAAAAACCTACGGTTTTACCTCACCGGGCAAGGAGATAGCGCAACCGAAAGGAGAAAACGGGCGTGGCGGGCATAAAAAAGGCGTCATTGGTGAAACTGACGCCGATGAGTTTTATCGTGCGAACCCTCAGTTATGGTGGCGCACCGCGCGCAGGAACTCTTGGCGCGTATTCTGGCTGGACTTGAACAGACCGCCCAGCGACGTGGTAGTGGTGGCGCTTGTGGCATCGCGAATGCCACGCGCTTTCACGCAGTAGTGCACCGCATCAATGGAGACGGCGACGTTGTTGGTGCCCAGCAGCGTCTGCAACGCGACGAGAATCTGCTGGGTCAGACGCTCCTGCACCTGCGGACGCTGAGAGAAAAATTGCACGATGCGGTTGATCTTGGACAGGCCGATGACGCCATCCTTGGGGATATAGGCGACGGTGGCCTTACCGTCGATGGTGACGAAGTGATGCTCGCAGGTGCTGGTCAGATTGATGTCGCGCACCGTCACCATTTCATCCACCTTCATCTTGTTTTGAATGATGGTGATTTTGGGGAAGTTGGTGTAGTCCAGACCGGAGAAAATCTCATCAACATACATTTTAGCGATGCGGTGCGGCGTTTCCATCAGGCTATCGTCCGTAAGATCCAGACTTAGTAGATTCATGATTTCCGTCATGTGCTCCGCAATGCGGGTTTTACGGGTCTCCCGATCGAGCATTTCCCCGCACAACGGCGTTTCCAAACCTCGCGCCAGCAGCGCCTCATGGACCAGGGCGGCTTCTTGGGTCAAAGGTGATGACATTATCGTTCTCCAGCAGGTGTACTTAATGCGGCGCCATACCGTCTTCAGGCGTTGTCCGCAATAGGCCATGGAATTGATGACTGCAAACCGGGCATCAACACAGCGCCACTGACGGATGCACCAGGCGCGAATCAGCGCCTTTTAATGAGGGACACAGCCTAATGGAGAGTTCGGCGATTATCCAGTGATTGTATGTCATGATTGATGAAATCGCTGCAAGTTATGAATGATGGCAGCTGCCATCATGGGGGATGGCGGTGACCCGGCGCGGCGCAAATATCCGGATAACCGGGGGCGAGACGTTTAAAATTTCTCCCAGCCGTCATTGTTGTCCGCACGCGCGGCGGGCAGAAGTTTCACAGCGGTTATCGGTTTCACCGCGGGGATGCTCATTGCCGAAATGGGGCCATTGTCGTCCTCTAACTGGAAGAGATCCACCACCTTGGACAAATCATGCGACTGCCGATCCAACTGCGCGACCGCAGCCGACGACTCCTGCACCAGCGCGGCATTTTGCTGGGTTACGCCGTCCAACTCGTGTACAGCCGGCCCGACCTGCGTGATGCCCTGCGTCTGCTCGTCGGTGGCGGCGTTGATTTCACCGATCAAGTCGCTGACGTGCGCAATGGCGGTGATGATGGTTTCCATCGCTTCGGAAGACTGCTGAACCTGCTTGTCGCCGACTTGCACATTGACCTCCGATTCCGCAATCAGTTCAGCGATCTCCTTCGCCGCCTGGGCACTGCGCTGCGCAAGGCTACGAACCTCACTCGCCACCACGGCGAATCCCCGTCCTTGCTCACCGCCGCGCACGGCTTCTACCTCTGCATTTAATGCCAGAATATTGGTCTGGAACGCAATGCCGTTAATCACATGGGTGATATCCAAAATCTTGCCGGAGCTGTCGGTAATTTTTGCCCTCGTTTTGGCCACGTTGCTGCCGATTTCTCCCCCCCTTCTTAGCTACGCCTGCGGCATCCTGCGCCAGCAGTAGCGAGATCGTTACGCTGAAGCGCGGCATTCATGGAGTCTACCGCATCACTAATCACCGCTTCCCGGATGGTATACACACCGTTCGCCGTGGCCGGCTCAATCCCGATATGTTCGGAATTTTTGAAGTTTTCCTGCGCCGTTTTCGTATTCTGAATGGCATCCCTGCGCCATATTCATCGTTTTCCTGGCATTAACCTGATCGTTCTCCTGCATATAATCCATCGCACGTCCCAAACGGATCACGGCGCGGAAATACTGGTCATTGCCGTAAATCAAGAAAGAGTCTTTTTTTCTGCACTTCATCCTGCGTCAGTAAATTTGTCGCCTGATTCAGAGAATAAATACTGTACTCCGACGCGATACCCCATATCACGATCGGTGTACCCACAACGGCTAATATCATCACATGTATGCTGATGTTTTAAAAAATACATATCCCACCCCATAAGAATATTTAATAGGTCCGCGCCCTGACGCGAACAATATTCTTTCTTTTCGATGAATGAATGTGCAGCGATGATTAACCATGTTCAGATGCGTTAAGTCCTGCCCTGCGTCGCTTCCTAACTATCTGATTTAAATCCCTGCAATAAATTGCAGCCAAGTTTAAACGGCGATAAGACCGCCGTGAAAAATACCTACCGGGTTTTAATGTCCCAAATATAGGCATGGGTATAAAAGGGGTATTCAGAGCCACGCTTTTATCTAAAGGGAAATGAGACCTGCATCGACGCCAGCGAAAAACAACTATTATTGGCCCTGCGGGTCTTGGCAATCTTGATTATATGGCGAGAGTTAAAAGAGAAAGAGGAATAAAAAACGCACCGGCGAAACCGGCGCGCTTAGTGATCCTGATTAACGATAAAAATTAAAACTGTTCCCAGTTGTCATTGCTGTTTGGCGTTTTGCTGGCGACAGGCGCAACAGCCAATGCCGGTTTTTGGCTCAGCGCTGGGCGTTTCAGTTCCAGTCCGTTTTGGCTGCGGCCCACCGCCGGATGCTCTTCGTTATCCAGTTTGAAGACCGTCACGGCATCGGTCAGATGACGCGCCTGCTCTTCCAGAGAAGCCGCGGCGGCGGAGGCTTCCTGCACCAACGCGGCGTTCTGCTGGGTCACGCCGTCCATTTGCGTCACCGCACTGCCGACCTGTTCAATGCCGCGGCTCTGCTCATCGGAGGCCGAGGCGATTTCCCCGATCAGGTCGTTGACATGGGTAATAGAGGTAATGATGGTGCCCATGGCTTCACCCGCTTTTTTCACCTGGGTGGATCCCATATCGACGCGCGATACGGATTCTGCGATCAGACCTTCGATCTCTTTGGCCGCCTGAGCGCTGCGCTGCGCCAGATTACGGACTTCACCTGCCACCACGGCGAAACCACGCCCCTGCTCACCGGCTCTGGCCGCTTCAACCGCCGCATTCAACGCCAGAATATTGGTCTGGAACGCAATGCCGTTAATGACGCTGGTGATGTCCGCGATTTTGCGGGAACTGGTCGCAATATCGTTCATCGTACCCACGACTTCATCCGTAATCTCGCCGCCTTTACGCGCGACGATAGACGCTTCGTGCGCCAGTTTGCTGGCCTGATGAACATTTTCAGCATTCATTTTCACGGTCGAGCTCAACTCCTCCATACTGGCGGCCGTTTCCTGCAACGCGGCGGCCTGCTGTTCGGTACGGGCGGACAGGTCGTTGTTGCCCAGGCGAATCTCGCTGGAACCCTGGTGGATGGATAATGCGCTAGCGCGGATGGTGCCCACCGTCGAACGCAGGCTGTTTTGCAAAAAGGTGACGTGCGGGAACAGCTGACCGGCGCAGTTGCGGCCAAACTCTTTCAAATCGTAGCTCAGTTGTCCTTCGCTCAGACGTTCAAGGTGCGACTTCAGCTGATTAATCGGCTTCACCAGATAGTTAACCAAATAACGGTCGCTGATGATCAAAATGATCAGGCCCAGCACCATCGTGGCAATCAGTATGCGCTTGTTCATTGAGGTCATCGCATGGACATCGTCAATGGCCTGGTTGGTTCGCAGCGCCTCGGCAAATTGGTCCGAATTGGCAGCGAAGCTGACGCTGAGGGCAGGATAAGTCACGCGGTAAATCTGGCGAAATTCGTCTATGCGACCCGCCTGTAACGCGGCGAACATGGGGTCGATACCCGACTCAATCAGCGCAGACCAGGTCGACGCCGTATGGGTGATCAACGTTGAGTCAATTTCCAGCGGATCGTTTTGGCGGAACTGTTCCAGCGCATCTTTAGTGTTTTGGATGGCGACGCTGGCTGAATCCAGCATGGTTTTAGCGGTTGCCGCATCACCGAGCTGGACATAGTCTGCGCTTCTCAGCATACGCGTCACCGCGCGAAAATAGTGATCGCCCCCTTTCACCAGCACCAGATAGCTTTTTTTCTGCGACTGGTTAACGTCAAGCAGCGCCTCCATTTTATTGAATTCGGAAACGGTAAATAATGATACGCCGACCCAAAGGAGGAGGAATATGCCAAGTGTAATTAACATCATAGCCCTGATGGTGACATTCTTCAGAAAAATCATAAATAAACTCCATTTGTTTTACTAACGATTTCATGCCCGTGCTGATAAGCAAAACAGGCTTTTGAATCAGTAAAATCGTTCTTTTATTAAAGGGAATAACCGTTGCTGTATTCGGCCACTCGCCGGCGGGTTTGCCCAAGGCGTTCCATTTTTCAATAAATGGAACACGCAAATAACAAGTGGCGCGGCTTAGTATATATCGGAGAGGAGACCAGGCTAGTTATCATTTTTGATAATATTGTGAAAAGACTCAAAACTAATGGCTGCGCATCGCAATGGTTGAAGGCCCGGTGATTAATCGTCGTATTTGATACTTTTTATTTATGCGTAAGAAAATTAAATATTCTTACCTGTTAAATCAAAAGGATTATTTTTATTCATTTTTTATTGAATTTATATTTTGTGCATTACTGTCATTACGCATGCGATGAATCTACCCGATGGACAGGCCCTGAAATGGGTAAAGATAATCACTCCCGTTACTGATATTCGAACCATTCCCAGATTAACTTTCTACGCTTAACCACCCCAACGTGATTATTTTTTCTCGCCCTATTAATTATAATCACCAGGAGGTCAATCTCAGCGCATGGACTTAATCATTAATCCACGGCCATTAAAATAATGACCTCTTACTACAACGGCGAGAATAAAGCGAGGCACGTTTGAAGCAATGCGGTTAACAAGTCGGTCCGTCGTGCGGGACGCCCACGCCCAGCTCGTCGGTCAACGCGGTCATGATGGCGGAAATACGGCTTTCGTTACGTTTATAGTAGGTCCAAATGCCGACTTTGGTCGCTTCGATCACGCCCAGCGCCTGCAGACTTTTAAGGCATAACGAGGTGGCCGGCTGCGATAAGCCCGCTTTTTTCTGAATCAGGCTGGCGCACACGCCATACTGCTGATAGTCGTAGAGCTGCGTATCATCAGCGAAAGCGGTGTCAGGATCCTTCAGCCAGACCAGAATGGCTCTGCGCGTAGGATGGGAAAAAGCTTTGAGCGCCTCGTTTAAGCCCATAATCATTCACCTTGTTGTCATGGTCAGGCGGCATCTCTTCGGATGCCGCCCGCTTAATTACTCTTCGCTCGACGGATAGTCAATATAACCTTTATCCGTCCCACCAAATAGCGAGCCGGCGTCAACGGTGTTTAACGGCAGACCATGCCGGATACGGTGCGGTAAATCCGGATTGGCGATGAAGGTACGGCCGAACCCAAACAGGTCGCCATATCCCTGCGCCAACCGGTGTTCCGCTTTCTGCTGGGTATATTTCCCGGCATACATGATCACGCCCGAGAAGGTCTCCCGCAGCGCCTGACGAAACGTTTCCGGCAGTTCGGGATTGTTCTCCCAGTCGGCTTCGGCAATCGATAGGTAGGCGATCCCCATCGACTGCAACATCGCTGCCGCCGACACGTAGGTGTGATGCGGATCGTTTTCAACCAGCCCCAGATAAACGCGCTCTTCGTCGGTGGTTTCAAACAGCGGCGCGAAACGGACGCCGACACGCGATGCCCCGAAAACGTCGATGACGGCTTCGGTCACTTCTTTCAGGAACCGCAGACGGTTCGTCAGCGAACCGCCGTATTCGTCGGTACGCAGGTTGGTATGGTGAGAAATGAACTGGTTAATCAGGTAACCGTTGGCGGCATGCAGTTCGACGCCGTCAAAACCCGCGTCGCGCGCATTTTCCGCCGCCTTGCGATACTGCCGCACCAGCGCCTTCACTTCAGCCGTCGACAGCGCGCGCGGCAAGCTGGGATCCGCCAGCGTACCGGTACCCGGCCCGGTTTCAATAAAGACTTTGACGCTTTCAGCACGCAGCGCAGACGGTGCGACCGGTGCCGCGCCGTCCGGCTGCAGCGACGTATGAGACACTCGCCCCACGTGCCACAGCTGGCAGAAAATCACGCCGCCCTCTTCGTGCACCGCGTCCGTCACCTTACGCCAGCCCGCCACCTGTTCCGCGTTATAAATACCGGGCGTCCAGGCGTAGCCCTACCCTGAGGCTCAATCTGGGTGCCTTCCGTCACCATAAAACCGGCGGTGGCGCGTTGACGATAGTACGTCGCCATCAGATCGTTGGGGATGTCGCCGGGCTGGGAGCTACGAGAGCGGGTCAACGGCGGCAAGGCAATACGGTTGCGCAGTGTGAAATCACCCAGAGTCAGGGGGGTAAACAGTACGTGTTCAGACATCAATTTTTCCAATATCAGCGAAATAAGCTCGCCACCCTAACACATTTATAAATTTAAATATAATAATGTGATATTTGCCTCGTTGCTGGTTGCACCCACATCGGGTTTGAGCACTGCCTCCCCGATAGTTAAGAAATATTGCAACCAACTAAATCAACCTATAATATTCACTTTACAACAACTATAACAACAAACTTATTCACGAATAGAGAATATGGATCTCACCCAACTCCGCATGTTTTGTCTGGTTGCCGATAGCGGCTCCATGGCTCGCGCCGCCGAACTGCTACAACGTGTTCCTTCCAATCTAACGACGCGATTGCGTCAGTTGGAGTCAGAACTTGGCACGGATCTGTTCATACGCGAAAAGCAGCGTCTGCGACTATCGCCAGCCGGACACAATTTTCTGGGATATGCCCGCAAAATCCTCGCGTTGAGTGATGAAGCGTTGATGATAAGCCATGGCGTCACGCCAGGCGGGCAATTTTTACTAGGAACGGAAGAACACGCCGCCCTGCTGTTGCTGCCCGAACTCCTGGCGCAATTTCATCACCGCTTTCCGCAGGTTGTGACCACGCTGACATGCGCCGCCGGGACGCAGTTACTGGACGAGGTCAATCACGGCGCGCTGGCCGCCGCGCTGGTCAGTTGTCCCATTGATAACGATGCGCTGCACCACTGTCGGATCGTCAGCGATCGCCTGGTACTCATCACCTCGCGCCAGCATCCAAAGGTGAAGCAAGCAAAAGAATTAGCAGGCACAGTGATACTGCAAGCCGCTGACGCCGGCGATTATCGGCCTCTGCTCACCGACTGGAGCCGCGGGCAGAGCGCGTTGTCGGGGCCGTGGATTGCGGTGAACTCACTCACCGCGCTGCTGGCCAGCGTCGCCGGCGGGTCGGGCGCGGCATTTCTGCCTCAGTCCATACTGACCGCGCTACCCGGCGGCAGCCAGGTTCAGACCCATCCGCTGCCTGAGACGGTCGACGATATCGCCGTCGAACTGGTATGGCGTCGGGATGCTTTTGGTCCCAACGTTGAAGCCTTAAAAAAGCTGATGATTGAACGATTTTCATAATAAGCCGTTTCGCGAGGTCGCAGAACGATCTCATCGTGACCCATAACGAACCCGCAACATAATCGCGAGTCATTGATACAGGAATTCACCATGCAAACCATCAAAACCCGTGCCGCCATCGCCTGGGGCCCCAACCAGCCTTTGTCCATCGAAGAAGTCGATTTGATGCCGCCGCAAAAGGGGGAAGTGCTGGTGCGCATCATCGCCAGCGGCGTTTGCCACACCGACGCCTATACCCTGTCCGGTAAAGATCCGGAAGGCGTGTTCCCCGCGATCCTCGGACATGAGGGCGCAGGTATCGTCGAAGCCATCGGCGAAGGTGTGACCAGCGTCGCCGTCGGCGATCACGTCATTCCGCTCTACACGCCGGAATGCGGCGAGTGTAAGTTCTGTCGCTCGGGTAAGACCAACCTGTGCCAGGCCATCCGTACTACGCAGGGTAAGGGCCTGATGCCGGACGGCACCACACGATTCTCTAAAGACGGCCAGCCGATTTTCCACTATATGGGAACGTCCACGTTCGCCGAGCACACCGTGGTTCCCGAAATTTCACTGGCGAAAATCAGCCCTGAAGCCCCACTGGAAGAAGTCTGCCTATTGGGTTGCGGCGTGACGACCGGCATGGGTGCCGTCACTAACACGGCGAAAGTGCAGCCGGGCGACACGGTGGCGGTATTCGGTCTGGGTGGCATCGGCCTCTCTGCCGTTATCGGGGCAAAAATGGCCGGTGCAGGACGTATCATCGGCATCGACATCAACACCAGCAAGTTTGAACTGGCGCGTAAACTGGGCGCGACGGATCTGGTGAACCCCAAAGAGTACGACAAACCGATTCAGGACGTGATCGTCGAGATGACCGACGGCGGCGTCGATTTCTCTTTCGAATGTATTGGCAACGTGAACGTCATGCGTTCGGCGCTGGAGTGCTGCCATAAAGGCTGGGGCGAGTCCGTGATCATCGGCGTCGCCGGCGCGGGCGAAGAGATTTCCACCCGTCCGTTCCAGCTTGTGACCGGTCGCGTATGGCGTGGCTCCGCCTTTGGCGGCGTGAAAGGCCGCAGCCAGCTGCCGGAGATCGTTCAGCGCTATCTGGATGGCGAATTTCCGCTGACCGACTTCATTACGCATACGATGAAGCTGGAAGACATCAACGACGCTTTCGACCTGATGCATGAAGGTAAATCGATCCGTACCGTGATTCACTTTAACTAAGCTGAGGTCGCCCCGTCATGACTGCGCCATTGGAACTTCTTGAGCAACACCGCCTCTTCGGCGGTTGGCAACAGCGTTATCGTCACACCTCAGCCGTGCTGCAGTGCGACATGACGTTTAGCCTTTATCTGCCGCCGACGGCGGAGAAAACGCCGCCGCCAGTGCTGTACTGGCTGTCCGGGCTAACCTGCACTGATGAAAACTTCGCGGTGAAATCCGGGGCGCAGCGCATCGCGGCCGAGCTGGGATTGGCGCTGGTGATCCCGGACACCAGCCCGCGCGGCGAGGCGGTCGCCGACGACAGCGGGTACGATTTGGGCCAGGGCGCGGGCTTTTACGTTAACGCGACCGAAGCGCCGTGGCAGTCGCACTACCGGATGTTCGACTATATCAGCGATGAACTGCCGCAGCTGATTCGGCAGCATGTCGACGTCAGCGACCGTCAGTCCATCAGCGGTCATTCAATGGGCGGCCACGGCGCGCTGATGCTCGCACTGCGTCATCCGGGACGGTATCGGTCGGTGTCGGCTTTCGCGCCTATCGTCAACCCCAGCGCGGTGCCCTGGGGGCGCAAAGCGTTCAGCGCCTATCTTGGCGAGGACGAACAGCGGTGGCGTGACTACGACAGCTGCCATCTGCTGGCCGCTGGCGATCCTCCGCTGCCGATACTGATCGATCAGGGCGAGGACGATCCGTTCCTGCCGGAGCAGCTACAGCCGCAAGCGCTGGACGCCATCGCCCGCCAGCGGCAGTGGCCGCTGACGCTGCGCATACAGCCTGGCTACGATCACAGCTATTTCTTCATTGCCAGCTTTATCGAGGATCATCTGCGTTTCCACGGGAAATTCTTGCAGCCATAAGGTGAGAGGGGTTTAATACCTGCACGGACACAGGCAAGGCTTGGCTTTTTGAGGTCCGGCGGCATCAGGCCGATTTTCCGGATTTCAGCGCTCTGTCTTGCATGCCCGTCCCGTAGAGACAATAAGACACACAGTCACAGCATTGCAGAACGCCCGCAGTTTCGGGCGATAATGCTGCACAGCCAACAGGGAGTGACCAATTTGCAACGTAAGCGTCTTTCATCCGCCGATCTGTTTGCCGTCGGCTACGATGCTGAAACCAGCATTCTTGAAATCGAATTCCTTAATGGAAGCCTTTACCAGTATCAAGGCGTAGCGCGCATGATTTACGAAGAACTGCTCGCTTCGAGTTCGAAAGGCAGCTATTACTCTCGCTACATCAAAAATTCATTTCCCTACCAAAAATTGCAGTAATCATTCAGGGCGGAAAATCGCCCTGCCTTCATTATCTCAATCTCACTCGCTCACGGACTCCACCCGCCTGAACGCCGTCATCAGACGCGCTTCATCCAGCGCCACCGGTACAAAGTGGATGGATTCGCCCGGTTGTAGGGTACGATCGATAATCGCATTCATCGCCGCCGAGTCGTTGATGTCTATCGCCAGATCGGCCAGCGTGGTGGGCAGCCCCATCAGACGAAATGCCGCGCTGAGTTCAAGCAATGCCTCGGAATCGTCCAGCAGCGCGCACTGCACCAGGATGCCGTAAGCCACCTTGGTGCCGTGAAGAAAACGCTCCAAGTGCGGCAACACCGTCAGCCCGTTATGCACCGCATGCGCCGCTGCCACGCGGGTGTAACGCTCGCCCAGACCGCCGACCATGCCGCCGCCGGCGATAATCGCTTCGACCACGTCCAGAAAGTCCTGATTAATCGTTCCCGACTCAACCGCTTTCAGCGCGGCTTCGCTTTGTCGCAGCAGCACGTTGCGAATGTCCAATGCCGTCTGCAACCCCAGCCGAACGGTCAGCGGCAGCGTCTCCGGGCGGGGACTCAGCACCACGGCTTCGTACCACTTGGCAAGCGTATCGCCGATACCGGCCAGCAGATAGTCCACCGGGGCAGACAGGATAATGCGCGGTTCCACCAACACTATATGGTTCGCGTCTTCGAAAATTTCGAACCGTAACGCCTGTCCCTCGTCGTTATACCAGACGGACAGCGGCGTCCACGCCGCGCAGGTCGCCGCAATCGTCGGGATCGCCACGAGCGGAACGCCCAGACGACGCGCCACCACTTTGGCGGTATCCAGTACCGCCCCGCCCCCGACGCCGATGACCACGGAACGATCGTCGCCCGCCAAAGTGACCCATCTTTCGACTTCGCTTTCGCTGCAGTGCGCGGCGAAGCATCCCCGCTTTGCGCCTTCCGCCGAAAACTCGGCGGGCAGATAAGGTTTCGCGGCGTTCAGCGCGCGTTCGCCGTGGATCCATAGCGCCCGTTTAAGCATCGGCGCAGGATAGAAATCGGCCAGTTTGTCGATAGCCCCTGGAAAGGAAAAGTAATTCGCCGGCCCAACCTGGACACGGATAGGTGTTGTGCTCATTATCGGTTATTCCTTGCGTTACAGCGTGTTGGCCTTTTATTGCGGTGGGGCGGTCACCCCGATTGCGGTTTTTGTCATCAGACCGTCAACGCATCTTAAAATCATCGGGTCCTATTCTTAATCACTTTTTTGCTTAAGTTATGCTTTTTCATTTTCAAACGCGGCGCGGATCCCCGCTATTCAGCATTCTTTATCTCACAAAAGTGTGTTAATTTTCAGCCGGCTAACGCCACTATCCCTTATCGCCAAGACGAGTCGCCGTAGTTATGTCCATTGCCCACCGTTCACGTTTGGAAATGCGCGACATTTCCATCTCCTTCGCCGGTTTCCCGGCGTTAAAACAGGTGCAGTTCGCCCTGGAGGGCGGTTCTATTCACGCTCTGACGGGCGCTAACGGCGCCGGAAAATCCACCCTGATGGCGATTCTGTCGGGGTCGCATGACCGCTATACCGGTGATATCTTGCTGGACGGCGAAGCCGTTTCCATCCACTCCCCGCGTGATGCCAAGCGATACGGCATTCATCTGGTTCAGCAGGAAGTCGACGCGGCGCTGGTGCCGACGCTCTCGGTCGCGGAAAACATCATGCTGGATACGCTGGCGCAAAACGGCCACGGCCTGAACTGGCCGTATCTCCGCCGTCAAGCTGCTGCGCTGCTGGCGCAACTGGGTATAACCCTCAACGTGCGGCGCCGCATGGAACACTGCACGCTGGCGGAAAAACAGCAGGTGCTGCTGGCGCGTGCACTGTCGCATGACTGCCGTTTTCTGATCCTCGACGAGCCCACGGCGCCGCTGGATCAGGAAGAGAGCGAACGGCTCTTTGCCGTCGTGCGCCGCCTGCAGGAGGAGGGCATCGGTATCGTGTTTATTTCTCACCGCATTCACGAGTTGAAAGCGATTTGCGACACGCTGACCGTGCTTCGCGACGGCGAATTCGTCAGCCGCACGTCGATGCAGGGGCTGAGCAGCGAACAGATCGTCGAAAATATGCTCGGTCATCAGCTAACCGACATCTTCCCTCCCCGCACGCCGGTATCGCATGACGAGACGCTGTTGCGCATTGAAGGCCTGCATGACGACACGTTGCTGCGGGATATCACTCTGACGCTGCGCAAAGGCGAAATTCTGGGCATCGCCGGTCTGGCGGGCGCCGGAAAGACCGAGCTGTGCAAGGCGCTGTTTGGCGCAAGCCGTAGTCGCATTCGCGCGGGAACATATCGTGGACAGCCCTGGAAACCACGCACCCCTGCCGATTCTGTCGCCGCGGGGATCGCGCTGGTGCCGGAAGAGCGTCGCAAGGAGGGGATTTTCATTGATGAAACCGTGTCAATGAACCTGAGCATCGCCGCCAGCGACAGCTTTTCCCGCTGGGGCGTGTTCAGCAGAGGCCAGGCCGTCACCTGGGCAAAACAATTGATCCGGCAGCTCGACATTCGCACCCGTGGCCCTCAGCAGACCATTCGCCGTTTGTCCGGCGGCAACCAGCAAAAGGTCGCCATCGGCAAATGGATGCGCAGCGATATGCAGGTGCTGATTTTTGACGAACCGACCAAAGGCGTGGACATCAAAGCCAAGCAGGATTTGTTTGGATTGATGGGGGCGCTGTCGCAACAGGGGAAAGGGATTATTTACGCCTCGGGTGAATTCTCCGAACTGGTGGGATTGTGCGATCGCATCTGCGTGCTGTGGGATGGCCGTGTCGTGGCGGAGCTGGACGCCGCGGCGACGGACGAAGAAACCCTTTTATTGTATTCAACCGGAGGAACTCCTGCGTGAGTCAGCAACATTCATCTAACGGGGCTCTCCCTGTCATCCATCGTCTGTTCGATTTCCTGTACAAATGGGGCATGCTGCTGACCGTCGTCGCGCTGGTGGTGCTGTTTGGACTGGCGTCAGATAACTTTCTCGACCCGTACAACATCATCAACATCCTGAGATCCATCGCCATTGTGACGGTGATCGCCATCGGCGTGTCCTTGTCGCTGTCCGTCGGCGGCTTCGACCTGTCTGTGGGTTCGACGGCATCGCTGGCCAACGCGCTGGTGGTTTCGCTGTTCGTCTGGTACGGCTTCGGCACGACGGGCGCGATTTTACTGACGCTGGCGCTGTGCATGCTGGTGGGATTATTCAACGCCTTCCTGATCGTCATTCTGCGCATTCCGGACATGCTGGCGACGCTGGCGAGTCTGTTTGTGATTCAGGGCGTCGCGATGACCTACAGTTACGGCGGCTCAATCACCCAAAACATGGTCTTACCCAGCGGGGAAATGGCGGAAGGTCTGATCCCGGAATTTTTCTCCACTCTCGGGCAGGTGCCGACCATCGTCGTGATCATGCTGGCGGTTACCGTCATCGTACAACTGTACCTCTCACTGACCAAACACGGACGCCGGATGTACGCCATCGGCGGTAATCCCGAAGCCGCTCGTCTCGCCGGTATTCGCTCCGCGCGCTACCGGGTCATGGCCTACGTATTTTCCTCGCTGCTGGCCGCGCTGGGCGGTATCTTGCTGGCGTCGCGCATCGGTTCCTCTCAGGTCAACGCCGGTGGCGGCTATTTGATGGATGCCGTAGCCGCCGCCTATATCGGATTTTCGCTAGCGGGTTCCGGCAAACCGAACGCACTGGGCACGCTGGTCGGCGCCGTGCTGCTGGGTGTATTGCAAAATGGTCTGGTCATGCTGTCCGTGCCCTATTACGCCATGGACATCATTAAAGGGCTGGTGCTCGCCGCCGCGCTGGCGATGACCTACTTCCAAAAACGCTAAGCACGCTCACCGGCGTATCTAAGGCATTGCCCGATAGATACACCGGTGACGAAACCGGTTATTGCACAAACCGGTTAACTTCTCGTTATAAAGCGCACATTTCACTTAAAAAAATTCATACAAAATTGTGATCTACATCGTATTTCTTTACCTCTTTGTCTAAAATAAGCGCGTTCTTCCTTATTCATTTCGAGAAATATTTATGGAATCCGCCGCACCATCACGCTCCACAGCCTGGATGCGTGTCATTACGCTGTCTGTTGCCGCGTTTATTTTTAACACCACCGAATTCATTCCCGTCGGACTTCTCAGCGGCATTGCGCAGAGTTTTGCCATGAAGACAGAAGAAGTCGGACTGATGATTACTATTTACGCCTGGATTGTGACCCTGGCGTCCTTGATCTGCGTGCTGCTGACCAGCGGCATCGAGCGGCGCAAGCTGCTGATCGGGATCTTTTGCCTGTTTATCGCCAGCCATGTGCTGTCGGCGGTGGCCTGGAACTTCACGGTGCTGGTGATCTCCCGCGCCGGGGTGGCGCTGGCCCACTCTGTGTTCTGGTCCATCACCGCCTCGCTGGCTATCCGCATGGCGCCGCCGGGAAAACGTGCGGCGGCGCTGAGTATGCTCGCTACGGGTACGGCGCTGGCGATGGTGCTGGGTCTGCCGATGGGCCGCGTAGTCGGTCAGTTGCTGGGCTGGCGCGTGACCTTTATGGTGATTGCAGTCGGCGCCACGGTTTCACTGATTCTGCTGGCGCGCCTGTTGCCGCGTCTGCCGAGCGAACACTCCGGCTCGCTGGCCAGCGTTCCCATGCTGTTCAAGCGCCCGGAACTGGTGACGGTGTATGTGCTGATCGTCATTCTGGTCACCGCGCACTTCACGGCTTACAGCTATATCGAGCCGTTTATCCAGAATGTGGCCGGCCAGTCCGAAAACTTCACGACGCTGATCCTGTTGCTGTTCGGGGCTGCGGGTATTCTCGGCAGCGTGCTATATAGCCGTTACAGCGACAAACACCCGACCGGCTTTTTGCTTAGCGCGATCGGATTGCTGGTGCTTTCGTTGGGGTTGTTGCTGCCTGCCGCGGGCTACGAATCCAGCATGATCGTCCTGTGCATGGTGTGGGGCATGGCGATCATGGGCATTGGTCTGGCGATGCAGACCAACGTTTTGAGCCTGGCCCCGGATGCTAGCGATATTGCAATGTCCATCTTCTCGGGCCTTTATAACCTGGGTATCGGCGCAGGCGCCCTGCTAGGCAGTAAAGTCAGCCTGTATGTGGGCATGAGCACGATTGGGTATGTGGCTGCGCCGCTGGCGCTGCTGCCATTGGCATGGATTCTGTATACCTCCTACCGCCGCGCCCGTCCTGAAAGTCATCCTTCCGCCTGACGGCTTGCGCACTTTCCCTCTCCGGCTCCCTCGCGGGCCGGAGTTTCCCACTTCCCGCTTCTTCTACTCTGCCCGTTACTGCTTTCCTCCATCGTCCGTGGACCACGCATCGAACGATCCCTTTTTATCTCCGCCTTGAGCCATCATGACGCGCCCCATAAAAAAGCCGGTCAGCACAAAGCGTGCGACCGGCCTTTTCAGTGGCTTACCCTGGCGGGATTATTCGTAGCGCGGAAACACCATATCGGCATATTTCACAAAGCGGGTACGTTTCACCCGCTTGTACGTAAACCAGATAGTCAGGAACAGCGGAATGCCGATATAAGTGGCCGCTACGCCGTACCAGTCAATCTGGTCCGCCAGAAACGCCTCATAGTTCTGACCCAATGTAATAATCAGGCACAGCACAAAGGCAAAGATTGGCCCCAGCGGGAAGAAGCTGGACAGGTACGGTAATGCCGTCAAATCGCCGCCCTGCTTAATGAAACCACGACGGAACCGATAGTGGCTGATGGCAATGCCGAGCCACGCAATAAAGCCCGTCATCCCCGAGGTGTTCAGCAACCACAGATAGACCGTCTGATTACCGAACATGGAGGTCAGGAAGCACAGTGCGGCCACGACGGTCGTCGCATACAGCGCGTTGCGCGGCACGCCGCCCCGAGACAGTCGGCCGAACATCGCCGGCGCTTTACCTTCCCGCGCCAGCGTGAACAGCATACGGGTAGAGGCATACATGCCGGAGTTCCCCGCCGACAGCACGGCCGTCAATATCACCGCGTTCATCACTGCCGCGGCGGACAGCAGGCCAGCGTTCTGGAACACCAGCGTAAACGGACTGACGCTAATGTCTTTGACGTCGGTGCGCAGCAGGTTCGGGTCGGTGTAAGGAATAATCAGGCTGATGATCAGGATGGCGAACACATAGAACAGCAGGATACGCCAGAATACCTGCCGGATGGCGCGAGGAATGTTCTTCTGCGGATCTTTGGATTCGCCGGCGGCAATCCCAATCAGCTCCGTCCCTTGGAAGGAGAAGCCCACGATCATCGCAACGCCGATCATCGCCGAGAAGCCGCCAGCGAATGGCGCATCGCCGATTTGCCAGTTGTGCAGACCCGCGTGCTCTCCCCCTCTCAGGATACCGACAATCATCAGCACGCCCACCCCGATAAATATCAGCACGGTGATGACTTTGATGAGGGAGAACCAATATTCCGCTTCGCCAAAACCTTTTACGGAGATGTAGTTCAGCAAGAAGATCACGGTCAGGAAGAGTGCGCTCCAAATCCAGCCCGGCACATCCGGATACCAGTAGCCCATCACCAGCTGCGCTGCGACCAAGTCGACGGCGATAGTCACCGCCCAGTTGTACCAGTAGTTCCAGCCCAGCGCGAAGCCGAATCCCTCGCCCACATAGCGTGCGCCATAGGTTGAGAAAGAGCCGGATACCGGCATGAAGGCCGCCAGTTCACCGAGGCTGGTCATCAGGAAGTAAACCATCAAGCCAATCAGCACATAAGAAAGCAGCGCGCCGCCCGGTCCGGCCTGCGCCACGGTGGCCCCGGAGGCCACAAAGAGTCCTGTCCCGATCGAACCGCCGATGGCGATCATCGTAAGATGCCGCGCTTTGAGTTCACGGCGTAGCGTTCCGCCCCCTTGCGATGGGGTCTGAGTATCGTGTTGAGCCATCTTGATTCCGCTTGGCCGATAAAATTGAGGGCCGGATTGTAACAAATACCCCCCGGCTGGGTAGCGGGAATCGCTAATCATAAGAGAGGTTAATAACCCGCTCCTGATTATAAGGAACAGCTATTTATACCGCGTGGAGATAATCATTATCCATCCACTCATCCAGAAGCGGGTAACGGCGATTTACGCTTCGCAGACCGGCTGGCGACAATACTCCAGAAAACGGCACAACACGTTGGACAGATGCTTTTGCCGGTGGTGAACCAGATAGAGCGTGCGATTAAGGTTGTGCAGCGGCACCCGGAGTTCCAACAGCGCGCCCGACGCCAACTGATCGGCAATCACATGACGGGACAGGCAGCTGATCCCCATGCCGTAACGCACCGCATGTTTGATCGCCTCTGAATTGCCCAGCTCCATCATCAGTTGGAAATGCGGCAGCCGGTCCAGCAGCAGATGGTCCAGCACTTCACGCGTGCCCGAGCCCTGCTCGCGCAGAATCCACGGCGCGTTTGCGAGCGCCTCTAACGTCACCGGCCCCTGCCCGGCCAACGGGCTATCTGCGGAACAGAATACGACCAGTTCGTCCTCTACCCAGGCCTGCGTAATCAGGTCCGGATGATGGCATGGCCCTTCGATCAATCCGAGGTCGACGCTGAACTGCGACACCGCGTTGACAACGTCCTGCGTGTTGCCGACCTGCAACTCCAGCGGTGTATCCGGGGAGTTGCGGCGGTAGCGGGCGATGATCGCGGGCATCAGATAATTACCGATGGTGCTGCTGGCGTAGATGCGCAAGGCGCCGACGTCGCGACGAAACAGCTGTTCGATCTCCGAAGACTGTTCCAGCAGCGCCAATGCCTTGGGAAACAGTAAACGTCCGTGCTCATTGACCACCAGCCGTTTGCCGACGCGGTCGAAAAGCTGCACGCCCAGATGGCCTTCCAAATCGGACAACGCCGCGCTGACTGCTGATTGCGAGAGCGCCAGCGCGACGGAAGCCTGCGTCGTCGACCCTGTTTTCAAAACTTCGGTAAAGACTTCCAACTGACGTAGGGTGATGTGCATAGCAGGCTCTTATCGTAAATACTCATAGGTTATAAATATATAATCAATTTCTATTTTAAGCACGCGGCGCATAGCCTGTGACCCTAAGAGATCCCGTCACAAGGTGTATGCCATGCCGCTATTCTTATCCCGTCTTCGGGCCGTTCCCTTCATATTCACCGTCCGACCACTGCTGCCCGGCATTCTCGCGATCGGTCTGATCATGCTGGCCGTGATGTGGCTGACGAATTTCCCCGTGGTTATCCGCTGGGGGCTCGGCTCCCTGACGCTGGCGATCCTGCTAGGCATGGTGCTGGGCAATACGCTCTATCCGTGGGTGCAGAGGTCATGCGACGCGGGCGTGCAGTGGACGAAGCATTATCTGTTACGCCTTGGGATCGTGCTTTATGGATTTAAACTCAGCTTCGTACAGATTACCGCCATCGGCCCTCGCGGGCTGATCATCGACGTCCTCACGCTGACCTCCACGCTGCTCTTAGCCTGCTGGATGGGCCGCCGCTGGTTTAAACTGGATGAACAAACGGTACTGCTCGTCGGCGCGGGTAGCAGCATCTGCGGCGCGGCTGCGGTGTTGGCGACCGCGCCCGTGCTAAAAGCCACCGCGGATAAAGTCGCCGTCGCCGTATCCACCGTGGTGATATTCGGCACGACCGCCATGTTTCTTTACCCCTGGATCTACGCGCATCTCCAGTCCGGCCATGCTGGCCTGTTTACCGCGCAGACATTTGGCGTCTATCTCGGCTCGACGCTGCATGAGGTGGCGCAGGTAGTCGCGGCGGGTCATGCGATTAATAACGATGCGGAAAACATGGCGGTCATCGCCAAAATGCTGCGCGTGATGATGCTGGCGCCCTTCCTGTTCCTGCTTGGCCTGTGGCTTAAACGGCAGCGTTCTGCCGCGATTTATGCGGAGGAAGCCGCGCCAATGATGTTTCCCTGGTTCGCCGTCGTGTTCATCCTGGTGGCGGGATTTAACTCGCTCTCTTTGCTGCCCGCCAACTGGGTCGACACGCTGGTCAAGCTCGACGGAGTGCTCCTGACGATGGCGATGGCCGCGCTGGGGATCGCCACCCGCGTCCAGATGCTCAGGCAGGCAGGCATCAAGCCGGTGCTGTTGGCGCTGCTGCTGTTTATCTGGCTGATTGTTGGCGGCGGCGCGATCAATCTGGGCGTCTTGCATCTGTTTTCCTGATTCGGACACGCCGGACTTGCCGCCCCCGGTAGCGATAATGTCATAATGCGCTCGCCAGGCGACGCTCTATGGTATCCATCCCGTTGGGACGTTCCGACATACAGGAGAAAAGAATGAAATATGTAGGTGCTCACGTCAGCGCCGCAGGCGGCGTTGATCAGGCCGTCATCCGCGCGCACGAGCTCGAAGCAACGGCGTTTGCGCTGTTTACCAAAAACCAGCGCCAGTGGCTCGCCGCGCCGTTAACCCCGGACGTGATCGACCGCTTCAAGTCCGCCTGTGAGCAATATCATTACACCCCGGCCCAGATCCTGCCCCACGACAGCTATCTGATTAACCTGGGTCACCCCGTTGAAGAGGCGCTGGAAAAGTCACGTGCCGCGTTCATCGACGAGCTGAGCCGCTGTCAGGAACTGGGGCTGACACTGCTGAACTTTCATCCCGGCAGCCATTTGCAGCAGATCGATGAAAGCCGCTGCCTTTCACGTATCGCCGAGTCCATCAACATCGCGCTGGATGCCACTGCAGGCGTCACTGCGGTGATTGAAAATACAGCGGGACAAGGCAGCAACCTCGGTTTCCGTTTCGAGCATTTGGCCGAAATCATCGACCAGGTCGAAGATAAAAGCCGGGTCGGATTTTGCATTGATACCTGCCACGCCTTTGCCGGCGGTTATGATCTACGCACGGAAGACGATTGCCGGCGCACTTTCGAAGAATTGGAAGAGATCGTCGGTTTCCGCTATCTGCGCGGCATGCATCTCAACGATGCGAAAAGCGAATTTAATAGTCGTGTCGACCGCCACCACAGCTTAGGTGAAGGCAACATCGGCAAAACGGTGTTCAGCTACATTATGCGCGATCCCCGCTTCGACGAGATTCCTCTGATCCTGGAAACGGTGAATCCCGATATCTGGCCGGACGAAATTGCGTGGCTGAAGTCGCAGCAGCGCATCGCAGGCTAAGAAAGCCCCCGCGCCGGTAAAAGAATCATAACCGCCGCCGCACCCTGACGATCCCCTTCCTGCGCATCAATCCGGCACGCCAACGGGGAATATTATCGACCGTCTCCCAATAAAAAAAGCCAGTCCGAAGACTGGCGTTCATCATCAACATCCCTGTTATCTCCTAGGGACCGTTCAAATGTATTAGCTCTGCGCCGTGACGGTCGCCGTCGGTTCCGGCCGTTTCAGCAGGGCGTACAGCACGCCGCTGACCACCGTACCGGCGATGATCGCAAGCAGGTAACCGATAACCGGCGTAATCGCCCCCGGAATCAACAGTACGAACAGGCCCCCGTGCGGCGCCATCAGTTTAGCGCCCACCGCCATGGACAGCGCGCCGGTCAATGCGCCGCCGACAATGCAGCACGGCAGTACGCGCATCGGATCACGTGCAGCATAAGGGATCGCGCCTTCGGAAATGAAGCACATACCCAGCACCAGCGCGGCCTTGCCGCCTTCGCGTTCCGGCGGCGTGAATTTCTTACCCGCCAGCAGCGTCGCCAGCCCCATCGCCAGCGGCGGCACCATCCCGCCGGCCATGACAGCCGCCATCGGTGCGTAAACCTGGCTACTGAGCAACGTGGTGCCGAAAACGTAGGCCACCTTGTTTACCGGTCCCCCCATATCCGTACACATCATGCCGCCCAACACTGCGCCGAGGATGACCGCGTTGGCCGTTCCCATTGACTGCAGCCAGGAGGTCAGCCCCGTCAGGATTTTGGCGACCGGCGTACCGACCACATAAATCATGATCAGGCCGGTAATCAGCGTCGCTATCAGCGGAATAATCAGTATGGGCTTCAGTGCGGTGAGACTTTGCGGCAGCTTGACGTGATTATTAATGGCGCGGGCCAGATACCCCGCCAGGAACCCGGCGATGATCCCGCCGATAAATCCCGCGCCGGTACTCACCGCCAACATCCCGCCGACCAGCCCCGGCGTCAGCCCCGGACGGTCCGCGATGGAAAAGGCGATATAACCGGCCAACACCGGCACCATCAGCGCGAAAGCGGAACCGCCCCCGATCTTCATCAGCGCCGCAGCCAACGTCCCTTCCTGCTTGAAGGCCTCGATGCCGAACACGAACGAAAGCGCGATACACAGGCCACCGGCCACCACCATCGGCAGCATGTAAGACACCCCAGTCAGCAGGTGGCTGTAAGGGCCTGTACCGCCTTTTTTACCGCCGGCAGCCGACGCGCTGGACTGCCCAGCCGGCTGGTAAACGGTCGCTTCCTCCAGCGCTTTATCCAGCTCCTGCGCGGTTTTTTTCAGCGCCAGACCGGTCGAGGTACGGTACATTTTCTTGCCCGCGAACTTACTGAGGTCGACTTCGATATCGGCGGCGACGATCACCACATCCGCCTGTTCAACCTCCTCCGGCGTGATAGGGTTGCCCGCGCCCACGGAGCCGCGGGTTTCCACTTTCACCCACCAGCCGCGCTTCTTCGCTTCCGTTTCGATGGCTTCCGCCGCCATAAAAGTGTGAGCGACGCCGGTCGGACACGCCGTAACGGCGACAATGCGGGTCACACCGCTCGACACCGCGGAGGATGACGCTTTCGTCGTTGCCGGTGCGCTCGCCTGATAAGGCACGGCTTCCGACTTGGCTTTTTCCAGCAACGCATCCGGCTGACTCAGCGCCTGCGCGACATCGGCGAAAAACGCGTTTTTCCCGTTTAGCGCGCTGTCTGCCTGTTGATCGCCAAACACGATGACCAGATCAGCCTCGGCAGGCTGTTCCGTCAGCGTGAGTCCCGCTTTCGACGCTGCGACGCCAAGCTGGTTGTGCACTAATCTGCTTTTGACTCTTCCTAAAGACTTATCGAATATCAGCAGCGTTTTCATTGTGCTTCTCCTGCTGTTAATTGAAAGGTTTCAGATCAACGCGGGCCATCATCGCAGCAAGCTGCGGCCGGTCCGTCACGCCAACATTGCTCTGGCTGACCGCCAGTGCCGCGACCGCCGTCGCCAGACGCAGAGTATGTTCGCTGGATTCGCGCATCAGCAGGCCGTAAATCAGGCCGCCGACCATCGAGTCGCCCGCGCCGACGGTGCTGATCACATCGCAGGCCGGCGGCTTGGCCAGCCAGGCGCCGGAAGCATTGACCCACAGCGCGCCTTCCGCGCCCAGGGAAATGACGACATGTGCAATCCCCTGTTCACGCAGCGCGTGCGCGGCATCGACCACATCGTCCAGCGTCGGCAACTTGCGGCCCGCCCAGATTTCCAACTCGCGACGGTTGGGTTTGACCAGCCACGGCGAGGCTTTCAGACCGGCGACCAGCGCTTCGCGGCTGCTGTCGAAAATGATGCACGGGCATTGGCTGCGCAGGCGGGTCATCCAGTCGGTGAAGGCGTCAGGATCGACGCCTGCCGGCAGGCTTCCGCTGACCGCCACCATGTCGAACTGACCCAGCCAGCTCAGCGAATCGTTAACGAAGCGCTGCCAATCTTGCGGCGTCACTTCAAAGCCCGAGAAGTTCAGGTCCGTGACGTCACCGTCCTGCTCCGTCAGCTTGACGTTGATACGTGTACGTCCGTTGACGACCTGAAAACGGTTGGCGATCCCCAGTTCGCTGAACAGTTGCTGAAATCCATCCTGGTTATCTTTGCCCAGGAATCCCCCCACCGTCACATCAATGCCCAAGTCTTTCAGGACCTTGGCGACGTTAATCCCTTTACCCGCAGCGTGCAGACCTGCGGTTTGGACCAAGTTGACTTCCCCACGTTCGACCTGCGGGCAGTATCCCACCAGATCGTAAGCCGGATTCAGCGTAATGGTCGCGACTCTCCTGCTCATGCTCCCTCCCCTAATCCGGATGCAATAGCTTCACCGATGGCTTTCAGCGCGGCTTCAGCATCGCTGCCATTGGCGGTAAATCGTAAATGATGGCCGGACTTCACGCCCAGAGCCACCACTTTCATCAGGCTACGGGCGTTCGCCGGTTTGCCTGTCCCGTCGAGGTTGGCGACGGTAATTTCACTCGTAAACTGTTTGACGACGTTGACCAGCATGGCGCCGGGACGGGCATGCAGGCCGTGTTCATTACGAATAATGAACTCCGCCACCAGCGCGTTGCTTTCTTCCGCCGCTTCGCTGGATAACAAGGTCAGCAGCGTCGGCGCGTCGGCGCTGAGCAGGCTGTCGAACTTACCCGCGCTCAGTAACTTGCTCAGGTAATCAATCGGCGCATTTACCTGATCGTCGGCGGCTGACACCGTCAGCAGCATCGCCACCTTTTCGTCATCAGCAACCAAAGGCTCCAGCGGACGACTAATCGCCAGCGCGCTAATCAGATTGCCCTCCTGGCTGTCGCTGACCCAGATGCCGTGGCCCAGATGCAACGGCTTGCTGACCACCACATTGCTGACGAAGCGGGCGTCGACGGCACCGATCTGCTGTAATTTGCCCGCGTTTAGCGCCTGCAGCGTGACCAGATTATCCGTCGCCACGTTCAGAGAAATCAGCGAGGCGTCGAAGCGGAACTCCGCCGTCTGCTGTTCGCCCATCAGCACACTGCGCAACTCTTCCGTCGACGTGGTTGACGCCAGGCGTTCAGCCACGCTGTCATCGCTCAGAACGTGAGTCAACTGACGCAGCAGCGCCAAATGTTCGTCGGAGCGTGCCGCGATCCCCAAGACGACGTAAGCGGTTTGGTTGTCTCCCCAGGCGATCCCTTTAGGAAACTGAAACACCTGAATGCCCGTCTTGCGGACCAGGTTGCGCGTATCCGTCGTTCCATGCGGTATGGCGATACCGTTTCCCAGATAAGTAGAAGTTTGCAGTTCACGCTGTAGCATTCCTTCAACATACTCTTCGCTGACGCAACCTGCTTCAGTCAGCGCGGCTGCCACTTGTTTGATGGCCTCCTGCTTGTCGCCGGCGGTCGCCCCTATATGAATATCTTGCTGTGACAACTGGAACATAGTTCTCCTCTCCCGCCAAAATTGAATCGTTTCAGCTTTTATGGAAAAAAAATGGCCGAGTGATTAAAATCGTTTCATAAAACGCGCTACTGAAGCGTTTCAGAATACTGCGTCTTTCCCAATGTCTATGCAAGCATTGTCCATTAAACTCAGTATGATTCTTAGAGGTAACGCACATTTTCGCATCAACACGGTTATAGTTCAGTTTTAGCGCGATGCCAGCTGAAATGTGCTGAAGAAAACGGTTTACCCTTTTACGTCCCGCAGGCGTAGAATACGACGCTCTGTTCATTTTTCACTCCGTCAGACCACCATGCATACATCCGCCACGACACCGCGACGACTGCCAGACATCACCGTGTCCGCTTTTCTGCTTGTTGCGTTTCTCTCCGGTATCGCCGGAGCCTTGCAGCTCCCGACCCTGAGTCTGTTCCTCTCCATGGAAGTCCATGCGCGTCCGGTACTCGTGGGTTTGTTCTACACCGGCAATGCGGTCATCGGCATTGTGGTCAGCCAACTCCTGGCCAGTTACTCCGACAACCGCGGCGACCGCAAGCGGCTGATCGTGGCCTGCTGCCTGTTCGGCGCGTTGGCCTGCCTGCTGTTTGCCTGGAATAGAAACTATGCAGTGCTGTTGTTGGTAGGCGTATTGCTCTCGAGCTTCGGCTCGACGGCCAATCCACAGCTGTTCGCGCTGGCGCGTGAGTATGCCGACCGTTCAGGGCGCGAGGCCGCGATGTTCAGCTCCGTGATGCGCGCGCAGATCTCGCTTTCCTGGGTTATCGGTCCGCCCATCGCCTTCGCGTTAGCGCTGGGATTGGGCTTCCCGGCGATGTATATGACCGCAACCGGCGTGTTCTTACTGTGCGGTCTGATGGTCGGACTGCTGCTGCCGTCGATGCCGAAGCATCCCCGCATCAAAACCGCCGAAACGCTGGATTCGCCGCGCAGCCACCGCCGCGACACACTGCTGCTCTGCGCCGCCTGTACGCTGATGTGGACCTGCAACGGCATCTACCTCATTAATATGCCGCTTTATTTAGTGCAAGAGCTGAAGCTGGAAGAGAAGCTGGCGGGCGTAATGATGGGCACGGCGGCCGGGCTGGAAATTCCGGCGATGCTGATTTCGGGTTATCTCGCCCGGCGTCTCGGCAAGCGCTATTTAATGAGGCTGGCTATCGCCGCCGGCCTGCTGTTTTATCTCGGATTATGCCTGCTGGACTCTCCGCGGGCGCTGCTGGCGTTACAGTTGCTGAACGCCGTGTTTATCGGCATTCTGGCCGGTATAGGCATGCTCTATTTTCAGGATTTGATGCCGGGTCAGGCAGGCGCGGCCACGACGCTGTTTTCGAATACCTCCCGCGTCGGCTGGATCATTTCGGGTTCGCTGGGCGGACTGGTGGCGGAGATCTGGAACTATCACGCGGGATTCATCCTTGCGCTTGGTCTGAGTCTGGCGGCAGGCTACTGCATGTGGCGCATTAAAGATGCCTGACTCGGGGCAACCATTCAGGGTGCCGTCGCGTTTTCCAATTGAATCAGGTAAATGAGAGATTCATCTCTATGCTGGCCGCACATATCCCGCCGGGGTTGCAGGCTGGCGCACACGGCAGGCCGCAGCGGCGAATGAAAAATCTTGCAGCGCATTCGCGCATCCAGATGGATGCAAGGCGTATTAGCGGGTTTTCCCTGCGGCATGCCGGGAAGCGGGCTCGATATAGAAGGTGCGATGCAGCAAGCGCCGCAGTCGGGACGACAGTCCATCACGATGTTCCTGTGGGCGATGAGATACAGGGAGACAAAGGCGGACCTTATCAGCCCTCATCGGCAAAGACTACCGCTTTTCCACGCGTTGACGCCGCTTGACGTAAATCCTGCTTGCCTGAATCCGGCCGCGCGAGTAACTTGTCGCCACAAAAATTTATCTCACCCTTCACAAGGTATGTCTTCCATGGCAAGAGCTAACGAAATCAAACGCGGTATGGCCGTTAACTACAACGGCAAACTGCTGCTGGTCAAAGATATCGATATTCAGAGTCCAAGCGCCCGTGGTGCCAGCACGCTATACAAAATGCGTTTTTCCGATGTCCGCACTGGACTGAAAGTCGAAGAGCGCTTTAAAGGCGATGATATCCTCGACACCATTACCCTTTCTCGCCGCCAGGTGACCTTCTCTTATATCGATGGCGACGAATATGTCTTCATGGATGATGAAGACTACACGCCGTACAACTTCAAAAGAGAGCAGATTGAAGATGAGCTGTTGTTTATTCCTGAAGGCGGTATGCCGGGCATTCAGGTCCTGACGATGGATGGACAGATTCTGGCGCTGGAACTTCCGCAGACGGTCGATCTGGAAATTGTCGACACCGCCCCCGGTATCAAAGGCGCTTCCGCCAGCGCACGCAATAAACCGGCCACCCTGAACACCGGTCTGGTGATACAGGTGCCGGAATACCTCAGCGCTGGCGAAAAAATCCGTATCCACATCCCGGAGCGCCGATACATGGGCCGCGCCGAATAACGCAGGCTGTACCGACCCCGGTTTGCGCCGAGCGTCTTGTTTTACTGATTTCTTCGGGAGACGCCTGTATTAACCCAAGTCAATGTGATTACCGGCTTCCTCGGCAGCGGCAAAACCACCACCCAGTTTCACCTGCCGTCTCAAAAACCGGCGGATGAAGTCTGGGCGGTGCTGGTCAACGAATACGGCGAAATAAATATCGATGGCGCGTTACGGGCCGACCGCGGAGCCGTGCAGAAAGAGATCCCCGGCGGGTGTTTGTGTTGCGTCAACGGATTGCCGATGCAGGTCGGGCTGAATATGCTGCTCTAGCAGAAGAAACTGCTTCGTTTGCTGATCGAACCCACCGGACTCGGGCGCCCGGATAGCCGTATTGATATAACCAACGAGACCGAAGCGGTGTGGAATTCGCTCCAGCGCAGCGCACATTGTTACAATCCCGTTTAACCGCACTGCGGTAGTTTATTTTTAATCTTTTAGTTAATGAGCAGTTCCTATGTCCAAACGAAATATTCCTGTGATTCTTTTATTGAACGCGATTGGCATTGCGTTGTTTCTTTCCTGGTATTTACCGGCCAATCACGGCTTCTGGTTTGCCATCGATGAATCTATTTTCTTTTATTTTAATCAGCCCCTGTCGACCCACCACGCATTCCTGATGCTGGTGGCGATGACCAACAACCGCGCGTTTGACGGCTGTTCTTTGCTGGCAATGGGCGCGCTGTACCTGAGTTTTTACCTCAAAGCCACGCAGGTCGATCGCCGTCGACTGCTGATACTGGGGATCGTCATGCTGCTCACCGCCGTGGTGCTGAACCAGCTCGGCCATCTGCTGCCGGCGCAGCACGCCAGCCCTTCGCTGTTTTTCGAGCACATTAACCGCGTCGGCGAACTCACCGGCATCCCGACCAAGGACGCCTCCCGCGACAGCTTCCCCGGCGACCACGGCATGATGCTGATGATTTTTGCCGCCTTTATGCTGCGCTATTTCGGTGTAAAAGCCTTTTCGATCGGCGTGCTGATTACCATTGTCTTTTCATTGCCGCGAGTGATGATTGGCGCGCACTGGTTCACAGATATCGCCGTCGGCTCGCTGTCCGTCGCACTGGTGGGATTGAGCTGGTGGCTGCTGACGCCAGCCAGCGACGCTCTGCTCAATGCCCTGAACCGCCGACTCCCCGGTAAATACCGCCCGACCGACGCCTCGCATTGACGCTTCACCGCAGCCAGATATCCTGCCTTTTGGCTGCGGTTCTCTCTTCTTTACCCCGTTTTTTCGTCAATAAAACCGTGTTCTGCTACCATTAATCCATTCCGCAGTGATTCATATCCGCTTTTTGTAAAATTTCATCACGAGTTCATATAAATAAAAGGAGGAAAAGTACTCGCAAATTTTTTTTCATTCCGGTAGTCTCGACAAAATCTGTTGTTTATGAACGATTGTCCGCCACGCACGAAATGCGATAGACAGAACATACCGCTATAGAAAAAGTGCTGCTCGGCACGGTTTGGCGATCCGGTTATTGTCCCTAAATAACGATTCCTGAGTCTTATTGGGTTTGGCATATACAGCATATAGCGATCATTTCGTTCGCTAAGGACACGAAGGGAATATAACAGCAATGGTCAAATCTCAACCGGTACTGAGATACATCTGGCGGGCCCTGCCTGCCGTCGCGGCAGCAATCGTTCTTACCGCCTGCAGCAGCAATAACAGTGATACGGTATTAAATTCTCAGATTGATAGGCGTGTGGTTAATGGTGATCCTTCACTACAAGCCTCTCAGGCTGAATTCGAAGCGATGGTCCAGAACGTGGAAGTGAAAACCAAGTTGCTTGACCAGTACGCGAGTTGGAAAGGCGTTCGTTACCGCTTAGGCGGCCAAACCAAGAAAGGCATCGATTGCTCCGCCTTTGTTCAGCGCACCTTCCGTGAACAGTTCGGCATGGATCTTCCCCGCTCCAGCTATGAGCAACAGGAAGTTGGTCAGAAAATTCAACGCAATAAATTACGCCCTGGCGATCTGGTCCTGTTTCGCGCCGGTTCGACGGGACGCCACGTAGGCATTTATCTCGGCGGCCAGCAGTTTGTCCATGCGTCAACCAGCAGCGGCGTCACCATCTCGAATCTGGACGAAACCTACTGGAAACACCGTTATCAGGAAGGGCGTCGGGTGCTCGCGCAGGCTCCGCACAGCTAATCCTTCTTTTCCCTGTTGATGCCGACCAAAAGAAATCCTAAACGCCGCATATTTATCGCGGCGTTTTTCATTGGCGCTCGCACGAGCTCCTGCTAACACAAAAGGAATACGTTAAAATGCCTTTTCGTGCCTGTGCCAGCACCATCGCTTTTTATACAACGATGCAACGCGCCACACCGACTCGTTGGCCAGCATTACTTGAACGACGTTATTCAGGAGTCAGCTGCCCCGATGTTTAAATCCGTCGCTTTCACCTTACTGTTTATCGCGTTCCCGCTATCGGGGCTGGCTGAGACGCTGCAACAGCCTTTTGCTTTCACCATGTTGGACGCCCCGAAGTACAATAAAAGCTTCACCCACTTCGATTATGTCAACCCAGATGCCCCAAAAGGCGGGCGCATCACCCTCAGCGCGTTAGGTTCGTTCGATAATTTCAACCGCTATGCTTCACGGGGATTGTCCGCGGTCAGAACCGAAGTCCTTTATGATTCACTGTACGTCAATTCCGATGATGAGTCCGGTAGCTATTACCCACTGATCGCCAGCGGCGCGCGCTACGACAGCGGCTATCGTTGGCTGGAGATCGACCTGAATCCCCGCGCCCGCTTTCACGATAACTCGCCGGTCACCGCCTCAGACGTCGCCTTCACCTTCAATACCTTTATGACGCAGGGTGTCCCGCAGTTCCGCGTATACTACAAAGGCACGACCGCCCGTGCGCTCAACCCGCTTACCGTGCGGTTCGACTTCGGCGCACCGGATAAAGACAAAATGATCGGGCTACTGACGCTGCCCATTATCCCGGAAGCGTTCTGGCGACATCGCAAGTTCAACGAACCTCTGACCCAGCCTCCTCTGGCGGGTGGACCATACCGGATCTCCGACTATCATATCGGCCAATACGTTATTTATTCCCGCGTGAAGGACTATTGGGCGGCCGATCTGCCGGTCAACAAAGGGCTATATAATTTCGATGCTATTCGCTACGACTACTATCTGGATGAAAGCGTGGCGCTGGAGGCGTTTAAAGCCGGGGCTTTCGATATGCGCATCGAAACCTCCCCCAAACACTGGACGACGCTATACCAGGGCGGCAACTTTTCTCGAGGTTATATTATCAAGAAAGACGAGCTGAACACGGCAGCGCAGTCGACGCGCTGGCTGGTATTCAACACGACTCGCCCGCTGTTTCACGATCGACGAGTGCGTCAGGCGCTGACGCTGGCGTTTGATTTTAACTGGATGAACAAAACGCTGTTCTTTAACAGCTATCAGCGCGCCAACAGTCTGTTTCAAAACACGGAGTATGCGGCGACGGGCAGTCCCAGCGCCAACGAGCTGCAGTGGCTGACGCCGCTGAAAGATCGCATTCCTGCTGAAGTCTTCGGCCCCGCCTACCGTCCGCCGGAATCCGATGGCAGCGGCTACGATCGTACTCATCTGCTCCAGGCGCTCGACCTGCTGAAACAGGCAGGCTGGGAGCTGAAAAACAATGCGTTAGTCAATCAGCAGACCGGTCATCCTTTCCGGTTTGAACTGCTGATCTCCAACGCCGGCAACGCTCAGTTCGTACTCCCATTTCAGCACAGCCTGAAACGGCTTGGCATCGAGATGACGGTGCGTATAGTGGATGTACCGCAGTTCAACAACCGTCTGCGTAAGCGGGATTTCGATATGCTGTCGCGGCCGTATGTCACCGAGCCGTATCCCAGCGCCAATCTGGCGATGAGCTGGAGCAGCCAGTATCTCGACTCCAGCTACAACTCCCCCGGCGTTCAAGACCCGGCCATCGATCGCCTCATCGACCAAATCATCCGTCATCAGGGCGATAAGTCGGCGTTGCTGCCGCTAGGGCGCGCGCTAGATCGGGTAGTGACCTGGCATCAGTTCATGATCCCCATGTGGTTCAGCAATCACGATCGCTTCGCCTACTGGAACAAGTTCAGCATGCCCGCCGTGCGTCCAACGTATGCGCTAGGATTCGACAGCTGGTGGTACGACGCCAGCAAAGCCGCCACCCTCCCGGACGAACGGCGATAAGGACTGGATATGGGAACTTACCTGGTACGACGACTGCTCTTCGTGATCCCCACCCTGTGGGCGATCATCACCCTCAATTTTTTCATCGTGCAAATCGCGCCCGGCGGACCGGTCGATCAAGCTATCGCCGCGATTGAGATGGGACAACTGAGCGGCTACGGCAGCAGGGGGAATGCCCATGGGCCCGGCGGCAAACCCTCGGTGGAGAATACCTATCGCGGCGGCCGGGGACTGGACCCGGAAGTAATACAGGAAATCACCCGGCGCTACGGTTTCGACAAACCTCTGCACGAGCGCTATTTCAAGATGCTGTGGGACTATGTGCGTTTCGACTTCGGCGATAGCCTGTTCCGCGGCGAGTCGGTGATCGGCCTTATTAAGGATCGCATGCCGGTTTCCATCTCGCTGGGGCTTTGGAGCACCCTGATCATCTATCTGGTCTCAATACCGCTGGGTATTAAAAAGGCGGTTCGCGACGGTTCTCGCTTTGATACCTGGAGCAGCGCGCTCATCGTTGTTGGTTACGCCATCCCGGCGTTTTTGTTCGCCATCCTGCTGATTGTGCTATTCGCGGGCGGCAGCTATCTGGACTGGTTCCCGCTGCGCGGTTTGGTCTCCAGCCACTTCCACACCCTGCCCTGGTACGGCAAGATAACCGACTATTTGTGGCATATCACGCTGCCGGTGTTAGCGCTGGTGATCGGCGGCTTCGCCACGCTGACTATGCTGACGAAAAACGCCTTTCTGGATGAGATCCGCAAACAGTACGTCGTCACCGCCCGCGCCAAGGGGCTGAACGAAAAAAGCATTCTGTATCGTCATGTGTTCCGTAACGCCATGCTGCTGGTTATCGCCGGTTTCCCCGCCACCTTTATCAGCATGTTCTTTACCGGTTCGCTGCTGATCGAGGTCATGTTCTCGCTCAACGGTCTGGGGCTATTGGGCTATGACGCCACGCTGCAACGTGATTATCCGGTGATGTTTGGTACGCTGTATATTTTCACGATCGTTGGATTGTTGCTGAATATCATCAGCGATATGACCTATACGCTGGTCGATCCGCGTATTGATTTCGAGGAGCGCCAATGAGCCGATTCAGCCCTCCTAACCAAGCCCGCTGGGCGCGTTTCCGGCAAAACCGCCGGGGCTACTGGTCGCTATGGATTTTTTTAATCTTTTTCATCGTCACGCTGTTTTCAGAACTGATCGCCAACGATAAGCCGCTGTTGGTGCGTTATGACGGTCGGTTTTATGTCCCGTTGATGGCGAACTACAGTGAAACCACCTTTGGCGGGCAGTTTGCCACCACGGCCGACTATCGCGACCCGTATCTGGTCAAACGGCTGGAAGATCACGGCTGGGCGATTTGGCCGCCGATCCGCTACCGCTACGACACCATCAATTACGCCGCGACCACGGCATTCCCCTCTCCGCCGTCCCGGGACAATCTGCTGGGGACCGACGGTCAGGGCAAGGACGTCTTGGCGCAGGTGCTATACGGCTTTCGTCTGTCGCTCCTGTTCGGCCTGTCGCTCACACTGCTGTCCTCCGTCATCGGCATTGTCGTCGGCGCGACGCAGGGCTACTACGGCGGCCGGCTCGACCTCTGGGGACAACGCATTATCGAAGTCTGGTCGGGCATGCCGACGCTGTTTTTAATTATTCTGCTCTCCAGCGTGCTGCAGCCGACGTTCTGGTGGCTGCTGGCGATTACCGTGCTGTTCGGCTGGATGACGCTAGTCAGCGTGGTGCGGGCGGAATTCCTGCGCACCCGTAACTTCGACTACATCCGCGCGGCTCAGGCCATGGGCGTCAGCGACATCATGATTATTCTCCGCTGCATACTGCCCAACGCGATGGTGGCGACGCTCACCTATCTGCCGTTTATCCTATGCGGTTCCATTATCACGCTGACGTCGTTGGACTTTTTGGGTTTCGGCCTGCCGATGGGGTCTCCATCGCTAGGCGGACTGCTGCTCGAAGGCAAAAATAACCTGCAGGCGCCGTGGCTGGGGATCACCATCTTCATGGTGATGGCAATCGTCCTGTCACTCCTTATCTTTATCGGCGAAGCGGTGCGCGACGCCTTCGATCCGAGCAAGGTGTATTGATATGGCCACGACTCCCCTGTTACAGATCAAGGACCTCAGTATCGCCTTTCAGCGTGGTGATGCCGAAAAGCGTGTAGTGGACGGCGTCTCCTTTGATATCCGCGCGGGCGAAACGCTTGCGCTGGTCGGCGAATCCGGTTCGGGGAAAAGCGTGACGGCGCTGTCGATTCTGCGCCTGTTGCCCTCTCCGCCGACGCGCTATCCTCAGGGCGATATCCTGTTCAAAGGTCAATCCTTGCTGCATGCGCAGGAAGAGACGCTGAGGCGGCTGCGAGGTAATCGCATCGCCATGATTTTTCAGGAGCCGATGGTCTCGCTCAATCCGCTGCAAAGCGTGGAAACACAGCTGTCTGAGGTGCTGTCGTTGCACCGGGGAATGCGCCGGGAGGCCGCGCGCGGCGAGATCGTCGATTGTCTGGAACGCGTCGGCATTCGCCAGGCAAAATCGCGTCTGGCGGAATACCCGCATCAACTGTCGGGCGGAGAACGTCAGCGCATCATGATCGCCATGGCGCTACTCACCCAGCCCGATTTGCTGATCGCCGACGAGCCCACCACCGCGCTGGATGTTACAGTGCAGGCGCAAATCCTGACCCTGCTGGCGGGGCTGAAACAGGAGCTGGGGATGAGTCTGCTGTTCATCACCCATAACCTGAACATCGTCCGGCAACTGGCGGACAACATCGCAGTGATGCAAAACGGCCAATGCGTTGAACTGAATCAGGCTAACGCGCTGCTGACGTCTCCCCAGCATCCTTATACTCGCCGCCTGCTGGACGCGGAACCGACCGGCTCGCCACCCGCGCTGACGACCGAGCATTTACCCCTGTTGGAAGTTAAGCACCTGAGCGTCAGTTTCCCGGTCAAACGCGGGCTGCTCGGGCGTAAAACGGCTGAAAAGAAAGTGGTACAAGACATCAGCTTTACGCTGCGGCGGGGTGAAAGTCTGGGACTGGTCGGCGAATCCGGCTCCGGCAAAAGCACCACGGGACTGGCGCTGCTAAGGCTGCTGGCCTCTCAAGGGGAAATCTGGTTCGACGGTCAGCCGCTTCACCAGTTCGCCCGCCGTCAGATGCTGCCGGTGCGCCGGCGTATACAGGTGGTTTTTCAGGACCCTAACTCTTCGCTCAATCCGCGCCTGAACATGGAACAGATTATTGCCGAAGGGCTGAAGGTACATGCAAAAATGACGCCGGCAGAGCGCGAAGAACAGGTCATTGCCGCGCTCCGGGAGGTGGGGCTAGACCCGGACAGCCGCCACCGCTACCCGTCCGAATTTTCCGGCGGCCAGCGCCAGCGCATCGCGATTGCCCGCGCGTTGATCCTGCAACCCGAGCTGCTGATTCTGGATGAGCCGACCTCGTCGCTCGACCGCACCGTACAGGCGCAAATATTGACGCTGTTGCAGACGCTACAGCGCAAACATGGGATTGCCTATCTGTTTATCAGTCATGACCTACAGGTGGTGCGCACGTTATGTCATCAGGTCATTGTGTTGCAACAGGGCCATGTCGTGGAACAGGGAGACTGCCGGGAGGTCTTTACTCAGCCGCAGCAGCTCTATACGCGTGAATTGTTAAAGTTATCGGTGTGAGAGCAACCCGGCCTGCGGGTTGCCGTTCAGAAGGGATATTGTGCGCTAATGGGCTCGGCAATCGCCACGCCCAGATTTTTCAGCCGGCATAAGGCGGCGCTTTCATCCTGGCGGTGCAGAAACAGGCAAGATTCCCCTTCCCATTCCAGCACGCTGCACTCCACCTGGATTTCGTCCAGCGATCGTTTCAGCTGAGGCATAATACGCCGAGCATCTTCTTCATTATGACTTAACATTTTGAATCCGATGAGGTTATCGTCATCTTCGCTGCCGTTTAGGGGGATCGGTTCCACACGGATACCCGTGCAGCCGGTTGACCAACGGTAACTTTGCGGCAAACGATGAACCACCGAAAGTTGAAGACTATTCACAGCTGTTTCCTCGGTTAAGCAAAAATGCAAATTTACAAAATAACAACACAATAAAAACATCTTTGACGCGGGCTTCCTGGCTGACATCAGCCCTGCGCTACGACGCTCGTGGCGGTAAAACCACCCGGCGACCTGATCGTGATAACCCATTCTGGCGGTTATATTTTGTTAAGGCGATCACGAATAAGGGGTAAATTTCGTTATATGTAACCTTTTACCCCCGATATCTCAATCGTTATTTTCATATTATTCACTTTTTATAGCAAAATATTCACAATCAAGGAACATTTGTGCTTCTTGGTTGAGGCATATGGCGATCGATTCAGGCGCGACGAGGACGGTTGGCGTAGAAATAGAACGCCAGTGCCCCAGCGGAACAGACCACCATGCTGATCACCATCGGCCAGGCGGTGTGGAACGCCGCCACCGATAGCGCGACGCCGACCAGCGAGCCTAATCCGAAACGCAACGTCCCTGCGACGGACGAGGCCGTTCCCGCCATGTGCGGAAAATCGCCCAGTACCACGGCCAGCGCATTTGAGGCTACCGTCGCCACGCAGCCGACGTAGACGGCCACCCCAACGACCAGCGGCAGAAATCCCAGATTCAGGGCGCAAACCGCCACCAGAAAGATCCCCATGACAAACTGAATCAGAATACCCAGTCTGAACATGAATATAGCGCCCATTCGCGACACGATGCGGCTATTCAACAATGTCATCAGGAACAGGAAGATAATGTTAAGCGCAAAATAGTAACCGAAATTCTGCGGCGACACGCCGTTCAGATCGATGTATACAAACGGTCCCGCGCTCAAAAACGAGAACATACCGGCAAACGACAGGCCGCTGGCGAGCATGTAACTCATCACCCGGCGATGACGGAACAGCAGCACAAAGTTGTTCAGCGTCGTTTGCAGATTAAACCGCTGTCGGCGTTCGAGAGGCAGCGACTCACGCACATACTTCCAGACCAGCACCGAGGTCAGAAGCGAGGCGGCGGCGATGGTCCAGAAGATGGCGTGCCAGTTCAACCAAAACAGCAGCGCGCCCCCCAAAATGGGCGCCAGCAGAGGAGCCACGGTCATGACCAAGATGACAAACGACATCATCCGCGAGAATTCCTCTTTGGAGAACATATCCCGCATCAGCGCATTGATGACTACGCTGGCGGACGCCGCGGACAGACCGTGGAGAAAACGCATCGCCACCAGTTGCTCCACCGTTTGTGAAAGCGCGCAGGCGACGGCCGCGACCGTAAACATAATCACGCCCCAGAGGATCACCGGGCGTCGTCCGACGCTGTCCGACATGGGGCCATAAAAAATTTGGCCGATGGCGAAACCGAAGATATAGGCGCTGAGGGTCATCTGCACCCGCCCGGCGTCCACATCAAACTCTTTGGCGATCACCGGTAACGCAGGCAGATACATGTCGATCGCCAGCGGCATCAGCATGGAGATCAGGCCCAGTATGACGATCAGACCAACGCGGGAAGGTAGTTGAGCTTGCACTGAAAATCATTCTCCTGATAGACAACACGATCCCACGACGGCGGAGCGCCAGGCTCCGTATGCTGTCACGACGGCCCGGACGTAACAATTGACGAAACGCTGGGCTAGCGGGACACCCATACTGATGATGGCCCGACCAGAAGACAGCTAGAGGCCGACGCTGGCCACTTCTTCCGGCATGAGAGGACGGTACTCCCCTTCTGCCAGCGAGTCATCCAGCACGATGCCGCCGATACGCTCCCGGTGGAGCGCCACGACGTGGTTACCCACCGCGGCGAACATGCGTTTCACCTGATGATAGCGGCCCTCGCTGATAGTCAACCGCACCTGCCGATCATCGACGTGTTCTAACGTTGCAGGCAACGTCAGACTTTTTTCATTGTTCAGTTGGATCCCGGCGGCGAACTGCGCGGCCGTTTCCGGCTGTAACGGTTGTTCCAGCGTCACAAGATAGGTTTTCTCGCAGTGATGCTTGGGCGAGGTGATGCGATGAGACCACTGCCCGTCGTCCGTCAGCAGCACCAGTCCGCTGGTATCAATATCCAGACGGCCTGCGGCATGGAGCTTGTGCGCCATCGGCTCATCCATAAAGTATAAAATAGTCGGGTGGTCCGGATCGTCGGTAGAGCAAACATAGCCCTGCGGCTTATGCAGCATGAAGTAGCGCGGCCCGTGCTGCTGTTCGAGGGGACGACCGTCAAACTCGACGACCTGGTCCGGCAACAGCTTGAAAGCACCGGTTTTAACGACGTCGCCATCCACCGTGACTCGCTGAGCGCGGAGTTCACGCGCTACCAGAGAACGGCTGAGTCCCAACTGCTGAGATAAAAATTTGTCCAATCGCATTAACGGTTTACTGCCTATATTGCATATGTGGCCGATCAGGGCATGGCCCTGCGTGCAGGAGCTATCCATCGTGTCGCTGTGTTTGCCGCGCCGACCGCAAATGCTTGCGGATTGACCGGACCAACGCCTACCGTTGCTCGCTCCTCTCCTGAGTAATAGGCATAATAGAAGCAATTTCGCCCCTGTCCAAGCGGCAGCCCCCTTCTAAATGGCGGTGTGCGTATTCCAAAGGAGCCTTATTATGTCATCAATTCAGGGTGATGAAGTACTACAAATGACGATCCCGACCCAGCGCCACGCCACGATAACCCCTTTGCTCTCCGGCGCTTCCGTCACTTTCCATCAACGCCTCCGCCTGCATGCCGACGCTCGGAAACCGGCGTCCACCCTGCCTTTAACTCCCCTACGCTATCGCTAACGATGTCGTTTACGCTACGTCCCTACCAGCGCGAGGCCGTTGACGCCACGCTGGACTATTTTCGTCAGCACGCCTCACCCGCCGTTATCGTCCTTCCTACCGGCGCGGGCAAAAGTCTGGTGATTGCTGAACTGGCGCGGCTGGCGCGCGGACGCGTGCTGGTATTGGCTCACGTCAAAGAGCTGGTGGAGCAAAACCACGCCAAGTACCGGGCGCTAGGGCTGGAAGCCGATATTTTTTCCGCCGGACTGCGTCAACGTCAAAGCCAGGGCAAAGTGGTCTTCGGCAGCGTTCAATCCGTCGCACGCCATCTCGCGCATTTTGATCAGGCGTTTTCGCTGATGATCGTCGATGAGTGTCATCGTATCGGAGATGCGGATGATAGCCAGTACCGCCAGATTCTGCGCCATCTGCAGAGCGTCAATCCCCGGCTGCGGCTACTTGGGCTGACCGCGACCCCTTATCGGCTCGGCAAGGGGTGGATCTATCAATACCACTATCATGGGATGGTGCGGGGAGACGAAAATTGTCTGTTTCGCGACTGTATCTATGAGCTGCCGCTGCGTTACATGATCAAACACGGTTTTCTGGTGCCGCCGGATCGTCTGGATATGCCGGTGATTCAGTACGACTTCAGCAAACTGAAAGTACAGGGCCACGGTCTGTTCAGCGAGGCCGACCTGAACCGGGAACTGAAACGTCAGAAACGCGTCACGCCGCAAATCATCCGTCAGATTCAGGATTACGGGGCCGACCGCAAAGGGGTGATGATCTTCGCCGCCACGGTGGAACACGCCGCTGAAATCACCGGCCTGCTGCCGGAGGGCGAAGCGGCGCTCATCAGCGGAGAAACCCCGCCTGGAGCGCGCGATACCTTGATTACGGCGTTCAAGCAGCAGAAATTGCGCTATCTGGTCAACGTTTCTGTACTGACCACCGGCTTTGACGCGCCTCATGTCGATCTAATCGCCATCTTGCGTCCTACCGAATCCGTCAGCCTGTATCAGCAAATTGTCGGGCGCGGCCTGCGCCTATCTCCGGGCAAAACCGACTGCCTGATTCTGGACTACGCGGGCAATCCCTTCGACCTCTACACGCCGGAAGTGGGTGCCAGTAAGTCGCATGCGGACAGTCAGCCGGTGCAGGTGTTTTGCCCGCAGTGCGGCTTTGCCAATCTGTTCTGGGGAAAATGTACGGAAGACGGCACGGTGATCGAACATTTCGGCCGCCGCTGTCAGGGGTTTACCGAAGATGACGACGGCCGGCGCGAGCAGTGCGATTACCGCTTCCGCTTCAAAAGCTGCCCGCAGTGCGGCGCCGAAAATGACATTGCCGCCCGTCGCTGTCATCAGTGCGACGCCGTGCTGGTTGATCCGGACGATATGCTCAAAGCAGCGCTAAAACTCCGCGACGCTCTCGTGCTGCGGTGCAGCGGCATGAGTCTGACGCCCGGAGAGGATAGCAAAGGCGACTGGCTGCGCATCACCTACCATGATGAGGACGGCGCGGAGGTCAACGAACGCTTCCGGCTGCATACGCCCGCGCAACGCAACGCCTTTGAGTACCTATTCCTGCGCGTTCATCAACGCGCCCCTGGCGTTCCGTTCGCGTGGAAAACCAGCGCCGACATCCTGCAACAACAGGAGCGACTACGTGCGCCCGACTTCGTCGTCGCCCGCCTGCAGGGAAAATTCTGGCAAATCCGCGAAAAGCTGTTCGATTATCAGGGCCGGTACCGACGCGCCAATGAGCTACGAGGCTGAGTGTGCGGCGGTTTTATTTGCCCGAAGCGCCATATTCCGCTAGAATTCCGCCCGCTTTTGCTTCGGCATGAGCAGAATCATCCAACCTGTTGCTGGGTCGCCTGTAGCAGGATCACTTTTATATCAGTAGAGAAAGCCATGATTACTATCAACGCAGAAGTTCGTAAAGAGCAGGGTAAGGGTGCGAGCCGCCGCCTGCGCATCGCCGGTAAATTCCCCGCTATCGTTTACGGTGGTACGGAAGCGCCTATCGCTATCGAACTGGATCACGATCCGGTTAAAAACCTGGAAGAGCGTACGGGTGAGCCGTTCTACACCGAAGCTCTGACTCTGGTTATTGATGGCAAAGAAACGAAAGTGAAGGTTCAGGCTGTTCAGCGTCACGTGTTCAAACCTAAACTGACTCACATCGACTTCGTTCGCGTTTAAATGACGTCTTGAGTCATCCCGCTGTTTCAGCGGATAAAAACGCCGCCTCGCGGCGTTTTTTTATGGCCCCAGCTCAGCCTCCTTCCCACTTTATCCCCCATCGCCCCGCACGCTAATGAGCCGCGCCTGACATCACCCACCTCTCTGCGCGTCGCTTTGTATGCGCTGACGACCCTCCACGCGCCGTAGCCGACACAAGGCGGGCAGAAACTCATCTCCAGCCTGTGGGAAATCAAAAAACAAAAAAGCCTCCGGACAGAGGCTGTTAAGGAAGTAAGACAAAGTACGTTAGTTAGGCGTTGCTGCTCTGCGTCACCAGCTTGGCTGACTGCGAAGGCGTCGACTTAGGCGGTCTGATCACCAGCGTAATCATCAGAGAGATGACCGACAGCACGGTGATGGCGATGAAGGTGCTCTGGAATCCCCCTAGCTGCGCGGCGATGAAGGAACCAGACAACGCGCCCAGACCAAACCCCTGATAAATCAACCCGTAGTTTTTGCTGTGGTGACGCAGGCCGAAGAAGTCGCCCACGATCGCCGGGAAGACCGTGATGTTACCACCGAAGCAGAAGGCGACCGCGCCGGTGCACAGGAAGAAGGTCAGGTGGTTCATCGGCAGGAAGGCCATGACGGAGACAGAGATCGCCGTGACCAGCAGCGTGAAATTAATCACCCGCAGGCGGCCGACTTTGTCGGACAGCGATCCCAGTATCAGACGCCCCGCCGTGTTACAGATGGCGATGGCGGAGACGGCGTTAGCGGCGGTGACCGCATCCAGGCCCACCATGCGTACCCCGATATCTTTGGCGATGCCAATCAGATACAGACCGCTCATGCAGGCAGTGAAGAACACGACAAACAGCATCCAGGATTCTTTGACCGCCAGCATCTCGCTAACGGTAAAGTTGATGTTGCCAGCGCCAGTGGCATTCGCAGCGGTCGGCAGTACCCGCGCTTCTTTCAGCAGCAGAGACCCCGTCACGATTAGCGCCATCGCCATCATCCCCCACCAGAAGAATGTCTGGGAGATACCGACATGGCCCAACAATGCGCTGTTGATGTATTTGAACAGCAGGCTTCCGGTACCGTAAGCGCCGACAGACACGCCTGCGATCAGGCCTTTGCGGTTAGGGAACCATTTGATTAGGTTGGACAGCGTGGTGATGTAGGCCGTACCGTCGGCGAATCCGACCACCACGCCCACCAGCAACCAGATCGCCGTCAGTGAAGTAACGTAGGCGCTGCACATCAGAGCCAGTCCCAGCACCAGACCGGAAATCAACGTCAGTTTACGAATGCCGATGCGTTCCTGAATGCGGCCGGCGAACAGGGTGGCGAACGCCAGAAAGAAGCTGGTAATAGAGAAGGTCGTGGCGACAGAGCCGAGAGACCAGTTAAATTTGTCGACCAGAGGCTGGTTATAGAGGCTCCAGGTATAAATAGTTCCCAGACCCATTTGCGCCAGGATAGTCCCTGCCACAATCACTGCACGATTTACCGGTTTGGCGTTCATTCCGGATCCCTCATTAATTTTCTGGTGTTGAAATGAGCAGGTAAAAGCATCTGCTGAATAACACCATTATAAAGAGGAGGCTCATCCATGAGTTTAGTAAGGGCATGAACTGCTGCGCAGAGGGAATAAACTGCCTTTAAAGGCGCATTAACTGCCGGAACTCTTTGACCTTGCCGCGGCTAACGGGCACCTGGAAATCCAAATCGCTGAGCTTAAGGATGTAAGTATTGTTGAACCACGGTTCGATCTCGCGAATTTTACTCAGGTTGACGCAGTACGAGCGATGGCAACGGAAGAAGTAGGCTTCGGGCAGTCGACTACAGAACTCGGTGATGTTCATCGACATCACAAATTCGTCTCTCTTGGTGTAGACGAACGTCAATTTTTCGTGGGATTCCGCATAATAGATATCGTGAATATTCGTCACGATAATGCGTTTATCCTTCACCAGATTGATAGTCATCGGCGCCGAACGCGCCGCGCCGCCGACGACCGTGGTCGCCTGTTGCTGATGCCATGCCGCCTCGAGCTTTTGAAGCATGCTGACGATGCGCGTTTCGTGATACGGCTTCAGGATGTAGTCGAACGCTTCCAGCTCGAATGCTTCGACCGCATGGTTTTTATAAGCGGTAATAAAAACGACCAGCGGCTTGTGAGCGAACTGACTGATATTTTTCGCCAGCAGCACCCCGTCCAACGACGGAATATTAATATCCAGAAAGATGACGTCCACCTTGTGGTGCTGAAGGTATTTCAGCACGTCAAGGCCATCATCAAAGACCCCTTCCACCTTAATCTGGCTGTGCTCTTTGATCAGCCAGCTTAGCTCTTGCTGGGCAAGAAATTCATCTTCAACAATAATTGCTTTCACTAAAATATCCTGATGACTTGACTCAGGGAGGGAAGGCTACCGCGCTTTCCGGCAGCGACGCCCCGTTTTTACTGATGTAAAACTCGATTTCCGTACCCGGATTCAGCCGCCGAATGTGCAGACCATCGCCATACAATAGCTTGATACGGTGATGCACGTTAAGCAGCCCGATTTTGTTTCCCGGCATTTCATTTTTGGCGACCCACTCGATTACTTCATCGCTGATACCGCTGCCGGTATCCCGCACTGAGACGCGAATACGGTCGCCCACTTCCTGAATACTGAGCACCACCACACCATTGCCCTTACAGGGACGAACGCCGTGTACGATGGCATTTTCAATCAGCGGCTGAATCAGCAGGCTCGGAATATGGCAGTTGACGTCCTCATCGATGTCATAAAGCACCGTCAGCTTATCCCCGAAACGCGCCTGCTCGATGGCAATGTAATCTTTGACCTGATAGAGCTCGCTTTTGATATCGATAAGCTCGTCGTCGTTGCGTTCCAGGTTGTAACGCAAATAGCGAGATAAGTTGATAATCAGCTGACGCGCCGTATCCGGGTTCAGCCGAATCGACGTGGAGATCGCATTCAGCGCGTTGAACAGGAAGTGCGGGTTGATCTTACTCTGTAAGGCCCGCAGCTCCGCCCTATCCGCCATTTCCCTCAGTTGCTCGGCGCGCGACACCTCCAGCTGCGTGGAGATAATCTGCGACAGCCCGATCGCCATCTCTCTCAACGACCAGGTGATGCGGTAGGCGTGGCGATAGTAAATTTTCAGCGTCCCCGTGACCTTGCCCTTTTCCCTCAGCGGAATGACGATCATCGAGTGGATTTCCGGCGTTCGATGCGCCTCATCGTTATTTTTGATGATGATTTTCCCGCTCTTAAGCGCATGGAGCGTGGTCGGACTGAGATCGCGATCGCCGCTGTGATACTTCTCCTCACCGAAGCCAACGTAGGTCAGCACCTGCTGGGTGTTGGTCATCGCCACCGCGTCCGCGTTGATGTCGGTACGGATGATGTCGCACACCTTGCGCAGCGATTCGATATTCACATGCCGGAACAGCGGCAGCGTTTTGTTGGCGATATCGAGCGACAGCTTCGCCTGCCGGGCGGCAATCGCTTCTTTCTCCCCTTCCACGCTGCGCACCAGCAGCACGATCAGCCCGATGCTGACGGTACCGAGGATCATCGGGATCGCGATGTGGGCTACAATGTCCAGCCCCAGCGCGACAGGCCGCGTCCACAGCACCACCAGCAGCATGGTCAGCGTTTCGCACAGCATGCCGCCGACGATACCGATGCTCCAATGCTTATTACGGGGAATACGCAGGTGGATCCAGGCGGACATAAATCCGGCTACGATGCTGGTCACCAGACAGGGCACCGACGTGATACCGTCAATATCGATAAGATAGCGGTGCAACCCGGCGATAATACCGGTGGTGATCCCGACCCAAGGCCCGAACAGAATCCCCCCGGACATGACGGCGACCACGCGCACATTCACCAGAGAACCGTCGACATTAATGCCGGACCAGGTGCTGAACAACGCGAACATGGAAAAAATCGCCGTGACGACGAACAGATCGAACGGCGAGTGCTCGTCCTGCTGCAACAACTGCCGGAAATGGCGCGTTCGGGTCAGGAAAAAAAGGCAAATCAGCATCAGAGCGGCACGATCGTACACCGCCAACAGCATATTGAGGTTAGATTGCACAGGAATCTCACGCAATGAAAACGGATGCAGAGCCGCCATCATAAGGCAGTCCGCATCCGGGTGACAAATACCATTAAAAGACCAGGCGCGACGCCGCGCCAGTCGCTGAACAAAGAGGAAATAACGCCTTTAATAACGGAGCGAATATCGCCGGCGAACGAGGTAAGCTTCCGCCCGCCGTTCGGCTCCGTTAGCGATCGCCGCCGCTCAGTCGTCGTTGCAGTTGGTCACGCAGGTTCGGTGGCGTACCCTTGATGGTCAGCGTGTCGGTCGCCGCATCCCAGAAGATACGTTCGCCCAAAAGCAACGCGTCGAAATTGATGCTCAGCCCACCGCCGCTACCGGCGAATTTGGTCAACTGACGCAGCGTACTGCGGTCTGCCGGGAAGCTGTCCGCCAGCTCATAGCCCTGCTCTGTCGTGAAGGCTTCCAGCGTTTTATCGCCCAGAGGCGGCAGTTCCTGCGACAGGGAAGACAGCTCGATCTCTTCTCCGGCCTGTAGCTGCTCGTTGCAGTAACTGTAGACCTGCCGACGGTATTCCTGACGCTCGTTCTTATCCAGCGCCGCTTCCGCACAATACTCATCGACCGCCTTCAGCAAACCGCGGTTCTGCGCTTTGGTATCCAGCCCTTCCGCCGCGCCCAGGAAATCCATGAAGAAGTCGGAGACTTTGCGTCCCACCCGGCCTTTGAGGAACGTCAGATAGCGAGTGGACTCGGGATTGGTGTCCCATTCCGTCAAATCGATGCGGGCCACGATGTCGGCGTGGTTAATATCCAGATAATGGGTATTGCTGATATCCAACTGTTCGTTGACGCGCAGGCTACTGCAACTATTCAGTACGGTCACCAGCAGATACTCCACCGCCAGATAGCGGTACTGGCAAAACAGCACGATGCCGCCGTCGGCAAACGGGTACTTCGCCAGTTCGTCGCGCAAACGGCCGGTGGCGGCGCGAGTAAATGCCAGGAACTCCTCGTCGCCTCTGCGACAGGCCCGTAGTGCATCCGCCAGCTCGCTTTGCTCATTAAACAGACCGTAAGCTTTATTTTTGGCGCTGTATACGCGGTGCAATTCGGCCATCATGTCGTTTACAGCGTCGTTGGGGGTCAGTAACGAGTCGCGGAGGACTAATTCCAACGTTTGCTCATCGCGCTTGATTAACTGATGCAGGGCGATCTGGTCGATATCCAGACTCATGTTAGACTCTCCTTTTAGCAAGGTGCGTATTCAAGCACCTCAGCGTAGCTGCTGCAACCTTATCCGCCGTGGTCGCATCGTCCCGTCACTGACATTGTCTACGGCAATAAAAGTGCGGAAAACGATGCCTCTATACGGTAATATGTTCGACTTTAACCGTCTGAGAATCACCATTTTATGCCACGAACATCCCGTTATAGTGACGAACAAGTTGAACGATTGCTGTCGGATTTGGTCAATATTCTGGAAAAACATCGCGCACCAACCGATCTTGCTTTGATGGTGCTGGGAAACATGGTCACAAACCTGCTGAATACCAGCGTCGCTCCGGCCCAACGTCAGATGTTGGCGCGTTCCTTTGCCGAAGCGCTGCAGTCTTCGGTGAAAGCTGACAACACACACTGATGCCGATCTCTTTATGGTAACCAACCGCCCGCGCTACCGCGAAAAAGTCTCCCAGATGATTAGTTGGGGACACTGGTTTGCTCTTTTCAACATTCTCCTCAGTCTGGGACTGGGTAGCCGCTATCTGTTTGTTGCCGACTGGCCTGCCTCGCTGACCGGGCGTATTTACGCGCTGGTCAGCTGGCTCGGCCACTTCAGTTTTATTGGGTTCGCGATATACCTGCTGATTCTCTTCCCGCTCACGTTCTTCGTGATGTCGCAGCGCCTGTTGCGGGTGATCTCCGCAGCGGTGGCGACAGCGGGACTGACGCTGCTGATCATTGATTCCGCCGTGTTTGCCCGCTTCCATCTGCATCTCAATCTCACGGTATGGGAATTGGTCACTAACCCGGATCAGAGCGAAACGGCCCGCGACTGGCAGCTGTTGTTCATCAGTGTACCCATCATTTTTATGGTCGAAATGCTGTTCGGCACCTGGAGCTGGCAGAAGCTGCGCAGCCTGAACCGACGCAGTTTCGGCAAGCCCCTCGCCGGGGTTTTCATTGCCGCCTTCTGCGCTTCACATCTGATGTATATCTGGGCCGATGCCAATTTCTACCGGCCGATCACCATGCAGCGCGCCAACCTGCCGCTATCCTACCCGATGACGGCCCGCCGTTTTCTGGAGAAACATGGCTTGCTTGATGCGCAGGAATATCAGCGTCGTCTTACACAGCAGGGGAATCCCGAGGCGTTATCCGTCGAGTATCCGCTTAACGACATCACCTTCCGCGACGCGGGCAGCGGTTACAACCTGCTGTTGGTGGTGGTCGACAGTTTGCCGGAAAACACGCCGCAGGCGATGCCTGACCTGGCACGTTTCTCGGAGGAGAACGTCCGCTTCAGCCATCATCTCAGCGCGGGCAGCGACCCCAATGCCGGACTGCTCAATCTGTTTTACGGCATCTCCAGCACCTATATGGACGGTATCCTGGCCAGCAGCAAGCCGTCGGCGCTGATCGGCGCACTTGGGCAGCAGGGCTACCAGTTCAGCCTGTTCTCATCGTCGGGATTTAACAGCCCGCTTTATCGGCAAGCTCTGCTCTCTGACTTCTCATTGTCGGAAGCGGCTTCACAAAGTACTGACGCGATCGCGGCTCAATGGCTGAAATGGCTGGACGGGCACCCGTCAGGCTCTCGTTGGTTCTCCTACGTCGAACTTACTCATAACGTCAACACGAACCAGTCTACGTCGGAGCAGCAGCGCCGCTACCAGCAGGATAATGCAACGCTGGATCGCCAGATTGCGCGGATGCTAGACGGCTTACGCGAAAAAAATCTGCTGGATAACACCGTCGTCGTCGTGACCGCCGCGCAGAGCACGCCCGCCAGCCTGAGGGATAATATGCCAATGCCGATGGCGCGTTCGCTTTATCAGGTGCCGCTGGTGGTTCACTGGCCGGGAACGCCAGCGCAGATCATCAGCAAGATGACGGACCATAAGGATGTCATGACAACGCTGATGCAGCGTTTGCTACACGTACAGACGCCGGCGAGAGACTTCTCTCAAGGCGAAGATCTGTTTACAGCAGAGAGACGCAACGCCTGGCTGACTAACGGCAGCGACGATTTACTGTCGATCACGACGCCCGAACAGATTATCTTGCTGGGTACGCACGGCAGCTACCGTACCTTCGATCAGGAAGGTCGAGAACTTACGTCAGAAAAACCGCAGCTAGGCCTGCTATTGCAAGTGCTAACGGATGAAAGGCGATTTATCGCCAACTAACTGCCTAAATCTAAAGCAGTCGTTATGTTCAGCTATTGCAATCAGATCTGGAAACGGTAATATGTGCCTCCACAGTGTCGGCACGTAGCGCAGCTTGGTAGCGCACCGTCATGGGGTGTCGGGGGTCGGAGGTTCGAATCCTCTCGTGCCGACCAAATAATCCCTGAAAAACCAACCTCTTACGGTTGGTTTTTTTTCGCCTGAAATTTGCCGATGGTAAAATTCATCGACTTTTTCACATTCAATCCTTTCCAAATTGTTCGTCTATGCATGATTTGTAGATAAACCAGATCTCAGCAACCTCACCGCTTAATCATCTGGACTGCCCCTTTGCCAATCGGCAAATTATCATCAAGACTTAAGCCAAAGGCATAGTCTGCGCAGGCATAGTGCTTTACACTGCGCGCTGCAAAACAGAGTAGACAAACGATTAAGTAGGCGAAAACGGCGATGAATGGAACAATCACAACCTGGTTCAAAGATAAAGGCTTTGGATTTATTCAAGATGAGAATGGAGATAACCGTTATTTTCATGTAATCAAAGTCGCCAACCCTGATCACATCAAAAAAGATGCAGCAGTCACTTTCGAACCCACCACAAACAATAAGGGTTTATCCGCCTACGCGGTGAGAGTCATACCGGAAAGCAAATACATCTTCATCGCCGGCGAGCGCGTGAAGCTCACATCCATAAAGTCTTTCCAGGTTTACAGCGAAGAAGTGCCTGCTGACACCCGCATAGATAAAGAAAACACGGTGCTGTCTGTAGGTGCATTGATGGGATGTATCAAGCCGAAATCTGCCGCGAAACCGGGTGAAATTCGCTCGCTAAGAAAGCTCGCGATCACTACCTTCCAGGGCTCAACGTTGACCTTCACCGAAGATGAGATAGACGTGGATACTACGGTGAAACTGCTTAAGGGCTGATAACCATTTAGGCTGACTCTTGCCGAAATCCTGCTTCATTGATAGGCAAGATTTCGGCAGGCTGACAACCTCGGCGACGTCATCTTCAGCTCTTTCATAAATGATCCCAGCAACCAAATCACTCACATTATGCTCTGGTAAATACTTTTACCGCGTTAGGCCGCCATATCCTTCTTAAATAAATGCCTGCAAAGGACGGCTTATCGTGCGTTTTTTTCGCGCCAGCGGACGGTAATCCTTTAACCTGCCATGCTTTCAGGATGCGGCAAGATGGCTATTTCTGAGATCTCACAGCGCTACCATCCGATAAGGAATATCTGATTTAGAAAGCAAGTTGCTTCAGCCTTTGATATACATTCGAACTAGATCCAAAGCATGATGGTGCCCTGCAACCTGATACAGTCCCCAAAATTACAGGTATAATCCCATCATAATTTACCGGATTTAGAAACGAAGATGGCCAAACTTACCTTACAAGAACAGATGTTGAAAGCTGGATTAGTGACCAGCAAAAAAATGGCTAAAGTCCAAAGAACGGCTAAAAAATCACGCATTCAGGCTCGTGAGGCAAGAGCGGCGGTGGAAGAAAATAAAAAAGAACAACTCGAACGTGACAAACAGCTAAGCGAACAGCAGAAAATGGCTACTCTATCCAAAGAGTACAAAGCTCAGGTGAAGCAGCTGATTGAGATGAACAGAATCAATATGTTAAAGGGCGATATTGGCTTCAACTTCACAGATGGTAATTTAATCAAAAAAATAATTGTCGATAAGCTAACGCAAACTCAGCTAATTAGCGGTCGTCTCGCCATCGCACGTTTGGTGAAAGATAAGAGTGGTGAGAGCGAATATGCCATTATTCCTGCGAGTGTAGCCGATAAAATTGCTCAGCGTGATGCAAACACCATCGTATTAAATAGTGCGCTTAGTCAGGAAGAGCAGGATGAAGAAGACCCTTACGCCGATTTCAAAGTGCCCGATGATTTGATGTGGTAATTGATGCTGGAGCCTGTCCATAATTCTGTATAACTGCCACCATTTTCAAGGTGACGGCTTAGGTGGTCAGCGAACTCGATAATAAAGGACCCTGTAAATTGATCCTGAATGGAACAGGATTTTGGGTCAGGGTCAAGATGAACTGCACCCCAAAAGTTGGACACCCAACTAAGTAAGGTGCAGTTTTTTATGGCAAAGCCTAAATATTCCCTTGAAATCAGACTGGCTGTAGTCAATCACTATTTTGCCGGAAAGGAGGGAGCACAACGTACTGCAGAACGTTTTGGTGTCGAAAGAACATCAATTCGTCGCTGGGTCAGAGCCTGGCAACTACGTGGCATCAATGGCATTACCTGGAAAAATGACTGCCATCATGCAGAATTCAGACTCGTGGTGGTCAAGGCTATTCTCAATGAAGCGCTTTCTATGCGTGAAGCTGCTACACGGCTTAATATCTCAAGCACTGGGTTAACTTGCACAGAGAAGCCGGACAGGAAGGACTTCTGAATATTAAATGTGGTCGCCCTCAGAAAGTGAAAAAACAAGAAATCAATTCCCCCCTAACTGATAGGACTGGAAAAACTCTCGGCTGAACTTCGCTATCTGCGGGCGGAGAATGCCTATCTAAAAAAGCTGAAGGCCTTAGTTCAAAACGAGAAAGCAGGGTATGTCAGTGAATCACAAGACGGTACAACGTCTTATGGCAGAACTGTCGCTTCGCTCTCTGATCAGTAGGAAGAAATATCGCTCATGGAGAGGAGAAACAGGTAAAACCGCTCCCGATATCCTGAATCGTCGTTTCAGTGCGTCAAAAGCTAACGAAAAGTGGGTAACGGATGTCACTGGGTTCTTATTGCAGGGTAAGACGTTGTCCTTGTCACCGATCCTCGATCTGTTTAATCGGGAAATCATTTTATACAGCTTGTCAGAAAGGCCAGCGATGGAAATGGTTAACCGTATGCTGCTCGATGCCTTCACAAAACTCAGACAGGAAGAGAGGCCGTTACTCCACTCAGAGCAAGGTTGGCGGTATCGGATAGCGAGCTATCAGGAAAAATGAAAAGCACAGGGAGTCGAGCAAAGTATGTCTCGTAAAGGAAATTATCTGGATAATGCGATTGTGGATGATTTTTTCGGAATACTGAAATCGGAGTGTTTTTATCCTGGTCAGTCCAACAACATAGAAGAACTGAAGAAAGCGATAGAGGAATACATCCTTTATTACAACCACGAGCGGATAAGCCAGAAACTAAAAGGCCTGAGTCCGGTAGGATACCGAACTCAGGCACTGGAGGCCGCTTGATATGAACTGTCCAATATTATGGGGTCAGTTCAATCGAGACATGGGGCTTTTTTGAAATTAGTAGATAACGCTGGTAATATTTTTATTAATATTTGTACGTTATTCGCTATTTCAGCTAATGCTGTTTAACTGCTCCGGGCATTCCCATCATCGCTATCGTAAACCACATCAACATTCAAAAAAGATTATTCAGCAACAACATTGGTAGCTGAAGGACCTTTTGCACCATTTTCAACCAAGAATTCAACTTTCTGGCCTTCATAAAGCGTTTTGAAATTATCACCTTGGATGGCAGAGAAGTGAACGAACACATCTTTGCTGCCATTGCTCGGAGTGATAAAACCAAAGCCTTTATCAGCGTTGAACCATTTTACTAAACCAGTCATTTTATCAGACATAGATACTTCCTTTATTTTCCAGGTCGCGTTAAAGCGACAAATGTGGTCTGTTAGCAGAAATTATTTATAGGCGCTTAGGAGAAGACTCACGGAAAAGAGGTATCTAGGTAGGATAACGCTTGAACTGAGAACTGCTTTACTAAAATGCTTTACATAAGGTCTGTTTGCCAAACCGATGCATGCATTAACGCACGGACCAAAAAGTTAAGCAAGTATTATTTTCAAAAGACTGTTCACTGAGTGTATTTCATTTGGGAAAATAATCTTTTTCGGGGACACTATATTTTTATCCATTCAGATACCTTTTTTTTTGCCACTTAACGAGAAACAACAACCGTAGCGAAAGGAAAAGCCGTAAATTATCGACCTACAAAAAGAACGTCCTCTCATACGCTATACATAATGTAATAGGGTTTGAAGTGCACCGTGATGAAAATAAGAGGTAAACGCCCATGTCATTAAGCGATTGGATATGGAAAAAAATTGATTCTCTTACTGACTACTATCGTAATGGCAGAGGTCATTATGTATTTGACGACGTCTAAATGGTTCCCCTGGGAATGGTAGAAATGCGCCGCCCTGCCCATCGTCGCCTGATACTAGGTTACAAACCGTGCTACCAGCTCCAGATTTTAATCAATACTGCCGCAGAAAGGCACCAACAAACCACGGAAGCCGCAAGCGCCTGCGCCAATTTCATCATATCCGTGAAATAGTAGAGCGAGATGAGATAAATCAGGTAAGGGATAACAGACCAAATGCCAAACAGAATGGTAGAACGCAGCGCATCCAACCCACGTTCGGTACCTACGATATAATGGGCAATCAACGCAAATGTGGGAAAAAGTGGCACCAGCCCGGCAATGTAATAATTACGCGTCTTCGCTAGGAGCCCAATCAACACAACAACCAATGCGCCAAGCACGGCTTTTAAAAGGATAGCCATTTATAATCTCTTTTTCTCTTCATTCCAGCACGTTACCTTTAATGCAAGCCTATGTGAAATAAACAAAAATAATGGTATGACGGCGGCGTCAGTTCCTTATGCAAGCAGCATGCATAATCATCCGCCCCCATACCCGGTTTAGCCTTCACGGTTCCACGGCATGCGCATGAGAAAGCGGGCCAAACCGCAGAAGCCGCTGAGTCCAGAAAACACCAGTCCAGCCCCAACGATACCCGCTAGCCAATAAAATGCTGGATGCAATACCTGTCCCAGAATTACTCCGGCCAATACAGTACTGCCCGCGACGATTTGAACCTGCCGCATGATGTCCATCGCCTGGCGTTTACCTTTCACTGTGGGCAAACCGGCGCGCTTCCATGCCTGTAATCCTCCGGTCAGCAAATACGTCTGAGCCGCACCCGCCGCCTCGGTCAATTGAGCGCGATGCTGAGTAGAGCGCATCCCTGAAAGACACAAAAAAATCACGTTATTCGCACCAGAGAGAACCTCATGCATTTTATCGACATTCAGCGATGCCATCGGGCAGGACACAGAGTGAGGTATATGTTCACGCTCATACTCATCGACCAGACGGATATCCACCAGCACCGCCCCCATCTTCAGTAATTGTTGCGCTATTTGCGGGGTCACAGATTGAGACGACGGCATGAAACTCTCCAGAAACAAGCAGGTTGAGGTTCAAGTATAGGTGAGAGTCAGACAGCAAGATATGTATGCGACATCACGATCTCTCCCGCTTTTGTCATGGGGAGTGGAACAATGAAATATCACATCAAAATCAACGGAACGATGCGTAGATGCCGGGGTCTATAACCCTAAGAGGCAAGACGACGTAGGAACAGTGTATGACAGTGCGACATAAAAAATCCGCCCCGAAGAGCGGATTTTACAGACACAGTTGGCATCCTATAATGATGAGTGTCTTGATACGATTAGAAACGGTAGCCTACGCCAACGTTCCAGCTGCCGACATCCACACTGCGGATACGGCTCTGTTCGTAACCTACATCCAGCGCAACGTTCTGCATTGGGTTGAACTGCAGACCGGCACCGTATACAACGCCGACATCATCGTTCTTAGCGTTTGCAGTACCGTTATCAGCGTTGTGGGTGTACTTGCCGCTGCTCATACCGACAACACCGTAGATGCTTGCCCAGTCATTGAAGCGGAAAGCAGGACCAGCGCTGAAGCCGTAATAAGTCCCTTTCTGGTAGACGTTATTTACGGTCTGGCTGTCTTGCAGGTAGGTGAATGAACCGATCACACCCAGCGGAGAGTTGTCGAATTCATAACGGTATTTCAGGTTGAAACCCGGGAGCTTGTTCATAACACCTTGAGCATCACCCTGGGCATAACCTACAGATACAGTACTCTCGCCAGCCATCGCAGAACCGGCACTTACGGCTAAAACACAAGCCAAAGCTGAAAGACACGCAATTTTTTTCATATACAGCCTCGAATCACTCTTATGAAAGAATATTAAAGCGCTATAAATATAACAACAAATCGGCGTTATTGCTGAGTCTCAAATACTTTTCAATTAGGTTAAACATGTAACAAGGCTTTTCTTGAATCTGCAAAACCCTTTAAATTCATTGTTTTATATGAAAAAGTTATATCACAAAAACATAAAATCAAGAGAAATAAAAATGCAGAAAATTCTTACTAAAACTAACTCCCCACAGAAAGTTTGCAATGCACAAAAGATACGTAAATTAAAGTCAGTAATGGTAAATGATTAGCAAATAAATTATCCATCAATGATTTTATTCCCTTTCTCAAATTATTTGCGCTTATTGTTTATACAGTTCCGTTCCGAAAGTAATTTTCGCGACGTAGAAGAAAGTGACCCGCGAAAAATAAATATTAGAAAAAATAAGACTCAAGTCTGGCGTGTTTTTTTAATTTGTGCTACCGGTACTAAAATAAGAATGGTACTACGGTCAGGTGGTTACCCCTGCCGACTAGTTTTTCCGTTCAGCCCCTTCACGTAAGCTGTAAAACAAGCAGAGAGGTAATTTTGCTATCAGTATCACAGCGGTTCCCCCTCCTACAATCAGGCAAAAACGCTCTGTTACATTGCGTAAACTTTTTCAACAAATTTATTCCGCCAATACTATTTTATTCGGCTGCCCGGCCTTGAATGTCGCCAGATTTGGGGTTTATTTTTTCTCCTATTAAATGCTATGTCTCTGTATTTTTTATAAAGAAAATAGCCGATGAAAAACAGGCGCTTTAGAGATACATATGGAGGGTGATAATGCGAGTAATTTCCGATAACATCCTGATGTCATTAAATTTTGACGATAGTGTCTATCTGTTCGATAGGCAAATTTTTACAAACGGTTTCGGCGGAGCTGCTATAATTAGTCACGTAAAACATCAAGACTGATGATTAATGAGATTAAGAGGCAATAACTATGCGTACAGCTAAACTGGTAAAACCCACCTCTTCAGAACTACGTTACACGCTTAACGATCAGGATGACGAAATAAAAGTTTCCACCATCAAGCTGTTGAACCAGCTGGTTGTTGATTTCACTGACCTATCCTTGATCACTAAGCAGGCTCACTGGAACATGCGCGGTGCTAACTTCATCGGTGTTCACGAAATGCTGGACACATTCCGCACCGCCATCGTAGACCATCTGGATACTATCGCAGAGCGTGTCGTACAGCTGGGCGGCGTCGCGCTGGGTACGACCCAGGCGATTAATGCGAATACCTCGCTGAAAAGCTACCCGACTGACATTCACAACGTGCAGGATCATCTGAAAGCGCTGGCAGAACGTTACGGTATCGTGGCTAATGAAACACGCAAAGGTATTGTTCAGACTGGCGATGAAGATACAGCCGACATTCTGACCGCCGCCTCGCGTGACCTGGACAAATTCCTGTGGTTCATCGAATCCAACATCGAATAACTCTCCAGCATTATTTATGATGCCGTTACAGACCGCCCACGGGCGGTCTGCTTGTTTTTATCGCTCACGTTGTCTCTCCCCGCCGAATCTTCGCTTCCAGAAGCATTTTCCGTCAGGGTACGCAAAACACTTAACTCTCGAATATTTAGCCCGCACGCTAATCAACAGTTGTCACCCCAAGTCAATTAAGTTAATCATACTGGTGCAGTGTGCACATAAAAGGCCTGTGATCAAAAACACAGGCTGTGCCGCTCTGCACTTGCTGTCTGCGCCGTGTGAGTCCCGCTTGCAGCAACCACATCGCTCCCCAAAACAATGAAATAAAACGGTATTTATAGGAAACAACCAATGACACCATTTCTTAAATTTTTAGTCGCCACACTCATGCTCGCCTGTAGCTTCAGCAGTCATTCAGCGGATAAGACGCTGATCGTAGCAACCGATACCGCGTTCGTTCCTTTTGAGTTCAAGCAAGGCGATAAATATGTTGGATTTGATATCGACCTCTGGGACGCCATTGCCAAACAGTTGAATCTGAACTACACGCTGAAGCCGATGGATTTCAGCGGTATCATTCCCGCTTTGCAGACCCGCAACATCGACGTGGCATTAGCCGGCATTACCATCACCGACGCGCGCAAGCAGGCGATTGATTTTTCCGACGGTTACTACAACAGCGGTCTGCTGGTCATGGTGAAAGCCGATAATCAGGAAATTAAAGGCGAGCAGGATTTGACTGACAAAATTATCGCCGTGAAAAGCGGCACCGGCTCCGTGGACTACGCGAAGGCGAATATTAAAACCAAAAGCCTGCGTCAGTTCCCGAACATCGATAACGCGTATATGGAGCTGTCCACGAATCGCGCCGATGCGGTGCTGCACGACACGCCCAATATTCTCTACTTCATCAAAACCGCCGGCCACGGCCAATTCAAAGCCGTCGGCGACTCCATCAAAGCCCAGCAGTACGGTATCGCCTTCCCGAAAAACAGCGAATTGCGCGAACGGGTGAACGGTGCGCTTAAAACCCTGCGTGAAAACGGCACCTATGCAGCTATCTATCAGAAATGGTTTGGTACTGAACCTAAATAACCGCCGTTAGTTTGTGGAGAAATTTCATGCAGTTTGATTGGAGTGCCATTTGGCCTTCCCTGCCCCTTCTTCTGGAAGGGGCCAAAATGACCCTGTTGATTTCGGTTCTGGGTCTGCTGGGTGGCGTCATCATCGGCGTATTCGCGGGGTTCGTGCGCGTTTACGGCAACTGGATATCCAGCCGTATCGCGCTGGTATTTATCGAAATCATTCGCGGCACGCCGATTGTTGTGCAGGTGATGTTCATTTATTTCGCGTTGCCGATGATCCTGACCTCGGTACGCATCGACCCGTTTGCCGCCGCCGTCGTCACCATCATGATCAACTCGGGAGCGTATATCGCTGAGATTACGCGCGGTTCAGTCCTGTCCATCAATAAAGGCTTTTCAGAAGCCGGTATGGCGCTGGGTCTGTCTCGTCGTGACACCTTGCGTTACGTCGTTGCGCCGCTGGCGCTGCGCCGGATGCTCCCTCCGCTGGGCAACCAATGGATTATCAGCATCAAGGATACTTCGCTGTTTATCGTCATCGGCGTCGCTGAACTGACCCGTCAGGGACAGGAGATCATCGCCGGGAACTTCCGCGCACTGGAAATCTGGAGCGCGGTCGCCGTGATTTATCTAGTTATTACGCTGGTGCTGAGCTTCCTTCTGCGCCGTCTGGAAAGAAGACTTAAAATTATATGATTGAATTTAAAAACGTTTCTAAACACTATGGGCAAACACAGGTTCTCCATGACATCGACCTGAAAATTAATCAGGGCGAAGTCGTGGTGATTATTGGCCCCTCCGGCTCAGGGAAGTCCACCCTGCTGCGCTGCATCAACAAACTCGAAGAGATTACCAGCGGAGAGCTGGTGGTCGACGGGCTGAAAGTGAACGACCCCAAAGTGGACGAACGCCTCATCCGTCAGGAAGCCGGCATGGTCTTTCAGCAGTTCTACCTGTTCCCACAGATGACCGCGCTGGAAAATGTGGCTTTCGGTCCTATTCGCGTCCGGGGAGCCAGTAAGGAAGAGGCAGAGAAACAGGCGATGGCGCTGCTGGAGAAAGTGGGGCTGTCCGAACGGGCACATCACTACCCTTCCGAACTCTCCGGCGGTCAGCAGCAGCGCGTGGCGATTGCCCGCGCGCTGGCGGTGAAACCGAAGATGATGTTATTTGATGAACCCACCTCGGCGCTCGACCCAGAGCTGCGTCACGAAGTGCTAACCGTGATGAAAGATCTGGCGGAAGAAGGGATGACGATGGTCATCGTCACCCACGAAGTCGGTTTTGCTCAAAAAGTCGCGTCGCGCCTCATCTTCATCGATAAAGGCCGCATCGCGGAAGACGGCGAGCCGGATACGTTGATCAGCCATCCCCCCAGCGAACGTCTGCGCGAGTTCCTGCAGCACGTGGCGTAATCGCCCAAAAACAGAACGTATCCTCGCGGATACGTTCTGCCCTTACCTCACTCATCCCCTACGTCTGTGTACCGCAGGCGACCACGTTTTATCCCTGTTTGCTGGCCAGCACGGCATCGTGCAGGTTCAAGCGCTGCCAGAAGTTACCCTCGCTGCTGCCCGACAGCGGATAGCCATCCGCCTCCGCCGTTTTCACCATCAGCGCCCGACGCTGCTCGGCGCTGAACTCCGGCAACGGTCCTTCCAATAGTACTTCAGCGCCTTTTGGCACGTTGACCGGATGCGCGGCCACTTTGGCGGCGGGCAGCCCATAGCTCATCGTGAAGCGATAGAACTGACGCATGGCGGGTTGAGTGTAAGGATCGTCTTTACCCTGAGGCTGCGCGCACTTCGCCAGGCTCATGCCACAGGCCTGCTCCAGCGCGGTGCGCATCTGAGCTTTGGCCTCAGTGAACAGCTTCTTGTACTCCGGATCGTTCATCAGCGTGGCAATCTGATGCTCCGCCGTCATTCGGCCGCCCATCACATCCAGCGGGTAATGCACTCCTAGCACGACGCGGGAGTAACCGTAGGTCGCCGCGCGGTCAATCAGCGGAACGAAGCGTTCAGGCAACATTTCCGCCAGCAGCAACGCATCGTTGTAGCCGCTGTTGGTGTGGCCGCTTGGGAACGCGTCGCCCAACGCGGTATAAGGCACGAAATCATTGATGACCGCCGTATCCGGGACCAGATGGATTGCGTTTCCCGGCTGTTTAAACGGACGTGGGTAATGGTAAAACAGTTTCGCCGGCAACGTGCTGACGGCGCTGGCCTTGATCAACGCCGCAGCCTTGCCCATCTCACCACGCTGATAAACGTCGATAAAAGCGTTGCCTAGCCTCGGTCCAAGCGCTTCCGCGAGAGCGTAAAAATAACGAATGTTCTCCGCATCGATTAGCGCCTTTTGACGCAGCGCGTCTGATGCATCCTGATTGATACGCTCCACCGTAGCGCGGTTTTGGCTCAGCAGCGTCGGCGTCAGCTGGTTAAACACCGACAGCAATTTGATGCTGTCTTGTTCACGCGCTTCCTCCCGGAAGTCGTAGCTCGCCGCTTCCAGCCACGCCGTATCAGCCTGAGGCGATGCCTGCTGCGCTCGTGTCAGCGTCTGCGCGTCACCGCGCAGCATCACCTGTAATTGCTTCTGTACCCGCTTTTCCAGCGCGACATATTCCGAGCTGGCGTTGGCCGCCGTAGTGGATTGAACCTCCGTCATCGCTACATACAACGTATGTTCGGGCAAGGCGGCGGGAGTCTGGGAGAAGGTCAAGACACAGGCGACGGCGACGAAGAGAGAAGAATAGCGCATGTTATTTCCTTGAATTTCAGATAGAAGGCCGGTCCGTTTTTCCCTGAACGGGGAAAATATGGCGCAGAAAATTCACATGGCAATCAGCCTAGATCGTCATTGTGACCGTCCCGTGACAATGCCGACATTTCGGCATCCTGCGATACGGCGTCAATCGTCATCGCGTGGTGCGGCTTAAATATAACGTCTGGAAAGGCCAGCCTCACCGAACGGGAGGCTGGTTAATAGAGCGGAAATAACGCAGGAAAAGAGCAAATGATGATGGCGCAAACAGCATGTTATTTCACGACGGGGTATTCGCGATCGATCTCAGCGGCAAACGCCTGGCACATCGCCGCATCGCCCTGACGATTATCCGCCAGCACCCGTTCGCCGTCCACGACGCGGATACGCGCCTGTAGATCGAAATCTGCCGCTGGCTGAGGGCGCGCCGCCGACGACGACATCATCGCCTGCGCTTCCTGCCACGCCTGTTCCACCGTCATGGTGCACGCCTGCGCCAGATAGCCGGGGTTAAAGCCCTCGCCGGTCAGGCTGCGCAATGTCTCATCGTGGCTGACGCTGTTACCCGGCTGCCAGTAATGGCGGGCCAGGTCCGGTCCGATCGCCGGGTTATCCGTCAGGTAACCATCGCGATTCAGGAAAAAGGCTCGCGTCTGCTCAACGGCCATCAGTGCCAGTAAATAGCCCTGATAAGAGCAGGCCGACTCCATCGACAGCAGATGCGGAATAGCCATCGTCGGACGCGGGCTGCCTTCTATGCCGATAATGCGCTGTTCCGTTTCACGCGCCAACCGGGTGACGGCCTCCGGCGTCAGCTGTGCATCGTCCCACTGATAGAGCTGCCATTCGAAGTAAGGCACCAGCAGAATATGGCGCTCGTTGAAGGCTCGTATCGGCTGACGTGTGCGGATGTCTTCCCGGATCAGCGCGTCGGGGATCGTCTCGCCGTTGCGGCTGCGGGCATAACGTTTCAGCCAGTCGGCATCCTGCAGCAGGCTGTCACAGAACATGGATTGGGTTTCCGCGTAGGCCATCGACGTCGGCGGGTACTCCTGCGCGAAGCACGGCGCATTTTGACGAATATTGGCAAAGTGAGCGGCGTGCCCGCCTTCATGGAACAACGTGTTGATGCCGTGTGCTCCGCTACCGACCTGGTCTGGTTTTGCCAGGCTGGTAAAGTTGATGCGCGCCGGGACCCACTGTCCCTGATTCACAAACGGCGGCACAGGCTGGTGCATGAACCCGTTCTCATACTTTCCTTTTCGTACCAAGAGATCGAGATTCAGCTCTGCGCCGTTAAAACCGATGTGCAGCCTTTTAAAGCTCTCAACCCAACGTTCCAGCGAAGCGGCGAAGGGAAAATAGGGATCGAGCTGGCGCGTCACGTCGCCCGCACTGGCGTAGCGAATATTCCACGGCAACAGCGCCTCCGCGCCCTTTTCCGACGCCAGCTGTTCGAGACTGCGCTGATTGGCCTCGCGCGTCTCGGCTTCGAAGCGGTCGAGAATGGCGAACAACTGCTCCGGCGTCATGCGCTCGGTTTTGTTCACCTTGTAATCGAAGTAGTTGCGATAGCCCATCTGCCGGGCAAAGCGGTTGCGCAGCCGGACCAGCTCAGGGAACCCATTGTTCAGCAGCCACTGCTCCAGATCGCGCAGCGCCTCCTGCGAGCTGCGGCGATAACTTTCGTTATCGTTCGTCGCCTGATTGGTCAGCAACTCGCCCAGCGACGCGGCGACACGTTCGCCGTCGGCGTTCAGGTGAGTAGGCTGATAGGTCTGACGACGCGCGTACAGATCGCTTTCCGCCGCGATCAGCGCCTCCATCAGCGACTGGGCTTTTGGGTCTTCAATCACGTTGCAGTCGAAGAACCGATACCACCCTTGCAGGCCGTGCAGCAGCGCCTGCTGCTGCGCTGATTCAGGTAGCGCCTCCAGCGCCGAGATCTGTTCACGCAGTTCCGCCAGTTTCTGCGGTTGGGCGATAAATCGCTTATAGGCGCTTTCTGCGGCGGAGAAGCGCGCCGCCACCTCATCGTCGCCAATCCCCATGTACAGTTGCCAAAACAGATCTTCTTTCGCCTGATGGACGGCGAGATAATCGCGGTTCAACGCGTTGAAATAGTCCACTCTCTGCTGCATGGCTGCTCCTTTACGTCAATGCAGGTTCGGGCGCCGCAGCCACTCGCTACCGCGCCAACCTCATCCCATCACCGTGATCACACGGCCAGATCTTTTTGGGATGAATCTTTCAAGCATAGGACACGGCGGCGGATCGGGCGCTGAAGCCCGAACCGTCCACGGCCGACGGTAATACCGCCAACCGCCGGACGACCTCGTTGATGCCCTGCGCCAGCGAATCAGCCTCGCCGCAGCCGACCAGGCAACAGGCCAGCTGCATGATGATCGCCTGCGGCACCGGCTGTTCTCCCCTCAGGCAGGCGGTCGTCCACTGCGCCGTCGCGACGGCATCGGAGGACGCGGGCAATGCCGTCCGCTCGATTATCATATCCTGACGGGCTTGCAGCAGGTGCCGCTGCTGGCGATAAATGAAATAGGTTTCAGGAAAGCGCCGGGGATTGGCATAGACTTCGCCCTCGGTGCCAGGCATCAATAGCGCACGTCCGTCGATTTCTTCAAAAAACGTTCCGACGCGCGCGATATATTCAGGATGTGACACGCTGGCCAGCCGCAGCGCACCCGAGGACGCAAACGGCGTGGCGACTTTAACCAGCGTATGCGCGCTGTTGCGCACGCCCATCCGCCAGCGGAGGTTCAACTGCCGCGCCATCGGCGGGCAGAGCACGTCGATAGGCAGGAAAACCAGCTCGCCGCGATCCAACTGCCGTTGCGCGGCATCCCGAGACTCCACCGGCGCCATGCCCATCTCCTGCAGGATGGAACAGGTCGTCACCCGCGTCGGATCGGTTTTAACCCCATGCACCACCACCGGCAGCCCCAGCTTATGCAACAACAGCGCCAGCAGCGGGGTCAGATTAGCCTGTCGCCGTGCGCCGTTATAGGTGGGGATCACGATCGGCAGCGGGCGGCCGAGCGGCGGCATCAGTGATAACGTCTGTGCCGCCATCGCCTGATAGAAACCGCGCATTTCCGCTTCCGCCTCGCCTTTAATGCGAAACGCGATCAGCAATCCGCCCAGTTCCAGCTCCGGTACGGCATCGTTCAGCATCGCTTCATAGAGCGAGCGCGCCGTCTCCTGGTCCAGGTCGCGGGCATGATTTTTACCACGCCCGACCTCTTTGATGATGTTGGTGTAATCCATGACGTCTCTCAGCGTTAATACGAATCGTTTGCAGCGAAAATAGCATGTTTTGCCGTATTGAGCAGCGTTAGCCGCGCGACGCATAGGCGAATGCGCAGCGGCTGTCAGAGCGGCGCTGACAAGGGAAATCAGGACGCGGGCATATCCCGCAGTTCAATAGGGAAGACCGGCAGCGCGGCCAGCAGCTGAGCGCCATAGCCCTTGGTCAACAGGCGGCGATCGTAGATGATGATTTCGCCGAAGCAGGTATGGCTGCGAATCAATCGCCCCACCTGCTGGATCAGGCTGAACGACGCGCTCGGCAGGCTCTGTACCACGAACGGGTGCCGCTTCAGGCTTTTCAGCCATTCGCCTTCGGTCAGGATCACCGGGCTGTCGATCGGCGGGAACGCAATTTTGTGGATGTGCACCTGCGAGAGCAGTTCGCCTTTCAGATCCAGCCCTTCGGAGAAGGACTGCAGCCCGATCAGCACGCTGGTTTGCCCTTGTTCAACCCGTTGGCGGTGGAGCTCCACCAGCCGGTAGCGAGGCTTGTCGCCCTGCACCAACAGCATCAGCCGCAGATCGGCGACCTGCGTCAGAAACTGCTGCATCGCGCGCTGGCTGGCGAACAACATCAGCATCCCTTTATGTGCTTCTCGCTTTAGCTCGGCACGGAAGAAACGCGCCATTTCGGCAATGTGATCCTCTTCCTGCGCCATCAACGGCTCATAGCTCATTTTGGGGATCACCAGCTTGCCCTGGTCGCGATGATTGAAGGGCGAATCCAGCGCGATGAAGGTATCGCCATCGTCCTCTCCCAGCCCCGTCAACTCCTTCAACCGCGAAAAACTGTTCAGCGAACGCAGCGTGGCGGAGGTGATCACCACATGCGACAAATTACGCCACAGCAGGCGGTCAAGCTGGTCCGAAACGCGGATGCCCGCGCAGTGTAAATAGAGATGAAGCTGGCCGTCGCGCACTTCCCGCATCAGCCACTTGGAAACCGGCGCCTGCGAGGCCTGCTCCAGCGCCGCGAGCCGCCATAGTTTGCTTTGAGACTCGAAGTAACCCAGCAGCCGACTCATGCGCAGCATCGTCTGATGTAGCCGTACCACGTCGTGCTTGCCGGTTTTTTCCGCCAGATCGTTGAGCATGTACTCCGTCAGTCCCCGCAGACTGTCGGTCAGTTTGAACAGGCGGGAACAGAGTTCGCGCATCTCATCGGGCAACTTACCCATCGGGAAGCGATAGTCCGCCGCAGGCGACGCGGCCGGTAAAAACAGCGTACTCATGCGCTCAAAGGACTGAGTCTGCTCCCGAATTTCGGCGCAGTGTTCGGCCAGCCGGTCCGGTTGGCTCAGCCTCGGCGGCGATTTGGGGGCGAACTGCGCCAGACAAACGCCCATCTGCTGGATGAACTGATCCAACTGATGCTGTACCGCGTCGATCGTCACCTCGCCCGACATCTCCAGCGCGTCGCGGGCGACGTCCGGAATATGGTGGCCTTCGTCCAGCACCAGCAGCAGGTTTTTGGCGCTCGGCAGGACCGAATCGCTCTCCATGGCCGCCATTATCAGCGCATGGTTGGTGACCACCACATCCGCATCTTCAATCTCCCGTCGGGCCAGAAAGAAAGGACAATCGCGATAATAGTGGCAGTTGCGTCCCAGGCAGTTGGCCTTGTCGGTGCTGAGCCGACGCCACAGCCCATCGCTGAGCGTTTTCTGATGATGGTCGCGCAGACCGTCCCACTGCCCGGTGTGCAGATCTTTCTCCAGTTGAGCGCAGGTCTCTTGCTCTTCCCGGCTGGACGGCGCCTGTTTTTCGTCCAGGAACAGCAACAGATCGCCCTGCGCTTCCGCGTCGGTCGCCAGCACCGACAGGTTGCGCGGACATACGTAGCGGCCCCGGCCGAAAGCGGCGGTAAAGGTCAGATCGGGGATAAATTTACGCAGCAGCGGCAGGTCTTTGCTGAAAATCTGATCCTGCAACGCCACGTTGGCGGTGCTGACGACCAGCGTCTTGGTTTCCGCTCTTCCCACCGCGATACCCGGGATCAGATACGACAACGTTTTCCCCACGCCGGTGGGCGCCTCTATCGCCAGATGACGCGGATAATCGCCCGCCAGTGTGCGAGCGACCTCGGCGATCATCTGCCGCTGGGGCGGACGTGAAACGAAGTCGGGGATCTGTTCCTGCAAGGCCTTGTACCACTGGCCTATTTGCTGTTTGATTGCGGGGGAAAGGGTCATGCCTGCTCAACATCTGATTTGATTCGGCCCCTATTGTCCCACAGACCTCCCTCCTGCGTCAGCCTGTAATGCTGCGGCGCGGCTCGACCAAAGCCACTTTCACCGCACCTTTGTCAACTTCACCGCCGCTCCCCCCAGCCAGTACCGTCAGACGCGATCCATTTTTCACAATAAATAGTCCTAACCGCGTTCTAGACTGGCCGCCGGTTTGATTCAACGCGGTCCGAATTATGCTTAACACCTTGTTTCCCTAACATTTTCCTGCCCTGGCGCTGGCGCACTTCGTGGCGTTGTTGAGCCCCGACCCGGACTTCTTCCTGATCACGGCTTACGCCTTGCGCTTTCGACTGCGCGGCAGTGTGGGTATTTGTGTCGGCATTGCGTTAGGTAATGGCCTTTATATTGTTCTGGCGGCGCTAGGCTAGGCCGGCTTGCAGCAATCACACGGGCTGTTTCGGATCGTCGAAGTGGCGGGCGCATTCTATTTGCTATGGATTGGCTTTCATCTGATGCGTTCCAAAGGCAACGTTGATTTGCCGCGCGGCGACACGTCGTCGCAGTGCCCCGGAGTGCTGAGACAACGGGCGCTGGGTCTCGGCTCCGCCCTGCTGAATCCGAAGAATATGCTGTTTTACCTCAGTCTGATGACGACGCTGCTCGGCCCGCAGGCGACCTGGCTGCAACAGACGGTCAGCGGAACGTGGATGGCGCTGGTAGTGTTGATCTGGGATCGGTCTATCGCCGTGCTGATTGCACGCCCCGCGCTATAACGCCGTCTGGCGGGGTCGATAGGCTGGCTGGAACGCGGCGCGGGGAGCGTCCTGTTTGGTTTGGGCGGTTATCTGCTGCTACGGTGACGATGCCTGCTCAACGCGCTCGTCGACACCTCTGGTGTCTCAGCGATGAAGGATGCCCACACAAGCCGTCAGCTTGTATCCCCGGGCTGAAAATCTATAATCGCAGAGGACACATAAAAGGATAAGCGGATGAAGTTAAGCAAGCTGTGCGCAATCGGCGTGTTTGGGCTGTGCGCGCTGGGGGGGATTGGCGGGGTCATGCTGGTCGGTTATATCGTCCTGACTTCCGGCGCCTGACGGTCAGCCGAAGGGCGTTTCGCGCCCCCCTCCTTCCATCACGACGTTGCCCTGAATCCAGAGAGGCATTCAGGGCAACGGTTTTCATGGCAGCCATTCCCGGCCGCCGTTTGCAGGGTTACAGCAACCTGAAACGTTGGCTTTTCACCCGTTGCGAATCCAGACCAATCATCACATCGAAATCGCCCGGCTCGGCGACCTGCCGCATCTGCACGTTGTAGAACATCAGATCCTGCGGCGTCACCGTAAAGCTGACGGTCTGAGTTTCGCCCGGCTGCAACATCACCTTGCGATATCCCCGCAGCTCTTTCACCGGACGGCTTATCGAAGCCACGACATCGTGCAGATACAGCTGCACGACGGTTTCCCCCGCACGCTTGCCGGTATTTTTCACGCTGACAGACGCGGTCAACGTACCGTTGCGCGGCATTACCGGACGAGACAGGCGCACATCGGACACATCAAACGTGGTGTAGCTCAGCCCGTAGCCGAAGGGATAGAGCGGCCCGTTGGCCTCGTCATAATAGTGCGACGTGTACTTGCCGGGATTCTCCGGGGTGTAAGGACGCCCCGTCGGCAAATAGTTGTAGTAAATCGGGATTTGCCCCACCGACCGAGGGAACGACATCGGCAGCTTGCCGGACGGGTTGTAGCCTCCGAACAGTACATCGGCGATGGCGTTGCCCCCCTCGGTGCCGCTGAACCAGGTTTCCAAGAGCGCATCCGCCTGCTGATCCTCCCACACCAGCGACAGTGGCCGCCCGTTCATCAGCACCAGCACCAGCGGCTTGCCGGTCTTCTTCAACACGTCGATCAGCGTTTTCTGGCTGTCCGGCAGCGTGATATTGGAACGGCTGGAGGCCTCGTGCGCCATCCCTTGCGCTTCGCCGACAACGGCGACGATGACGTCGGCCTGCTCTGCGGTTTTTACCGCTTCATCCAGCATGGTCTGTGGGGAGCGCGGGTCCATTTTCACCGCCGCTTCATACTGGTTGAGATACTGGACGATGCCCGCATGGTCGGTCACATTCGCGCCTTTGGCATACAGCAAACGCGCCTTGTCGCCGACGACGTTGCGCATTCCCTGATAGACCGTGACCGACTGTGCGGCAACGCCTGCGGCCGACCAACTGCCCATGATGTCGCGTTTGCTGTCCGCCAGCGGCCCGATAACCGCAATAGTGCCGCTTTTGGCTAACGGCAGGGTGTTGAGCCGATTTTTAAGCAGCACCAGACTCTTACGTGCGACGTCGCGCGCTTCCAGCCGATGCAGGCGGCTTTCCGCGTTGGTGTCCGGCGGGTCAGACTCCGCCGCGCCCAGATGACGGTACGGGTCCTGGAACAATCCCATATCGTATTTGACGTTCAGTACCTGACGGCAGGCGTCATCGATGTCGCGCTGGCTGACCGCCCCCGTTTTCACCAGCTCAGGCAGATAGCGGATGAAATACTCATCGCTCATGCTCATACCGATACCGGACTGCAACGCAATGCGCGAAGCATCGCGCGGGTCGGCCGCCACGCCGTGTTTGATCAGTTCTTTAATCGCGCCGTGGTCACTGACGGCGATCCCCGTAAAGTGCCACTGCTCGCGCAGTAAATCCTTCAGCAGCCAGCGGTTGGCCGTGGCCGGTACGCCGTTAATGCTGTTCAGCGAAACCATTACGCCGCCGCTGCCCGCATCAATGGCCGCTTTGTAAGGCGGCATGTAGTCCTGAAACATACGCTGCGGGCTCATATCGACGCTGTTGTAATCCCGTCCCCCTTCCACCGCGCCGTACAGCGCGAAGTGTTTGACGCTGGTCATCAGCGAATGACGCGACGTCAGATCATCGCCCTGAAAGGCTTTCACCATGATCCGCGCGATGTCGGCCGTCAGCCAGGTATCTTCGCCGAACCCTTCAGATACCCGTCCCCAGCGAGGATCTCGGGTGATGTCGACCATCGGTGCCCAGGTCATATTGAGGCCGTCCTCGGTTGCTTCATAGGCGGAAACGCGCGCGGAGGTGGCGATGGCGGCCTTGTCCCAGGTGGAAGCCAGTCCCAGCCCGATCGGGAAGATGGTGCGTTGGCCGTGCACCACGTCGTAGGCGAAAAAGAGGGGGATCTTGAGGCGGCTGAGCTGCATCGCCTGATCCTGCATCGCCCGGATATCCTGGCGCGTGACGGTGTTGAAGATCGCACCGACCTGCCCCTTGCGGATCATCTCGCGAATGGCGGCCTTGGGATTATCCGCGCCGACGCTAATCAAGCGGAGTTGGCCTATTTTTTCCTCCAGCGTCATTCTCTTCAGCAGATCATTGACGTAGGCATCACGCTGTGGCGAGGAAGCGGTTAATGCGGTCGGGGGTGTCGTCAGCGCCGGCGTTTGTGCGGCGGCGGGATGGCAAGCAATTCCTATTGCAATCGTCAGTGAAGTCAGCCATTTCATTATGTTTACGGACCTAATCAATCCCGTTTCAGTCACGCGTGCCAGAACTCAGGATACAGTTGGGGACAGCGGAGTCATCGGCTTTTCCTCCCGAACGATCGGAGGCGATGTTCCAACCTAGCTAGCTTATGAACAATGCGGTTTTTCCGCGCTTAATCATAGTTGATTTCAATACGAAATTTTATCGGGTTGTAGGATAAGCAGGAGAATTTACCCGAAAAACAGCGTGTAATGACCAGGAAAGTATGAATGGGGAGAACGTAAGAAAGTATGTCGCCCGACCGACGCCGGGCGACAGGCTCAGAAAGAAAACCGCAGGGGATTAACGACGGGCGTGCGTCAGCGCGTTATCCAGCGCGCCGACCACCCAGTCGATGTCTTGCATCTGGAACGCCAGCGGTGGACGCAGCTTGAGGACGTTGCCATATGGCCCCGCGACGGAGGTCAGTACCCGCTCTTCGCGCAGGTGTTCGATTACCGCGAGCGCCAGCGGTTTGTCCGCCGTTTTGTTCTCCCGGTCGCTGACCAGTTCAAAGCCGATAAACAGCCCCGCGCCGCGCACGTCGCCGACGCACTCATGACGCTGCGCCATTGCCGCCAGCTCTTGCTTGAGCCGCGCACCGACGGTTTTACTGTGCTCTTGTAAGCCTTCATCACGAATCACGTTCAATACCGCCTGCGCGGCGGCCATTGACACCGGGTTGCCGCCGAAAGTGTTGAAATACGGGATCTCATCGCTAAAAGCGGCCAGTACGTCGGCCTTTGCAAACAGCCCCGAAACCGGAATGCCGTTCCCCATCGGTTTCCCCATCGTCACGATATCCGGCACGACGTCATGGCGCGCAAAGCCCCAGAACGTGTCGCCGGTACGGGCAAACCCCGGTTGAACCTCATCCGCGATGAAAATACCGCCGTTGGCGTGCACGACGTCGATGGCGGGTTGCAGAAAACCGACCGGGTCCGGCAATACGCCGTCCGATGAAAAAATGGAGTCGGCCAGAAAACCAGCGAACTTGATGCCGTGAGCGGCCATATCATCAATCTGTTTCTGAATTTCGTTGGCGAACCAGACGCCCAGATCCGGCGCGTTGATCCGGTAGCGATCCGGCGCAGGCACCAGACGCGTAGTCGACGCCAGCGGCTGACCGCTGCCGAGTGCTGGAGACGCCCCGGAGGTCAGATCGCTGGTGCCGTGGTACGCCTCCTGACTGACGATGATCCCGGTGCCGCCGCTGTAGGCGCGCGCCACGCGGATGGCCAGATCGTTAGCCTCAGAGCCGGTACACATGTACATAGCTTTGGTAATGTCGGGCGGCAGGGTCGTCAGCAGGTCTTCGGTGTAGTCCAGAATCCGCTCGTGAAGGTAACGGGTATGGGTATTCAACTGGCTCATCTGCTGTTGCACCGCGTCGATCACGGCGGGATGGCAATGGCCGATACTGGCGACGTTGTTGTAGACATCCAAATACTGTTTGCCGCTGGCATCCCACAGGTACTGGCCTTCGCCGCGTACCAGATGCACCGGATTGCGGTAGAACAGGCGGTAGGATTCACCGAGCACTTGGCTGCGTTTGTTGGTAAGTTGGCGGATATCCTGACTCAGCGCGTCGGCGTGTTCCGCCCGAAAGCTGTTGGTATCCATGATGGTTGAACGTGTCGCCATAACTACTCCCCTGAAAAATGGACCGTGGATCAGGTGCACACCGCCGGCTGCAGAGCCGCTTAACACCATCCGGTAGAAGCCACTGTATACCAAAAGCAATAAAATACACAAACGCAAAAATATGCACTATTTTGGTGCCAGTGAGTGCACGGCGACGCCCTTTGGCATCCGCTTTTTCGAGTTTTATTTAGAAGAGAACTACGCTTAGTTTGTGCATTTGTCCTGAGTCAGGGTCAACATGTATGATTCACGGCGGCTATATGATTGAAACACAGAGGACGTCTGAACGCACGGCCTTCGTGACACAACACCCAAATATGCACAAAAATACACAACCTTATTCTATGGACTCTTCATTACACCTTAAATGATCGGCAAAACGGCGGCAGGAACCCTGAAATAGGAGAGTGAAAACGTGCCTTAAATGATATTGTGCGACCGCCGGATCGGCGCATTATACGGCGTTCCATACGGCTTATCCGGCGCAATGGCGGAAGCTTCCCGCTCATTGTCGACACCATCAATGAGTGTATTACCCTCAGGAAAAAATCTCATGTTAGAAGAAACACGGTTGCACCGTATTCGTGCATTATTGTCAACGTTAAACCGGGTCAGTACAGAGCAGATTATTCAACATCTCGGCGTTTCACGCGAAACGGTCAGGCGGGACATTCTTAAACTCGAAGCCCGGGGCATGCTGCGACGCGTACACGGAGGGATCGTCGCCACCGGTCCCGAGCCGGAACCGCCTTTATCCATACGCCGTGCGGTTCGAGAAAAAGAGAAGCAGGCCATAGCCCGCGCGGCGGTGCAGCAGCTTCAGCCGGGACAAACTCTTTTCGTCGATGCCGGCAGCACCACCACACTGCTCGCGGACGAGCTGCTGTCTATGCCGAGCATGACCGTCATCACCAACAGCCTGAACGTCGCCCTCAAACTGACCGAGCAGGAAGCCGAAGACCGTCTGCTGCACGAGGTAATTCTGCTGGGAGGCCACGTCGGCGCTTCCATTCAGGCCACCAACGGCGCGCAAACGGCCAACGAGTTGCGACGCTACCGGGCCGATGTCGCCCTAATATCGCCGGTCGGCATCTCCAGCGCTGCGGGCGCCAGCAGCTTCTCTCACACCGAGGCGGCGATCGCGAGCGCGATGATCGAATATGCCACGACTGCCATCATCCTGGCCGATCACACCAAAATCGGGGTCACCAGCCGTGTGGTTTATGCCCCGATATCACAAATCGATATGGTGGTCACCGACGCCGCCGCCGAGTTCAACCGTGACTGTTCCGCCCTGAAGGAAATCTGCCAGCAGGTGATCCTCGCCTGATGCAGCTCGGACGGCCCGTTGCCGCATTGTGTTGTCTGCGGGCGTGAGGCATAGTGAATCCCGGTTTCACTCCACCCGCGACACCGATACTCCAAACCCGAACGCTATCTGCCTGTGAGGTTCCGCCATGTATCAGCTGTATATCGCCAATAAAAATTACTCGTCTTGGTCGTTACGCCCGTGGGTGCTGTTACAAGAGCTCAATATTCCGTTCGAGGAGACGCTGGTGCCTTTTTCCCCCGGCATCAGTCAGCCCGCGTTCAAGACGTTTTCGCCGTCAGGTAAGGTGCCCTGTCTCGTCGATGGCGATCTTACCGTTTGGGATTCGCTGGCTATCACGGAATATCTGACGGAACGCCATGCGGACGTCTGGCCAGGCGATGCCGCCGCACGTGCCTGGGCGCGGTGCGCCTCAGCGGAAATGCATTCAGGATTTTCCACCCTGCGCGAAGTGTGTGGGATGAACTGCGGTATTCGCGTCACGCTGCATGAGATCACGCCGGCGCTGCAGCGCGATCTAGAACGGTTGAATCAGCTGTGGGAAGAGGGGTTGACCCGGTTCGAGGGGCCGTTCCTGGCCGGCGCGCAGTTCAGCGCTGTCGACGCCTTTTACGCGCCGGTGGTCTTTCGCATCCGAACCTATGGGCTGCCGTTGACGCCGCTGGCGACGCAGTACTACACCACCCTGCTGGCACTCCCGGCTATGCAGCAGTGGCTGGAACAAGCCCAGCTAGAACCGTGGCGTGAGCAGGAGCACGAAGCGACATGGGAGAAATACGGCACGCTGGAGCAGGATGAACGCACGGTCGACTGATAACGCTTGACCGCCCGAACGGCGGAGACTACTCCGCCGACGTCAACGCGATATCCGTTGAAGACCGCTGAGGCGAGCTTTGGGCAATCGCCTTCTGTTTTTTATAGCTTAATGCGGCGGGCGGCACCGGACTGATCTTACCGCTCTCCAGCCAATTACGCAGCCGGTTGGCATCGGCGAAGTGGGTATATTTACCGTAAGCATCCAACACCACCAGCGCCACCGGCCGTTGATTAATGACCGTCCTCATCACCAGACAGTGACCGGCCTCATTGGTAAAACCCGTTTTGGTTAGTTGAATGTTCCAGTCGGGGCGGTAGACCAGATGGTTGGTATTACGGAACGGCAACGTATAGGCCGGATGAGCGAAGGTCACCATTTTCTCGTGCGTGGTGCTCAGTTGACTGAGCATCGGATATTGTCGGCTGGCCGCCAGCAGCCTGGTCAGGTCGCGCGCCGTAGACACGTTTTCCGTCGACAGCCCGGTCGGTTCCACATAATAGGTATGCATCATGCCCAGCGAGCGGGCTTTGGCGTTCATTGCGGTAATGAACGCCTTGTAACCGCCGCGGTAATGATGGGCCAGCGTGGCGGCCGCCCGGTTTTCGGAGGACATCAGCGCCAGCAGCAGCAGGTCATGACGGCTCGCTTCGCTGCCGAGACGCACGCGGGAATAGACCCCCTGCATCTCTTTCGTTTGGCTGATATCTACCGTCAGCATTTCGTCGAACGGCTGATTGGCGTCCAGCACCACCAGCGCCGTCATCAGTTTGCTGACGGAGGCGATCGGCACCACCACATCCGGATTGCTTGAATACAGCACCTGGTTATTCAGTAAGTCGACCACCATCGCGCTGCCGGAGGCGATCTCCTGATGCGAAGCGGCCGATGAGGCAACCACCGATTTGGCCGCCGCAGGCGAGGCGACCCAGACCGATGCGGACGTCAGCACCAGACTCAAAAGCGAAATCTGTATTTTGTTATTCATTATTCAGTAGCTTATAAATTGATTTGGCGGAAAAAGTTCGGGACGACCCGGGCATTATAGTTGCGGCCCTCACCCTGCGCATCCGGACAGCGGTAAAAGCTTTGTGACAAAGTTTAACAGGCTATCGCGCGGCGGATCGCCGCATTCAGAAAGAGATTACGCTGGCATGCCCGGACGCATCCCGATAACATCACGCCCCGGCGGCATCGTCATTTTTTCGCCCGAGGTCGTCACGAACGATCGATTGTCATTGTTGTTGCGATAGTTAATAATTTATCTCAATAAGGTTAATTTCTTCTCATTACTAGTGGATTGCTTTATGTCCAATGCACACCCCGTCAAAACCTTCGAACGCCCGAAACTTGAGCTGCCTAACGAGGCGGATAAGCTGTTGCTTCATTCCTGCTGCGCCCCCTGTTCCGGCGAAGTGATGGAGGCGTTGAGCGCTTCCGGCATTGATTACACGATCTTTTTCTATAACCCGAACATTCATCCTCAGCGGGAGTACCTGATCCGCAAAGAGGAAAACATTCGCTTCGCCGAAAAACACGGCGTACCGTTCGTCGACGCCGACTACGATGCGGATAACTGGTTTGAGCGTGCGAAAGGGATGGAGTGGGAACCGGAGCGCGGCGAACGCTGCACCATGTGCTTTGATATGCGGTTTGAACGCGCGGCGCTGTACGCGCATGAAAACGGCTTTCGCGCCATCAGTAGCTCGCTCGGCATCTCCCGCTGGAAAAACATGCAGCAGGTCAATCAGTGCGGGATCAACGCGGCGCAAAAATACCCTGACGTGGTGTACTGGGATTACAACTGGCGCAAACAGGGCGGCTCGGCGCGTATGGTTGAAATCAGCAAGCAGGAGCGCTTCTACCAGCAGGAGTACTGCGGCTGCATTTATTCGCTGCGCGATGCCAATAAACACCGTAAATCACAGGGGCGGGATATCATCCGCATCGGGAAATTGTTTTACGGCGACGAGCCCGCTTCCTGATGCGTCCGGCATTCCCCGTGATGCCCAGCTAGCGTGTAAATCGATGGTCAAAAGTCCCCGCGCTGCTCGAACGAGAGCAGTGCGCTTTCAGTCCGATAAACTAATACCCCAATAAGTGACGGTAAGAGCGACATTCAATATTATCCAGCTGTAATCCCAACCTCAGCGCACATTCCTGACATTTCTCTCCCAGCTCATCTAATTCTGATTCATGCTCCGTCATACAGGATATTCCGACGTAATGACCCAGCGACTCGATATAATCCAGCGTGATTTGAAAAGTATCTAAAAAATAAATACTTCGGGTTTTATTCACTTCAAATACCTGCTGGAATCCCAGCGTTTTCAGCATACTGTCCGTGCGTTCAAACGACTCCACGTTAACCGTCTCGCTGCAGCCGGTGCGCGGCCCTCTGACGATCCACAGCTTGATGCCGGACGGCACCATACATCGTAATAACATGCTGATATTTTTATGACTTAACGATTGCTCCGCCGTGTCGTAATAGATATCGCTTTCTTTATTTTCGAAAACGAAAGACTCAGGATGATGGCTGAATAATCTTTCGCGAAAAGCGGCAATATCCTGAATGCTGAACTTTAATGCAACCTCATATTTTCCTCTGAAATGTTCAATCACTGGCTTTCTCCGTTACAGGCAACCCTGGCTAGAAAATCATTCCCGGAAAGAAATGTGTTTTAATTAATTTGTTCATTGCGGCATTGCCATGGATAACAGCGGTAGATAACTGCAAATGCCTTATTTCAGGCTAAAATTGACGAAAAAAAAGCGGCGTTGTCCCCACGTCGAGTAAGGCATGGAAACAAGCGGTTGCAATGGCGCTTTTGAACGCGCTATAAATGTCGCGGCTATTATCAACAAAAGTCTGACTTTGCGCTAATGACGTCTGGATCTAACGACTCGCGCGGTATGCCCTATCGTGAGAAAGGGCGAATGACGTCATCTCCGGGGGCAAACGCCACGCCCCAGGGCGGAAAAAGACTCGCCGGCAGGCGGGAGAGGATTAATGCGTGGCGTCGATAGCGCGGGCTATCGCGCCGGAAGACGTCAGCGCGCGCACTTCGGCGAACAGTCCGGCGGCTTCGTCATACTCTTTGCGCAGATAGCCCAGCCACTGTTTGATGCGTGCAACATGATACATGCCGGTATCACCTTGCTTTTCTAGCCTGACATATTTTTGCAGCAGCAGGACCACGTCCGTCCACGGCATCCGGGGTTCATTGTATTTGATGACCCGGCTCAGGTTGGGGACGTTTAACGCCCCGCGCCCCAGCATCACCGAATCACATCCCGTTGCCAGCATGCAGGCCTGCGCGCTGGCATAATCCCAGATTTCGCCGTTGGCGATCACCGGGATGGTCAGCCGCTGACGAATCTCGCCGATGGCGTCCCAGTTGATGCGTTCCGCCCGATAGCCGTCCTCTTTGGTGCGTCCATGTACCGCCAGTTCGGTGGCGCCTGCCTGCTGCACGGCATCGGCGATTTCGAAGCGATGGCTGTCCGACGCCCAGCCCAGGCGGACTTTCGCCGTCACCGGCATCGTCTCCGGCACCGCAGCGCGCATCGCTTTGACGCCCTGATAAATCAGCTCCGGATCTTTGAGCAACGTGGCCCCGCCGCCGCTGCCGTTCACCAACTTCGACGGACAGCCGCAGTTCAGATCGACGCCGTAGGAGCCTAGCTCCACCGCCCGGGCCGCATTTTCGGCCAGCCAGTGTGGATACTGCCCCAACAGCTGAACGCGCACCCGCGTCCCCGACGGCGTGCGGCTGGCATGATGCAGCTCCGGACACAGGCGGTAAAAGGATTTGACCGGCAACCGCTGATCGACCACGCGCAGGAATTCCGTAATGCAAAGATCGTAGTCATTCACTTCAGTCAGCAGTTCACGGACCAGAGAGTCCAACACCCCTTCCATCGGGGCCAGCAGCACGCGCATAGTTATTATTCAGCTCACATCCACATCGGCACGCAATGGTACTGTCAGCGGACAAGCCAACGCAACGGAAAACACAGCTCCGCACGGCTATCTTATTGACTTCTTTGCCGCATCACCGAAGGTGTGACGCCATACGCGGCCCGAAAGCGCTGGCTGAAGTGGCTGGAGGAACTGAACCCGCACGCCAGCGCGATATCCGTCATCGGCAGCGCGCTATTGCGAACGAGATGGCGAGCACGAGCCAGGCGAGCCTGCATCACAAACTGATGCGGCGCCATCCCCTCGCTGTGACGAAACATGCGCGCAAAGTGAAATCCGCTCAGCCCGGCCTCGGCGGCCAGGTCAGCCAGCGTCAGAGGCTCCGCCAGCCGCGCGTCGATTAGCGCCCGAATACGCTGCCGAACCGTCGGCGTCAGTCCGCCGCGCACCCTCGGCATCGCCCACTGTAACTGGGTATAGCGCCGCAGCACGTGAGTCATTAATAGCGTCGAGGCGGTCGTCAGCGTGAGTCTATCGGCTGCGTCTTGCCAGCTGTGTTGCAGCAGGAAGTGTCTGTACAGGCTGGCGATCAGCGGATCGTCGCCGAATACCCGCTCTTCCAGCATCAGGCTCGCCGGGCTGCGATCCCAGATCTGTTCGGCCAGCTCGCGCAGGTGGTCGTCGGTGTAGTACAGGTGAACAAACTGCAGATCGCTGCGGATATCCCAAGTGGAAATGCTGTGTTTCGGCAACAGACAAAAGCGATCCGGCCCGCCGCCGTTGAACCAGCCGTCCGGCCGCTTATGGTAGGAATCATAGCCCCCGGCGATATACAGGCTCAAGGTGTGATGATTGGTATTCTCGAGCGTGACGCGGTCGTGGCTGTTCTGCCACGACGCCAGACTGACGCCGTTATTGAGGTCCACCGAATCCCGCAAACGCGTTTTATAGTGCTGTAAAACGACCAGTGCCTCATAGCTCGCCATAATGCCCTCTGTGAAAAAACCGCAATTTGATGGTAAGCGGCGCAAATTCGTGACAGCACGCCCGCTCGTCTTGCCGGAGACTAATGGTATCCGCCGTGACAGAGAATCCAGCATGAATATCTTGCTTTATTTACTCGTCGTCCTGATTTGGGGCACCACCTGGCTGGCGATCAGCCTACAGCATGGCAGCGTAGCGCCGGAAGTGTCGGTCTTTTGGCGTTTCGCCATCGCGTCCGCACTGCTGCTGTCGTTCCTAAAGCTGACCGGTCGCCTGCGCCCCCTGCCGTGGCGCGGACACCTGCTGTGTATGGTGCAGGGCATCACCGTCTTCGGCATCAACATGATCTGTTTTTATCACGCCATTGTCTGGATTTCGAGCGGTCTCGAATCGGTGATTTTCTCGATGGCGGTCTTGTTCAACGCGTTTAACGCCCGGCTAATGCTCGGCCAACGGCTTACACGCCATGTGTGGCTAGCCACGCCGCTGGGATTGGCGGGCATCGGCCTGCTGTTCTGGCACGATCTGACGCAGATCGACGCAGGCTCGCAGTTACTGCTGGGGGCCGGATTATGCCTGCTGGCGACCTACTGCTTTTCGCTGGGGAACATCATCAGTATCCAGCATCAACGGCAGGGTCGCGACATTATGGCGACCAACGGTTGGGGCATGTGCTACGGCGCGTTGGCCGTGGGGATGGTCGGTTGGATGATGGGCTATGACTTTACGCCCGAATTCACGGTGCGCTATCTGGGATCGCTGGGCTATCTGGCCGTTGTGGGATCCGTCGTCGGCTTCGGGGCCTATTTCCTGCTGGTGGGGCGTATCGGGGCGAGTCAGGCGGCTTATGCCACGCTGTTGTTCCCATTGGTGGCGCTCTCGCTCTCAACGGTTTTCGAAGGCTATCAGTGGCGGGCGAATGCGGTGATGGGTCTGGTGTTGATTCTGGCGGGCAATGCCGTGATGTTTTATCGTCCACGCCGTAAAACGGCGCTGATGTCCCGCCCGGCGCACTAAACTGACGCCCGGAGGAGCAGGCGGCCCTTAGGCCGCCTGTCACACAAACTAGGCTTTGGACGCCGGTTTATGGCTCGGACGAGCGCGTCGGGCCTGGCCGTCACGCGCGCCGCCGGAACGAGGCGCGCCCTGGCGAGCCGGACGCCCCCCTTCACCCGCGCTGCCGCGCTGATGACCCTGACGAGCGCCGCCGCCGCCACGTGGAGCCGACGATGAACGACCGCCGCGGCCAGCCTGACGACCATTCTGAATTGGATCGGCTTTGATAGTCGGGTCCGGCTCGTAGCCCGGAACAGCCATCCGCGGGATCTCACGCTTCAGCAGGCGTTCGATATCACGCAGCAGTTTGTGTTCATCCACGCAGACCAGCGACAACGCTTCACCGGTAGAGGCGGCACGACCGGTACGGCCGATACGGTGGACGTAATCTTCCGGCACGTTCGGCAGCTCGTAGTTCACGACGTGCGGCAGATGGTCGATATCCAGACCACGCGCCGCGATATCGGTCGCCACCAGCACACGAATGGAGCCGTCTTTGAAGTTTGCCAGCGCCCGGGTACGTGCGCCCTGGCTCTTATTGCCGTGGATCGCCGCGGAGGTGATGCCGTCTTTTTCCAGCTGTTCAGCCAGATGGTTGGCGCCATGTTTGGTACGGGTGAAGACCAGCACCTGACGCCATTCGTTTTGACCAATCAGCTGAGACAGCAGTTCGCGTTTGCGTTTTTTGTCGACCATGTGCACATGCTGCGTCACCAGTTCTGACGGCGTGTTGCGGCGCACCACTTCCACAGAGGCCGGATTGTTCAGCAGAGAGTTGGCCAACCCTTTGATGTCATCAGAGAAGGTGGCGGAAAACATCAGGTTCTGACGGCGGGTCGGCAATTTCGACAGCACGCGGCGGATGTCGTGGATAAAGCCCATGTCCAGCATACGGTCGGCTTCGTCCAGCACCAGAATTTCCACCTGAGACAGGTCCACCGCGTTCTGATGTTCCAAATCCAGCAAACGGCCCGGGGTGGCCACCAGAATATCCACGCCGCCGCGCAGCTTCATCATTTGCGGGTTGATACTGACGCCGCCGAACACGACCAGCGAACGCAGGCTCAGGTACTTGCTGTAAGACTGGACGTTTTCGCCAATCTGCGCCGCCAGTTCACGGGTCGGCGTCAGGATCAACGCACGTACCGGACGACGCCCTTTGGACGCGGGCTTCGTGCTGAGCATTTGCAGCATCGGCAGCGTAAAGCCCGCCGTTTTGCCCGTGCCGGTCTGAGCGCTGGCCATCAGGTCGCGGCCGGCCAATACCAGCGGGATCGCCTGACGCTGTACCGGCGTCGGCTCACGATAACCCTGCTCTTCCACGGCACGTAAAATATCGGCGCTCAGGCCGAGAGATTCAAAAGACATATAGAGAACAACTCCAGATCGACCCTGACCGGACATACGCCGGCGTAGTTTCCAGGGCGATAACAAGATGGGTATCGGCGCGACGTTCGGTAAACGTTCGCAATGCGCTAACCCAGATGAATGGGCACAAACTACGGTGCATAACTGCCGATGATTGTATCAGGAAATGATGACTATCAGGGATTTTTCTACCTGCATCACACTTTAGGGCGCGAAACGCGCCGCACACCCTTTTTTTCTTCGATTAACGGAATTTTCCGTCTGGGGTCTCAGCACCATTTCTCCTTTTTGCCGCCGCGAGACCTCCCCGTATAGAGCTTCGGGGCCGCCGCCCTCTGATACCCGGCGAGACGCAGGCGGCCGTCCTGCCCTGCTGAATTTAGGTTGGATCTGGGCATATCGTCTATGCCACAGTCTACACTTTGTCACGGGCATATAGCCGCCTCTGGCGGCGGTATGCCTTCCCGCTCTACCAGGAGAACAATGGATGAAAGCGACATGGCGTGATGACAATCAGTTCGAGCTGCTGATCAACGGCGACGCCTTCTACCCCAGCGTTTTTTCCGCCATTCGCCAGGCCCGGCGCCACGTAATTTTGGAAACCTTTATCTGGTTCGAGGATAAGATCGGCACCGAACTGCGCGACGTGCTGGCCGAAGCTGCGCAGCGCGGCGTCAGCGTGGACGTGCTGGCGGATGGTTTCGGCTCGCACGATCTGTCCACAGGCTTTCTGGGGCCGATGATGGAAGCAGGCGTCCGCGTTCGCTTCTACGACCCGCGTCCGCGACTGCTCGGCATGCGCACCAACCTGTTCCGCCGGCTGCACCGCAAAATTGTCGTGGTCGACGGCGAGGCCGCCTGGGTCGGCGGCATCAACTACGCCGAGGACCATATGAGCGATGCCGGTCCGGACGCCAAACAGGACTATGCCGTCAAGGTGCGCGGACCGGTGGTACAAGACATTTACCGCTATGTCTTAGACGTATTAGCGCATGAAGAGCCGCCGAAACGCTGGTGGCGAGACCGTTTTCGCCGTCCGGTTCGCAACCGCCATCCGGGCGATGCGCAGGCGCTATTCGTTTATCGCGACAATGCCTCTCACCGCGATGACATCGAAAAGCACTATATTTATATGCTTCGTCGGGCCAAGCGTGAGGTCGTTATCGCCAACGCCTACTTTTTCCCGGGCTATCGGCTGCTACGTTCGATGCGTAAGGCCGCTCGCCGCGGCGTTCGCGTATGCCTCATCGTGCAGGGACAGCCGGACATGCCTATCGTACTGGTCGGCGCCCGCATGCTTTACCACCACCTGCTGCGCGCGGGCGTGGAGATCTACGAGTATCGCCGCCGCCCGCTTCACGGCAAAATCGCGTTGCAGGACGATAAATGGACCACCGTGGGCTCCAGCAATCTGGATCCGCTGAGTCTGGCGCTGAATCTGGAGGCCAATCTGGTCATTCATGACCGCGACTTTAATCAGCAGTTGCGCCAACATCTGCACCAGCTGATGACGGAGGATTCCTTGCGTGTGGAGCCTGAACATTTGCCCAAACAATCCTACTGGCGGATGATACAGAACGTTCTGGTGTTCCACTTTTTACGCCATTTCCCCGCCTGGGTAGGGTGGCTACCGGCGCATACGCAGCGGCTCAAGCTGCTTAGCTCAGAATCGTCGCCCGACGCGACCACAAAGGAATTAACGACACAACAGGAGATCACGCGTCCATGAATGTTCGTAGCCGCAAGAAGAAATCGCTGCTCAAAAAGAGTGTCGCCACGCTATTTCTCACGGCGGTGGTGGCCCTGCTGACCATTTTTGCCCAGAAGGTGGATTGGACCGAGGTGCTACAGGCGATTCGCGGCTATAACCGTCAGGTGGTCTATCTCATCGCCGGTCTGGTGGCAGGCAGCTATCTATTGTACGGCGTTTACGACCTGCTCGGCCGCGCCTACTGCCGCCACCCGCTGCCTCGCTTACAGGTTCTGCTGGTGTCGATGATCTGCTATGCGTTTAACTTCACGCTCGGAGCATGGGTGGGCGGCGTCGGGATGCGCTTTCGGCTCTATTCCCGGCTGGGGCTGAAAAGCAGCACTATTACGAAAATGTTCTCCCTCAGCATCGCCACCAACTGGCTGGGGTATATCCTGCTCGCCGGCGGTGTATTCGCCTTTGGCCCGTTGCACATGCCGGGGAACTGGGTGATCGGCGACGTCGCCCTGCGTCTGATCGGCTATACGCTGCTGCTGGTTATCGTCGGCTATCTATGGCTGTGCGCCTTTTCTCACCGTCGTCGTTTGTCGCTGCGGGGCATGAAGCTCTCGCTGCCGTCGCTGACAATGGCCTTTCTGCAACTGCTGGCGTCGTCGCTAAACTGGCTGATGATGGGGGCGATTATTTGGCTGCTGCTTGGTCAGAGGGTTGATTTTATTGTGGTTTTCGGCGTTCTGCTGATCGCCAGCATCGCCTGTCTGGTCGCCAACGTGCCTGCGGGGATCGGCGTGCTGGAGGCGGTTTTCATGGCGCTGCTGGCCGGCAGGCCGTTCACTCACGGGGAGATCATCGCCGCATTGCTGGCCTATCGGGCGATGTACTACATCGCTCCGCTGATCGTCGCGCTCGGCCCTTACCTGTGGCTGGAAGGCCGCGCCAGAAAACTGCGGATAAAGAACCTACAGGCGCTGGCGAAGATGCCGGAAGAACCGCGCTAAGCGGTATCGCCACCTCGTGCTTCAGCACAAAAAAACAGGGAGCCTAAGCTCCCTGTTTTTGTTTCATTCGCCCTGCCGTGCGTTAGCGGCGGTTGCCCAGCAGACGCAGCATCATCAGGAACAGGTTAATGAAGTCCAGATACAGCGTCAGCGCGCCGACGATGGCGTATTTACGGAAGCCGTCTTTATCATCGGAGGAAAGCTGCTCGCCGATATTTTTCAGCTTCTGCGTGTCGTAGGCGGTCAGCCCAACGAACACCACCACGCCGATGTAAGTAACGGCGCGCGTGAGCGCATCGCTTTTCAGCCAGAAGTTGACCAGCGTCGCCAACAGGATGCCGATTAGCCCCATGAACAGGATGCTGCCCAGCCCGCTCAGGTCACGTTTAGTCACATAGCCGTAGAGGCTCATCGCACCGAACATCCCGGCGCTGATCGTGAAAGTACTGGCGATGGATCCGCCGCTGTAGACGATGAAAATGCTGGACAGCGTCAATCCGGTCAGCGCCGAATAGAGCATGAACAGACCGGTCGCCACCGTTCCGCTCAGACGGTTCACCATACCGGAAATCACGAAGACCAGGCCCAGCTGCGCGATAATCAGCCCGAAAAAGGTAATCTGACTGGAGAAAATCAGATTTAGCACGGCGGGCGTATTCGCCGCATACCAGGCGACAAATTCCGTCAGCAGCAGGCCGCAGGTCATCCAGCCATACACCTGCGCCATATAGGTCTGCATACCGGTGCCGGCATGCTGAACAATCGAGTCATTGGAACGTGGATATCGATCCATGATGCTTCCTTTGTGTTGAGTAAGCGAACCCGGGCAAACAATTGCCCTCCGAGCTAAAGTCTACCACAAAATCGCCGGGCCACCGCCCGGCCACACACGCGGCCAGAGAGGACTTTTCACCGCGCCCAGCGGTTGGCGGCGTGGCGGTCACTCTCCCGCGAGGCCACCCACCTATCGCCCTCATCCGTCGACTCGCGCTTCCAGAACGGCGCACGGGTTTTCAGCAGGTCCATGATGAACTCACCGGCTTCAAACGCCGCGCCCCGGTGCGCGCCGGTCACGCCGACGAACACGATTTCATCGCCGGGATAAAGCGCGCCGATGCGATGAACGACGCTGACGCGCTGTAGCGGCCAGCGTTCACGCGCTTCCGCGACAATTTCCGCCAACGCTTTTTCGGTCATGCCGGGATAGTGCTCCAGCGTCAGAGCCTGCACGTTCTCCCCAAGATTATGATTACGCACCTTGCCGGTGAAGGTAACGACCGCACCGTCCTCATCGCAGGCGGCCAGCCAGGCATACTCTTCACCCACGCTGAATGCGTCTTCCCCGACCCGAATGCGGGTGGCTTTCATGCTCAACCTCCCGTCACCGGCGGAAAAAAGGCGACTTCGTCGCCGTCGTGCAGCGGATGACCCATCGCCACCAGCGTCTGGTTAACCGCCGCCAGCAACTTGCCGTCTTCCAGCGCCAGCGCCCAGCGGTCGCCGCGCTCACACAGCGCCTGCCGCAGCGCGGAAACCGTCGGGAAAGTGGCTGGCAGCATCTCGCGATCCGTGCCAATCAGCTCCCGTACCTGAGCGAAAAATAGCACGGTGATCATACGTCCTCCGCCCGGAAATCGCCGGACTTGCCGCCGCTTTTCGCCAGCAGCCGCACGGGGCCGATAGTCATGTCTTTCTGCACCGCCTTACACATATCGTAAATCGTGAGCGCCGCCACGGAAGCGGCCGTCAGCGCTTCCATCTCCACGCCGGTCTTGCCGGTGAGACGGCAGAGCGATTCGATACGCACCCGGTTGTGCGCCGGCTGCGCTTGCAGCTCTACCGCCACTTTAGTCAGCAACAAAGGATGACAGAGCGGGATCAGGTCCCAGGTCCGTTTCGCCGCCTGAATACCGGCGATGCGCGCCGTGGCGAACACGTCGCCCTTGTGATGGCGGCCTTCGATAATCATGGACAGCGTTTCAGGAGCCATGGCGACGAATGCTTCGGCGCGGGCTTCGCGCACCGTCTCAGCCTTGGCGGAAACATCCACCATCGCCGCTTCCCCGGCGGCATTAATATGCGTCAATGGAGTCATGGTTTTGGTTATTTTTTCAGATGTGGATGGACATTGCAGGGCTTCTGGCGCGCGTCCAACTGCTCTTGCAGGACGCGCTCCCAGGCGGTGCGGCAGGCACGGGTCGATCCGGGCATCGCAAAGATCACGGTGCCGTTGGCCAACCCCGCCAGCGCACGCGACTGCACCGTCGCGGTGCCGATATCTTCATACGACACCATGCGGAACAGCTCGCCGAACCCGACCATTTCACGGTCGAACAGAACGCCAATGGCCTCCGGCACGTTATCGCCGTCGGTAAACCCGGTGCCGCCGTTAATCAGCACCACCTGCACGTTCTCGCTGGCGATCCAGTCGGAGATCCGGGCGCGGATCTGGTACAGGTTTTCCAGCACGATGGCGCTGGCGACGATCTGATGTCCCGCTTCCCGCGCGGCTTCGCGCAAGTAGTCGCCGGAGGTGTCGTCGGCTTCGGTGCGACGCGAGGACACGGTCATCACCGCGATACGCAACGGGATAAATGTTTCACTGGGCTTACTCATACTTTCTCCTTACTGCTTCGTTTAACTCGGCCTCACCCGCCGATAAAGGACAAATTGGGCGTGATGCCGCTGTCGCCTTCGTGCAGCAAATGCGTCTCTTTTTTCAGCTTCAGGCCGCCCGCGATGCGCTCTTGCAGCGCCGCTAACTGGCCGTCGTCCGCCAACAAATCCCGCAGCGGGATCCCTTGCTCCCCGAACAGGCACAAATGCAGGTTGCCTACCGCCGACACACGCAGCCGGTTACAGCTCTGACAGAAGTTTTTTTCGTAAGGCATGATCAGTCCCACTTCCCCCTGATAGTCAGGGTGAGCGAACGTTTGGGCGGGCCCGTCGCTGCGCTGACGCGCCTGCGCCCGCCAGCCTTGCTGCAAGAGACGTTCGCGGATTGTCTGGCCGGAGACGTGATGACGGCGAAACAGTTCGCGCCCTTCGCCAGTTTCCATCAACTCGATGAAACGCAGCTGTATCGGGCGCGGTTTGATCCAGTGAAGAAAAGCGTTGAGGCTGCCGTCATTGACGTCCCGCATCAGCACCGTGTTGATTTTAACTTTAGGGAAGCCTGCGGAAAACGCCGCGTCGATGCCCGCCATCACTTCGCGAAATTTGTCCTGTCCGGTAATCGCGTGGAATTGCCGAGCGTCGAGGCTGTCTACGCTGACGTTGATGTGGGTCAGACCGGCTGCGCGCCAACGCCCCGCCTCACGTGCGAGCCGGTAGCCGTTGGTGGTCACGGCCAGCGTTCGAATGGACGGGTTTTCCCGCACCGCCGCAATGATGTCGACAAAATCACGGCGCAGCGAAGGTTCGCCACCCGTCAGCCGCACCTTTTCCGTCCCCATGGCGGCGAACGCCCGGCTGACGCGGCGGATTTCATCCAGCGACAGAAAGCGACGCGGCATCGCGCCCCGGGGACGGTAGCCATCGGGCAGGCAGTAGGTACAACGAAAATTGCAGACGTCCGTAATCGACAGGCGCAGGTAGTAGAACTTGCGCGCGAACGCGTCGGTCAGTTGATTCACCATAAACACCTTTCCAAATACGGGAGATGCGGGCATTTCTACCGCGCACCCTGGTGGCCCGACAGGCCACGGCCTGAGCACCTTATTACGCGACCGGGCATAACGTAGGCATTCAGGCTAGGAGTTTTGATTTCGCTTGCGCTTTGTATGGCAGCGTCGGCGAAACCGTGATTTCAGCGTAGAGTCTATCGCCACTATTCACGAATAGTCACTGAAAATTCGGTGTATATATTTGTATATAACGGATTTTTCTCTTGGTGCGACAGCCTGGCCCATCTGGTAAAACTTACCCGCGACATCCGCCGAATTCTCTGCCCCCAGGGTACGGCGACTCACGCAAAACGCCGCTCTGCCCTTTTTTCCGCACGATTTTCCTCATGCGGGGTGCGAGACCGGCGGCCAGTGTGGTATATATCCGCCACGTTTTTTTTTATTTACTTAATTGGGTGAGGCATCTATGCGCAATCTCACATTGACCGATCTCCGGCGCGTGGTGGCTTTGGGAGGTGGACACGGTCTGGGACGCGTGATGTCTTCACTCTCTTTCCTCGGCTCACGCCTGACCGGCATCGTCACCACCACGGATAACGGCGGCTCAACCGGCCGTATTCGCCGCTCCGAAGGCGGTATCGCCTGGGGCGATACCCGCAACTGCCTCAATCAGCTCATCACCACACCGAGCACGGCCGCCGCCATGTTTGAATACCGCTTCGGCGGCAGCGGCGAATTGGCCGGACACAATCTGGGCAATCTGATGCTCAAGGCGCTGGACAATCTCAGCGTCCGCCCGCTGAAGGCGATCAAGCTTATCCGCAACCTGCTGCAAATCGACGCCGAACTCATTCCGATGTCCGAGCAATCCGCCGACTTGCTGGCGACGGACGCGCAGGGGTTGCCGGTCTACGGCGAGGTCGCCGTCGATCAGTTGGCGACGTTGCCGCAGGATCTGCGCCTGTTTCCCGCCGTCGCCGCCACGCGCGAAGCGCTGGATGCCATCGCCAATGCCGATCTGCTGCTCATCGGCCCCGGCAGTTTTCTGACCAGCCTGATGCCCCTGCTGCTGCTGGAGGATCTGACTGTTGCGCTCCACCACAGCAACGCGCCGATGGTGTATATCGCCAATCTGGATCAGGAACAGAGCCCGGCGGCCTCGCAGCTCACGACGGCGCATCAGATTGCTATGATTGAAGCCAAGGTCGGCCGCCGGATTATCGACGCGGTGATCCTGCGTCCCCGGATGAGCACCGAGGCGCTTTCAGATCGCCTGGTGATACAGCAACCGCTGGCGGCGGCTGATGTTCCGCATCACCACGATCGCCAGTTGCTGCGCGAGGCCATCGCTCAAACGCAGCGACAGCTGGCCTTGAATCTGCATCGCCAAACGGCCTGACGGCCGGTTCAGCTAAACAACACACGCCTTCATTCAAGGTCGCCGTCAGCTCGAAGGCGACCGCTACATCGCCCAGCGCTTTGACCTCAATGACCCACCGGCAAATCGTCGCCGTTTCTGTAGAAAAACCGCCGCTCGCACCGGCTGCCGGCGATAGACAACACATCCATTCCTGACGTCAACGTATTCGTGACCGAAACCTTGTTGAGCTTGGGGGCGTGACGTGGCCGTCACGAGACGGCAATAAACTGCGCCCGCAGCGCCTGAACCTCGTCTCTCAGTCTGGCGGCGTCCTCGAACTCCAGATTCTGCGCGTGTTTCAGCATTTGCGCCTCCAGCTCGGCGAGCTTCTTCTCCAGCGCCTTCGGGGTCAGCAGCGCATAGCGGCCATCCGGCTCGGCGGCCTGACGGCCTCGGCCCTTGCCTTTGTTGTTCGGCGACTGGCCGATCTGCAAGATATCGCCGATTTCCTTGTTGAGTTTCTGCGGCACAATACCGTGCAGCTCGTTGTACTCCTGCTGTTTTTCTCTGCGACGCTGCGTTTCCGAGATCGCCCGCTCCATCGACGGCGTGATCTTGTCGCCGTAAAGAATGGCTTTACCGTTCAGGTTACGCGCCGCACGTCCGATGGTCTGGATCAGCGACCGTTCGGAGCGCAGGAAGCCTTCTTTGTCCGCATCCAGGATCGCCACCAGCGAGACCTCCGGCATATCCAACCCTTCTCGCAGCAGGTTGATTCCAACCAGCACGTCGAACTCGCCGAGCCGCAGATCGCGGATGATCTCCACCCGCTCTACCGTATCGATATCCGAGTGCAGGTAGCGAACGCGCTCACCGTGCTCCTCCAGATACTCCGTCAGGTCTTCCGCCATCCGCTTGGTCAGCGTGGTGACCAGTACGCGCTCGTTGATGGCGACGCGCTGACGGATTTCCGATAACAGATCGTCGACCTGCGTGGAGACCGGCCGCACTTCAATGATCGGGTCCAGCAGACCGGTAGGACGCACAACCTGATCGATGACTTCGCCGCCGGACTTCTCCAGTTCGTACTTACCTGGCGTCGCCGACACATAGATGCTCTGCGGCGCGAGCGCTTCAAACTCTTCAAACTTCATCGGCCGGTTGTCCAGCGCCGACGGCAGACGAAAGCCGTACTCCACCAGCGTTTCCTTGCGCGCCCGGTCACCGCGATACATCCCGCCCAGCTGCGGGATAGTGACGTGGGATTCGTCAATGACCAGCAGACCATCCGCCGGCAGATAGTCAAATAACGTCGGCGGCGGCTCGCCCGGACCGCGACCGGACAGGTAACGGGAGTAGTTCTCGATACCGGAGCAGTAACCCAGCTCGTTCATCATTTCCAGGTCAAAGGTGGTGCGCTGCATAATACGCTGTTCTTCCAGAAGTTTGTTATTGGCGAGCAGATTCTTGCGGCGGTCGGCCAGCTCGACCTTGATCTCTTCCATCGCCTGCAGGATACGCTCGCGCGGCGTCACGTAGTGCGTCTTGGGATAGATAGTGTAACGCGGCACGTTGCTGATGATCTGCCCGGTCAACGAATCAAACAGCGACAGCCGTTCTACTTCGTCGTCGAATAGCTCTACCCGCAGAGCCACCTCGTCCGATTCCGCCGGGTAGATGTCGATGACATCGCCACGCACCCGAAAGGTCCCGCGCTGGAAGGCCTGATCGTTGCGGGCGTACTGCAATTCAGCCAGCCGACGCAAGATATCCCGCTGACCGATCAGCATGCCCTGCGTCAGGTGCAGCATCATCTTCAGGTACAAATCGGGGTCGCCCAGGCCGTAGATCGCCGAAACGGACGCCACGACCACCACGTCGCGCCGCTCCAGCAGCGCTTTGGTGGCGGACAAGCGCATCTGTTCGATATGCTCGTTCACGGAGGCGTCCTTCTCGATGAAGGTATCCGAACTGGGCACGTAGGCTTCCGGCTGATAGTAGTCATAGTAGGAAACGAAATATTCCACCGCATTCTCGGGGAAGAACGCCTTCATCTCGCCGTACAGCTGTGCCGCCAGGGTTTTGTTGGGCGCCAGCACCATCGTCGGCCGGTTGAGGTCGGCGATGACGTTAGCCACCGTGAAGGTCTTGCCTGACCCGGTCACGCCCAGCAGCGTCTGGTGTGCCAGCCCGTCTTCCAACCCCTCCTTTAGCTTCCGGATCGCTTCCGGTTGGTCGCCTGCTGGTTTATAGGCGGAATGCAGTTTGAATGCTTTACTCATGAGCTGGGCTACCTGATTAGGGAAGATGAAAGAAACGACGCTCGGTCAGCATGTCGACTTCCTCAGTATGGGAAGCGATCGGGTTGAATGCCAGCCACATGATACTGGATGTAACCACAGCCTCAAGTTTTGCGTGCCGCGATAGCATATTGCGATGCCCTTAGCCAGCGTGAAAATGCATCTTATCCCCAGCTGTCACCCCAGTGACATTAAAATGTCTTGGACGTTGACCGTAATTTACACAACTCGCCAGCGGTGCGGAGAATGCCGCTTGATTTTAATTAAATTGTTGATTTTTATAATCTTGAACAAAAAGCCGAGAATACCGTCAACCTTCGCAAAACCCGCGCCAGCTCTCGTCTGGATGCGTTTTTCTAATTCTCATACACACGGTTATCCACAGAAATGGTGGATAACTCCCACAAGAGCCCAGTGGTCCTGAGTTGGAGATAAAGGCCCAGACTCGCTGTAGGGGAACGCAATCTTTTTTTTTTTCGTTTATTTTTTGGCGTAATGATGATCGTGCGAGGTGAAAGAAGGTGCCTGAGTGTTGATTGACGTCAAAAAATATAGCGAAAAACACCGTGGAAAAGTTTTTTCAAGATGCTTTAACCTATCAATTTTTAGCGCTTTAAGCCTTTTCGTGGCGATTATGCGCAGAGCGCGGCGAGGTTCAGATAGTGCCCCAGTTCCTGCTGCGGTTCGGGATGCGTTAAACGCGGGATTTCACCCAGCATTGGTGCAGGAATGCGCTGCTGAAGCGACCGCAAATATGCCTGGTGGCGATTGCCGGGCAGAGCGACGTCATTGGCTATCCATCCCGCCAGCGTTAGCCCGGCCTGCTGCACGGCCTGCGCAGTGAGCATGGCGTGATTGATGCAGCCCAGCTTGACGCCAACGACCATAATGACCGGCAGTTGCTCTTGCACGACCCAGTCCGCGTAAGTCTGACGATGGGAAAGCGGCGTGAACCATCCGCCAGCGCCTTCGACTAACACCCACTCAGAGCGGGCCGTCAGCGCGAGCAAACCGGCGCTGAGCGCGTCAAATTCGATCGGTCGCCCTTCTTCCGCGCTGATGATATGAGGCGATGTCGGCTCGGCGAAAGCCAGCGGGTTGACCTCCTCATAAGTCAGCGCCAGCCGACTGTTGGCTTGCAGCCACAGCGCATCCCGATTACGCAGCCCGTCCGGCGTCATCTCGCAGCCGGAGGCCACTGGTTTGTAACCCGCGGTGAGATACCCGGCGCGACCGGCCGCCTGTAACAGCGCGGCGCTGGCGACCGTTTTGCCCACGTCGGTGTCCGTGCCGGTCACGAACCAGCGCTTAGTCATGTTCAATCACTCCCAGAATTCGTTGATAGGTTAGAGGGTAGCCCTGCGGCGCATGCGGATAGTCCTCCGCCAGCGCCCGCAGCCGTTCCCGGGTGATCGCGCGGGAAGGTCGCCCCTCGTGCAACCAGGTCGCGCCCACGCCCTTTAGCGAGCGCATGAGGCTCAGCACATCGGGGAAATAGCAGGTCAGCGGCGCGCTGACCAACCGATAGCGATAGGGCCGACAGGCCGCCTCGATCTCCGGCGCCGTCAAGAAACGATTGACCCGACGCGAGCCATCCAGACGCCGCCATGCGTTTTCCAGCTCCGCCAGCGTGCCTTGAGCCAGTGTACAGAAGGCGACGGCGCCGCCGGGACGCGTCACGCGGTATAGCTCGCCCAGTCCGCGAGACAGATCGTCGCACCACTGGATCGCCAGATTGCTGAAGCTCAGATCCACACTGGCCGTCGGCAGCGGCAGATGTTCGATGTCGCCCAACACATAGTGGGTCGCCGACGCCCGCTGCCGCGCTGCCGCCAGCATCTGCGACGACAGATCCAGCGCGGTCACGCGTTTGCCCTGGGCCTGCCAGCGGCGGCTGAAATAACCCGTCCCACAGCCTGCGTCCAGCAATTCCCTCCCGGCATGATCACCCAGCAGCGACATCAGACGCTCCCCGCTATCACGCTGCAGCTCGGCAAAACGATCGTAGTGCGTGGCGGCGCGGCCAAACGCTCGCGCAATCGCCCGCTTATGGGGGGACTCAGCCGGCGTCATGCAACACCTCCAGCAGCCGGTCGATATCCTGCGGCGTATGACTCGCCGTCAAGGTGATACGCAGGCGAGAGGTGCCCGGCGGGACCGTCGGCGGCCGCATCGCGCCGACCCACAGCCCTTGCTCGCGCAGCGTCTGAGACAGCGCCAGCGTTTTATGATTGTCGCCGACGATCAGCGGTTGGATCGCGCTCCGGGACGTTTGCAACTGATAGGCCAGCCCGGCGGCGCCGCGACGAAAGCGGACGATGTTGTCCGTCAAACATTGCCGCAGGTCATCGCCTTGACGCACCACGTCCAGCGCCGCGCCCAACGCGCAGGCCTGAGCGGGCGGCATCGAGGTGCTATAGATAAGGTGGCGGGCGAACTGCGTCAGATACTCCGCGATTTCGTGTCCACACAGCACCGCCGCGCCGCTGGCGCCGAACGCTTTACCGAAGGTGACGATCAGCAGCTCAGGCTGCATACCTTGATTCCAGCAGCTGCCGCGCCCCTGTTCGCCCAGCACGCCGATGCCATGCGCATCGTCGACCATTAGCCAGGCGCGGTGACGCCGGCTCGCCGCCAGCAGTTCAGGCAGCGGCGCCGCGTCTCCGTCCATGCTGAAGATCCCCTCCGTCACCGCCAGCGTCTGGCCGTCGCACGGCGAGCGCAACAGACGCTCTAGCCCCTCCGGCTGATTGTGCGGGAAACGGCGCAACGTCGCAGGCGACAACGCGGCGGCCTCCAGCAGCGACGCATGGCTGAGCTTGTCGGCCAGAATGCGATCTCCCGCTTCCGCCAGCGCGCCGATCACGGCCTGATTGGCGGCATAGCCGGAGATGAACAGCAGCGCGCGATCGTAGCCGAGCCAGTCCGCCAGCTGCCGCTCCAGCGCTTCGTGTGCGACGCTGTAGCCGGTGACATGTCCCGAACCGCCGCTGCCCACGCCGAAACGCCCGGCGCCCTGCTGCCACGCGCGCACAATGGCGGGATGCTGGCTGATGCCAAGATAGTCGTTGCTGGAGAAGTTCAGATAGCCGCGACCGTTGCTCTCCAGCCAGCGCCCGCCGCCGCCTTCGTTCACCTGACGCTGACGGTAGGCGCCCTCCTCGCGGCGCTGCGTCAGCGCCCGTTCGATACGTTGCTGCCAGCCCATTTAGACCGCCGCGTTGTAGAACTGCTCGGTGTCGGCGTTCATCAGCCGCTCGGTCAGATGCTGCTGCTGCTGGTTGTCGCCGTACTCGGTGCGGGTCTGCTGCGGATTCAGCCCCAGCTTGCGGAACAGCTGTAAATCTTTGTCTTCTTTCGGGTTCGGGGTCGTCAACAGCTTGCAGCCGTAGAAAATCGAGTTGGCTCCTGCCATAAAGCACATGGCCTGCGTCTGCTCACTCATCTGCTCGCGCCCGGCGGACAGACGGACGTGCGACGTCGGCATCATGATGCGGGCGATGGCGATGGTCCGCACGAAATCGAACGGATCGACGTCCTCGTTTTCGGCCAGCGGCGTGCCTTTGACCTTGACCAGCATGTTGATCGGCACGCTCTCCGGCGGCGTCGGCAGATTGGCCAGTTGGACCAGCAGACCGGCGCGGTCGCGCACCGTTTCGCCCAGACCGATGATCCCGCCGGAACAGACTTTGATCCCCGCTTCGCGCACTTTGCCGAGCGTATCCAGACGTTCCTGATAAGTTCGGGTCGTGATGATGCTGCCGTAGAATTCCGGCGAGGTATCAAGGTTATGGTTGTAAAAATCCAGCCCCGCTTCCGCCAGTCGCTCCGCCTGATCGCCTTGTAACGTCCCCAACGTCATGCAGGTTTCCATGCCCAGCGCTTTCACGCCGCGCACCATCTCTTCCAGATAGGGCATGTCGCGCTCGTGCGGGTTTTTCCAGGCGGCGCCCATACAGAAACGGGTCGAGCCTGCGGCCTTGGCCTGACGGGCGGAGGTCATCACCTGCTCGACCTGCATCAGACGCTCGGTTTCGATGCCGGTATGATAACGGGAACTCTGGGGGCAATATTTGCAGTCTTCGGGGCAGGCGCCGGTCTTAATAGACAGCAGCGTGCTGACCTGAACCTGGCGCGGATCGAAATGCTGCCGATGAACGGTCTGCGCCTCATACATCAGCTCCAAAAAAGGCTGATTAAACAGGTCTTGCGCCTGTTCCAACGTCCATTGAACGCGTTCTGACATCACGACAACTCCGGGTGAAAAAGATGTCGTCAGTGTAATTTATGGGGATATACTGTCAACCAAATTGAATTAGATTTAGTTGACGGATTATGATCACTTTAGACGATCTTCAGTTTGACCAACGCCATATCTGGCATCCGTATACGTCCATGACCCAGCCACTGCCCTGCTATCCGGTGAGCGCCGCGCACGGCGTGGAACTCCAGTTGGAGAATGGCTGCACGTTGGTGGACGGCATGTCCTCCTGGTGGGCCGCGATCCACGGCTATAACCATCCCCGCATCAATCAGGCCATCACTGAACAGTTGAGCCACATGTCCCACATTATGTTCGGCGGCATAATCCATGCGCCCGCCATCGACCTGTGTCGTCGGCTGTTGGCGATGACCCCTGACGCGCTGGAGTGCGTCTTTCTGGCGGATTCCGGGTCGGTGGCGGTTGAGGTCGCCATGAAGATGGCGTTGCAGTATTGGCAGGCGCAGGGGCAGTCGCGTCGCCAGTTTGTCACGCTGCGCCACGGCTATCACGGCGATACGCTGGGCGCGATGTCGGTGTGCGATCCGCAAAATTCGATGCACAGCCTCTATCGGGGTTACCTGCCGCCGCACCTGTTCGCCGATGCCCCGCAGTGCCGTTTTGACGCCCCCTGGCGAGAAGAAGACGCCGATTCGCTGGCGGCGATCATCGAACGGCAGGCGAACAGCATCGCGGCGGTGATCCTGGAACCTATCGTGCAGGGCGCAGGCGGTATGCGGTTCTATCATCCCGATTATCTGCGTCGGGTGCGCCAGCTGTGCGACCGGTACGGCATCCCGCTGATCGCCGACGAGATCGCCACCGGCTTCGGCCGCACCGGCAAGCTGTTCGCCTGCCAACATGCGGGCATCGCGCCGGACATTCTCTGCCTCGGTAAAGCGCTGACCGGTGGTTATATGACGCTGTCCGCCACGCTCGCCACCCGCCATATCGCCGACACCATCAGCGACGGCGAGGCGAGCTGTTTTATGCACGGCCCCACCTTTATGGGCAACCCGCTCGCCTGTGCGGCCGCCAACGCCAGCCTGGCGCTGCTGGAAGAAGGGCAGTGGCCGTCTCAGGTCGCGGCGATTGAGGCGCAGCTGCGCGCCGCGTTACTGCCGCTGGCCGCCTCTGTGCGCGTGGCTGACGTCCGCGTGCTGGGCGCCATCGGCGTGGTGGAGACCGTCGCGCCGGTGAATATGGCGCGGCTGCAGCGCTTTTTTGTTAACAAAGGTGTCTGGATCCGGCCATTTGGCAAACTGATCTACCTCATGCCGCCGTATATTATTTCAGCAGAATCGTTGTCCCGACTGACGGAGGCGATCGCCGAAGCCTTATCGCAGGATGAATTGTTCGACTAAATCCGGTTCCCGTGGTGAAAACGCTGCGGTTTCCACAAGGGGGAAACGGTGCTGCGCAACCCGTAGCACCGGCTTTCGGTTAGCGCTATCATAAATTTCCTCAGTGAATCAGGAATCCTCCCATGCGTAATACGATCACACGCTGCTGGCAGTATTTACGCGCTTTCGTATTGATTTACCTGTGTCTTTACGCAGGCAATACGATATCCGCGTTACTGCCTATCACCATCCCCGGCAGCATCATTGGCATGCTGATCCTTTTCGCCCTGCTCTCTTCGCAAATCCTTCCCGCCGACTGGGTCCGGCCCGGTTGTCATCTGCTGATCCGCTATATGGCTTTGCTGTTCGTCCCCATCGGCGTCGGCGTGATGAGCTATTTCGATCTGTTGCGCAGCCAGTTTGGTCCTATCGTCGTTTCCTGCCTGATCAGTACGCTGATTGTGATGGTGGTGGTCGGTTACTGCACTCAGATCATGCACAGGGAAAGGACACTGCCGGGAGCCCCGCAGGCAGCTAAGGAAAAAAAGCAATGCTGACCTATTTATGGTGGTCCTTGCCGCTGACGCTGCTGGTGTTCTTCGGCGCGCGCCAAGTGGCGATAAAACTGAACATGCCGCTGCTGAATCCGCTGCTGGTGTCCATGCTCATCATCATTCCCGTTCTGCTGCTGCTGCGCATTCCTTACGAACACTATTTCAAAGGCAGCGAGGTGCTGAACAACCTGTTGCAGCCCGCCGTGGTCGCGCTGGCGTTTCCGCTGTATGAACAGATTCATCAAATTCGCGCCCGGTGGAAATCCATTATTACGGTGTGCTTTGTCGGCAGCCTGACCGCTATCGTCAGCGGCACGCTGGTAGCGCTGTGGCTGGGCGCAACGCCGGAAATCGCCGCGTCGGTCCTGCCCAAATCCGTCACCACCCCTATCGCGATGGCGGTCGCCAGCTCAATAGGCGGCATCCCCGCGATTAGCGCCGTCTGCGTGATCTTCGTCGGCATCCTCGGCGCGGTGATGGGACACACGCTGCTCAACCGCCTGAAGATTACGGTGAAGTCGGCGCGCGGACTGTCGATGGGCACCGCATCCCACGCGTTGGGCACCGCCCGCTGCGCGGAGGTCGACTTTCAGGAAGGCGCGTTCAGCTCCCTGGCCCTAGTCATCTGCGGCATCATGACGTCGCTGTTCGCGCCGTTCGTCTTCCCGCTGTTGCTGCTGATGGCGCACTAAGGACAGAAGCGCTCTCCGCCTTATATGGATGAGCGCTCACGCGCGTCATATTTTGATCAAAAATGGCGCTCAACTTTTCGTTCCATTTCATGTCATTGTGCTAAAGATCACATTTAAGCGGTTCGACTTCGGCTGTCCGCTATGCTTGAAAAAAGAACAATGAAATGAAAAGGGGACGTAAATGCAATCACGGTTTCACGCCGCACTCAACCAGTTACCCGAGGCGATGCAGGCGGTGCTCACGCCGATGCTTAATCGGGGAGATTTCGCCGCGTGGCTCTCCGCCGCAGACGTTGGACGTCTTTGTCTCGCCGGTCAGGTCGACGAAACGCAGCTCGCGCTGGCGCTGCTCCCGCTGGCGGCGGCCTGCGCCCATGCGCCCATCTCGCATTTTCAGGTCGGTGCGGTCGCCCAGGGCGCCAGCGGCAATTTCTATTTCGGCGCCAACATGGAGTTCCCCGGCCTGCCCCTGCAACAAAGCGTGCATGCGGAGCAAAGCGCCATCACTCATGCCTGGCTGCGCCATGAGCGCGCGCTGCGCACGCTGACCGTCAACTATTCGCCCTGCGGGCACTGTCGTCAGTTCATCAACGAACTCAACTCGGCAACGACGATCGCCATCAGCTTGCCCGAACGCACGCCTCAACCTCTCTCTCACTATCTGCCCGACGCCTTCGGCCCGCGCGATCTGAATGTCGCCGCGCTGCTGATGGATCAGGTTCATCACGGGTTGAGATTATATAGCGAGGACACGTTGGTGCAGGCCGCGCTGGCGGCGGCCAACCGCAGCCATGCGCCGTACACTGAAGCCTACAGCGGCATCGCCCTGCAGACCTACTCAGGCGCGATCTACACCGGCTGTTATGCAGAAAACGCGGCCTTCAACCCCAGCCTGCCGCCGCTACAGGCGGCGCTGAACCTAATGAATCTGTCCGGGGAAAAAACCGGGGATTTACGTCATGCGGTGCTGGTCGAACGGAAACAGGCCGTCATCAGTCAATGGAGCGCAGCCCAGGCCATGTTGGGGGCCTTGGGAGATGTTGATTTACGGTACGTAGTTATTACGTGATTGTTGTCCGAGGCTGAACAGGGTGTGACCTTGCTCACTTTTTAGTTGAATGCAAGTCATATGTAATTATTTTAATTAACATTGCCTGTACATATTCGGTGGGTTCTTTAAGATTTTAAAGACACTTCGTTTCATTGCTGCACCTGAACCCATTTCTGTTACCCCTAAAAAAAAGAGCTAAAAGTCATGGAATTAGAATATGAAAGTAAACGCCCCCTCTATATCCCTTATGCTGGCCCCATCCTGCTCGAATTTCCGCTACTGAACAAAGGCAGCGCCTTTACCGAAGAAGAACGATCGCACTTTAACCTGACCGGCCTGCTGCCGGATGCAGTCGAAACTATTGAAGAGCAGGCCGAACGCGCCTGGCGTCAATACGAAGGCTTCAAAAACGATATCGAAAAGCACGTCTATCTGCGCAACATTCAGGATACCAACGAGACGCTGTTCTACCGGCTTTTGCAGGGCCATCTGAGCGAGATGATGCCGATTATCTACACGCCGACCGTGGGCGAGGCCTGCGAACATTTCTCTGATATCTATCGCCGCGCGCGCGGCCTGTTCATCTCCTACCCGAACCGTGAGCATATCGACGATATGCTTCAGAACGCCACCAAACAAAACGTTAAAGTCATCGTGGTGACCGACGGCGAACGTATTCTGGGCTTGGGCGATCAGGGGATCGGCGGCATGGGCATCCCTATCGGCAAGCTGTCGCTGTACACCGCCTGCGGCGGCATCAGCCCGGCCTACACCCTGCCGGTGGTGCTGGATGCCGGCACCAACAACCAGCAATTGCTGAACGACCCGCTCTACATGGGCTGGCGCCACCCGCGCATTTCCGGCGATGAATACTACGCCTTTGTGGACGAATTTATTCAGGCGGTCAAACGCCGCTGGCCGAACGTACTGCTGCAGTTCGAAGACTTCGCACAGGGCAACGCCATGCCGCTGCTGAACCGCTACCGGGACGAAATCTGTAGCTTCAACGACGACATTCAAGGCACCGCCGCCGTGGCGCTGGGCAGCCTGATTGCCGCCAGCCGCGCCGCCGGCAGCCAGCTGCGCGACCAGACCGTCGCTTTCCTCGGGGCCGGTTCCGCCGGGTGCGGCATCGCCGAACAGATTATCGCGCAGATGGTGGCCGAAGGGCTGGCCGATGAAGAAGCCCGCTCTCGCGTCTTCATGGTCGACCGTTTCGGCCTGCTGACCGACAAGCTGCCAAACCTGCTTAACTTCCAAAGCCCGCTGGTGCAGAAGAGCGAGAACATCGCGCATTGGGACGTCAGCAGCGACGCAATCTCTCTGCTGGAAGTGATGCAAAATGCCAAGCCGACCGTGCTGATCGGCGTATCCGGCCAGCCGGGCCTGTTCACTGAAGAGATTATCCGTGAAATGAGCAGCAACTGCGCGCGTCCTATCATCATGCCGCTGTCCAACCCGACTTCACGCGTGGAAGCGCGTCCGGAAGATATCTTTAACTGGACCGACGGCACCGCGTTGGTCGCGACCGGCAGCCCGTTCGCGCCGGTCACGCATAAAGGCGAGATTTACCCGATCGCCCAGTGCAACAACTCCTATATTTTCCCGGGAATCGGTCTGGGCGTGCTGGCAAGCGGCGCGCGTCGCATCACCGACGGTATGCTGATGGCGGCCAGTCGCGCGCTGGCCGCCTGTTCACCGCTGGCGAACGACGGCAAAGGCGGCCTGCTGCCGGATATCGAAAAAATTCAGGACGTGTCTCACCACATTGCGCTGGAGGTTGCCAAGATAGCGCAAGAAGACGGCGTTGCGGAGGTCACCACCGAAGAAGCACTGATCAAGGCGATCGAGCACAACTTCTGGCAGCCGCAGTACCGTACCTACAAACGTACCTCGTTCTAATTAATCTCGCCTGTCCGCGTCGCATTCGACCCGCGCGGACGCATCCATAAAGACGCCGCGTTATATTCGACGCGGCGTCTTTGTTTTTCAAACGACGAGTCCGATTCAGACCGGTGAATAACATGGCTAAGACTTTAGCTTAGGATCCAGCGCGTCGCGCAAACCGTCGCCCAACAAGTTGAAAGCCAGCACCGTCAGAAAGATCGCCAGGCTGGGGAATATCGCTACGTGCGGCGCCAGTACCATATCCGAACGCGCCTCGTTGAGCATCGCGCCCCACTCCGGCATCGGCGGCTGCGCGCCCAGCCCCAAAAACGACAGGCTCGCGGCGGTGATGATCGACATCCCGATGCGCATGGTGAAATACACCACAATGGACGACACGGTGCCGGGCAGAATATGGCGCAGTACGATAGTCCAATCGGACGCCCCGATGCTGCGCGCCGACTCGATAAACGTCTGATGCTTTAACACCAGCGTGTTGCTGCGTACCAGGCGGGCAAAGGCCGGAATGCTGAAAATCGCGACCGCCACCACCACGTTCGCCATGCCGCTGCCCATGATCGCCACGACGGCAATCGCCAGCAGGATCCCCGGAAAAGCGAACAGCACATCGCAGATACGCATGATGAGGCGGTCCCACATCCCTTCGTAGTAGCCCGCCAGCAACCCCAGCGCCGTACCGATCGCCATCCCGACCATTACGGAACACACGCCGGACACCAGCGAGATCCGCGCGCCGAGCAGAATCCGGCTGAAAATATCCCGGCCGAGCGAATCCACGCCCAGCCAGTGCAGCGCGGACGGCCCTTCGTTCAACCGGTCGTAGTCGAAGTCATTTTCCGCGTCGAAAGGCGCCAGATACGGGGCAAACACCGCCACCAGCACCAGCAGCACGACAAAGATGCCCGCGACCAGCGCGACCCGCTGTTGGCAGAAGCGCCGCCAGAACTCCCGCAGCGGCGTCCGATATGTCCCTGCCGTTGCCGTCGGCATAGCCGCTATCGCGGCGTGACGTCGCCAGTTTTTCATCGTGTTCCTCACTGATAACGAATAGACGGATTGATGGCCGCATACAACATATCCACCAATAGATTGATAAGAATAAACTCCAGCGAAAACAGCAGTACTTCCGCCTGAATCACGGGATAATCGCGCATTTCCACGGCGTCCACCAGCAATCGCCCCAGCCCCGGCCAGTTGAACACCTTCTCAACCACGATGGAGCCGCCCAACAGGAAGCCGAACTGTAGCCCCATCATCGTCACAACCGGAATCAGCGCATTGCGCATCCCGTGCTTGACGATGACCATCGACTCCCTCACCCCTTTGGCGCGGGCGGTACGCATATAGTCTTCCTGCATCACCTCGACGAAAGACGCGCGGCTAAAGCGGGCCATCACTGCCGCCACCGCCGCGCCCAGCGTGATGGACGGCAGAATATAGTGCCGCCAGCTGTCAGCCCCGACGGTCGGCAGCCAGCCCAACTGCACCGAGAATATCTGCATCAACAGCATGCCCAGCGCGAAGGCCGGGAAAGAGAGTCCCGACACCGCCAGCGTCATCCCGACCCGGTCCGGCCAGCGATTGCGCCACACGGCGGAGACGATCCCCATGCTCATGCCAAACAGCGTGGCCCAGACCATGCTGCATACCGTCAGCCAAAATGTCGGCATGAAGCGAGTGGCGATCTCTTCCGTCACCGGCCGTTTGGATACCATCGAGTGGCCAAAGTCCCCCTGCAGCACATTAGCCAGAAAATGCAAAAACTGCTGCGGCAGCGGTCGATCCAGCCCCAGCTCCTGGCGCACCATCTGCACCACTTCGGCATCCGCATCCTGTCCGGCCACCAGACGAGCGGGATCGCCCGGCAGCAGGTGAACAAACAGAAACACCAGCACCATGACGATGAATAAGGTGGGGATGAGTCCCAGTAAACGTTTGAGAAAATAATTCAGCATTGACGCCTTTCCACATACGCTATTTCGCCGCCCGGCCGATACGCCGGTCGGAAAAGCCGCCGGTCTGAAGCCGGCGGCGCAGGTTGATTACTCAGTCAGGTCGGCGTTATCAAAACTGAACGAGGTGTCCGGCATCATGTAGAAGCCGGTCAGTTTCTTGCTATTGGCTGACACCAGTTTTTCCGTCACCAGGAACGCCCAAGGCGCATCCGCCCAGATCTTGTCTTGTGCGTCGGCGTAGAGTTTTTGCTTCTCGGCGCGATCCGTCGTTTTCAACGCGTTGGTCAGATCGGCGTCCACCGCCGGGTTGCTGTAGAACGCGGTATTAAACTGCGCGGGCGGCCAGGCGGCGGTCGAGAATAGCGGGCTCAGCGCCCAGTCGGCTTCGCCGGTAGAGGCGGACCAGCCGGTATAGAACATCCTCACCCCGCTCTCTTTCACGCCTTTGCCTTCCACTTCCGCGGCGCGCTGTCCGGCGTCCATCGCCGTTACCTGCACCTTGATGCCCACCTGAGCCAACTGCTGCTGGGTGAACTGCAAGACTTTTTGCGCCGTACTGTGGTTATGCGACGACCACAGCGTGGTGGTGAACCCGTTGGGATAACCCGCCTCTTTGAGCAGCTCGCGCGCCTTGGCCGGATCGTAAGGCCACGGCTTATACTGCACCGCATAGTCAATACCGGCAGGCAGCGGACCTTCGGACGGCACTGCATAGCCCGCGAACGCGACCTTAATGAGCGCATCCTTGTTGATAGCGTAATTGACCGCCTGACGGACTTTGGGGTTGTCAAACGGCTTTTGCGTTACGTTGAAACTGATGTAGCGATGCAGGATCGACGGCGACGCCGCCAGCGAGATAGCCTTGTCATTTTCCAGCAGCTTAGCCTGCTCGAACGGGATCGGATAAGCGAACTGCGCCTCGCTGGTTTTCAACAGCGCCGCGCGCGTGTTGTTATCGACGATCGGACGCCAGGTGATGCTGTCCAACTTAGGCAGACCGGCCTGCCAGTAACCGGCGAATTTTTCCACCTTCACAAAGTCGGTCTGATTCCAGGTCACAAAGCGGTAAGGCCCCGTTCCGACCGGGTGGAAGCCGATCTCTTTGCCGTACTGTTTCAACGCCGCCGGTGAGATGATGACCGCCGCCGGATGCGCCAGATTGTTGACGAACGCGGAGAACGGCGTTTTCAACGTAATTTTCACCGTCAGCGGGTCGACCACTTCCGTGCTGGCGATGGACTTGAACAGATTGTAGCGCTTCAGGCGGTTGTCCGGGTTGCTGGCGCGGTCAAAGTTGACTTTTACCGCCTCGGCGTTGAAATCGGTGCCGTCGTGGAATTTCACGCCCGGCCGCAGTTTGATGGTGTACACGGTGCCGTCGGGGCTGGTCTGGTAGCTCTCCGCCAGCACGTTCGTCAGTTTCATGTCCTTATCAAAGCCGAACAGCCCCTGATAGAACGACTTGGCCACCGTCTGAGACAGCGTGTCGTTCGCGTCGTAAGGATCGAGCGTCGTGAAGTTGGAGGCGACGGCGATCACCGCGTCCTTCGCCGCCCATACCGGCGCGGCGGTCGTCGAAGCAACGATGCCCGCGGCCAACAGCCAGCAATGCGTCTTAACTGTTTTCATGTTGTGCATTCTCCTTGTGTTCCCTATCAGTAAGCGCCGGCGATGCGGTGGCGGGCGACGAAGTGCCGCTCTCCCACCTGCACCAGCGGAGCCGTCGCGGGCTCATCGCCCAATGCCCGGATCGGGCTGGGTATTTCATCAACCGGTAGCGCCAGGACCTGATGACGCCGTGAAGGATCGGGGCTGGGCACCGCCGCCATCAGCTTGCGGGTATAGGGGTGCTGCGGGTTTTCGAAAACGTCCCGACGCGTGCCGATCTCGACAATCTGCCCCATATACATCACCGCCACACGGTGGCTAATGCGCTCTACCACGGCCATGTCGTGGGAAATGAACAAAAATGCGGTGCCAAATTCGCGCTGAATATCCAGCATCAAATTGACGATTTGCGCCTGAATGGAGACGTCCAACGCCGAGACGGACTCATCGGCAATCACCACCTTGGGATTGAGCGCCAGCGCCCGAGCGATGCAGATACGCTGTCGCTGGCCGCCGGAAAACTCGTGAGGATAGCGCTGCGCATACTCCGGCAGCAAACCCACGCGCTCCAGCAGCGCGGCGACGCGCTGTTCCGCCTCCGCCCGACCGGCGACCTTGTGCACCAACAGCGGCTCCATGATGGAATACCCCACCGTCTGGCGGGGGTCCAGCGACGCATAAGGGTCCTGAAAGATAAACTGAATGTCCCGTCGCAGATGCTGCAACGTCGCCCCTTTTAGTGAGTTAATGCGCCGGCCATTAAAGGTGATCACGCCGTCCTGACTCTCAACCAGCCGCAACAACGAGCGGCCGGTGGTCGATTTACCGCAGCCGGACTCGCCGACCAGCGCAAGCGTTTCGCCCGGATACAATTCGAAGCTGACGTGCTCTACGGCATGAACCTGACGGGTGATCCGATTCAATAGGCCTGAACGCAGGGGAAAACGCGTCACCAGATTCTCAACCTGTAAGATTGGCGGCGCCTCGGCGGGAATGGTGTCCTGCGGAACAGCGGCGGCATCCTGCGGTTGCCCCGGCAACGCGAAAGGCAGAGGAAACGGGTGTCCGCGCATGGCCCCCAGTCGGGGAACCGCGGCCAGCAAAGCCTGCGTGTAGGGCTCTTGCGGCGCGGAGAACAGCGCATCGACGGCGCCGGACTCGACGCAGACGCCGCGATGCATGACCAGCACCCGATCCGCCATCTCAGCGACCACGCCCATATCATGAGTGATGAAGATCACCCCCATCTCCATCTCGCGCTGTAGTGTACGAATCAACTGTAGAATTTGCGCCTGAATCGTCACATCCAGCGCCGTCGTGGGTTCATCCGCAATCAGTAGCTTCGGACGGCAAGAGAGCGCCATCGCAATCATCACGCGCTGGCGCATGCCGCCGGAGAGCTGATGCGGATAACGCTTCATGACGTTGGCGGCTTCGGGGATCCGCACCCGCTCCAGCATATGCAGCGCTTCGCGTCGGGCGCTGGCAGGATCCAGCCCCTGATGCAGCCGCACCGACTCGGCGATCTGTTCGCCCATGGGAAAGACCGGATTCAGGGATGTCATGGGTTCCTGAAAAATCATCGCCATATCTGCGCCACGGATATGCCGCATTTGGGAGGGGGAAACGTGACGTAGATCGACGACGTCCCCACTGCGACGACGGAACCACAGTTCGCCGCTGGAGAACGCGCCGCCCGCCTGCTCGATGAGGCGCATCAGCGCCAGTGAGGTGACCGATTTGCCGGAGCCGGACTCTCCGACGATCGCCAGCGTTTCGCCGCGATCGACGGTGAAGGATAAGTCTTGAACCGCATCGACCCGGTTCTGATGCTGCATAAAATTAACGCCCAGTCCGCGAACGTCGAGTACACGGTGAGGGGGCAGCGTCTTTGCGCTGCCTGCCCGGGAGGTCGGTAATCGGTTTATCTGAGACGACAGGGTCATGTACGGTGAATCTCCCATAAAACTCGCTTCCCGCCGCTGTCGTTACGGGATCCTCATCGGGTTTCGACTATATTTAGCGCTGGCGTCAATGTAAAGAACAAATCCATCGGCGAGTTGATATAAAGATCTTTTATAACAAAAAGTTACCACACATAATCTCACGCTATAAGGTCGAAAAAACACCCTTATTCACATTTTCAACCTGCGGCGTTGCTCGTGCTCATCCCCCCGCGTTCGACGTTCTCCCCTCAGGCGTTCTCTGACATAATAATGGCATAGGAATCCTGTTCTCGCCTGCGATCTTGCCTGCAGCGGAATCTTTTGTGGAGCATTCATGAGCATATCCGGCCTTCTTTCTCTCAACCAGGCGTTGCAGCAAATGCTGGTGCAGATCGCACCGATCGCGGATACCGAGACGGTATCGATTTATCAGGCTGCTGGCCGCATCGCGGCGGCGCCGCTGACCTCCCCAATTAACGTGCCCCCGTTCGACAACTCCGCGATGGACGGTTACGCCGTGCGCGGCGACGAAGACTTCGGTCGTCCGCTGCCGTTAGCGGGAAAAGCCTTCGCCGGCGCGCCGTTCGAGGACGTCTGGCCCGCTGGCAGCTGTATTCGAATTATGACCGGCGCGCCCCTCCCCGCCGAAGCGATCGCGGTCGTCATGCAGGAGCACACGTCGGCATCCGAAGCGGGCGTTCAGTTTTTACACCCGATTGAGCCGGGGCAGAATATTCGCCGCGCCGGTGAAGATATTCGCGAACAGGAGTCCGTTCTGAATGCGGGGACGCGGCTCGGGACGGCCGAACTGCCGCTATTGGCTTCGCTGGGGATCGCGGAAGTGAACGTCTATCGCCGTTTGCGCGTCGCCGTGTTCTCGACCGGCGATGAGCTACAGCCCGTGGGGGAGCCTTTGCTGCCGGGACAGATTTACGATACCAACCGCTTCGCGGTGTGGTTGATGCTGGAAGCATTGGGTTATGAGGTGGTCGATCTCGGGATCATCCCTGACGATCCGGAGGCGCTGCGCCAGGCTTTTACCGACGCCGATGCCTGCGCGGATGTCGTCATCAGCAGCGGCGGCGTCTCCGTCGGGGAAGCCGACTACACCAAGTCGGTGCTGGATGAGCTAGGCGACATCCATTTCTGGAAGCTGGCGATCAAACCGGGCAAGCCGTTTGCCTTCGGCAAGCTCCCCCACGCCTGGTTTTGCGGTCTGCCGGGGAACCCCGTCTCCGCCGCCGTCACGTTTTATCAACTGGTGCAACCGCTGCTGGCGAAATTGTCCGGCTATACGCAGTGGCGATTGCCCGCCCGTATGCGGGTCAAAACTACGTCCCCGCTGAAAAAAACGCCTGGTCGACTCGATTTTCAGCGCGGCATCTTTTCACGCAATGCGGACGGCGACATCGAGGTGCGCAGCACCGGTCATCAGGGCTCGCATGTATTCAGCTCGTTTAGTCAGGGTAACTGCTTTATCGTGCTCGACGCCGAACGCGGCCCTGTCGCCGCCGGCGAATGGGTAGAGATTGAGCCGTTCAGCCGCCTGCTGGAGGACCTATAATGGCGACGCTGACGGATGCCGAGGCGCTGCGCTATAACCGGCAGATTGTCCTGCGCGGCTTTGACTTCGACGGCCAGGAGGCGCTGAAAGACGCACGCGTGCTCGTCGTCGGTCTCGGGGGATTGGGCTGCGCCGCCGCGCAGTATTTGGCCGCGGCGGGCGTGGGTCACCTCACCTTGCTGGATTTCGATACTGTCTCGCTCTCGAACCTGCAACGGCAAATTCTGCATCGCGACAAGCGCATCGGCATGGCGAAAGTCGATTCCGCCGCCGTCGAGCTGCGAAACATCAACCCGCATATCACGGTGGAGCCGCTGGAAGCCCAGTTAGATGACCTCGCGCTACAGGAGCGCATCGCCGCGCATGACGTCGTCGTTGACTGCGCCGACAATCTGACCACCCGCAACCAGCTGAACAAGATCTGCTTCGAGCTGAAAAAGCCGCTCGTCTCCGGCGCGGCCATTCGTATGGAAGGACAGCTCGCCGTCTTTACCTACCAGCCGGATACGCCTTGCTATCACTGTCTCAGCCGGTTATTCGACGATAGCGCGCCGACCTGCGTGGAAAGCGGCGTCATGGCCCCGCTGGTCGGCATCATAGGTTCTCTGCAGGCAATGGAAACCCTGAAGCTGCTGACCCATTTCGGCGCCGTCAACGCCGGAAAGTTGCTGATGGTGGATGCCATGACGGTGCAGTTCCGCGAGCTGGCCCTGCCCAAAGATCCGGCCTGCGAAGTCTGTGGCAGTCAGCTTTCTTCATCCTCCGCTGATTCGTAAAATTTCGCCGTCGGCGCCCTCACAAGCCGCGCACATCTTCTATCATTAGTCAGGTATCTATCCCACGGCCGCTGACCGGCGTTGAAGCCGGGATTCAGCGGCGCCAGAGAGACTAAGGGAACTCGTCCCTTGCAAAAAGAGGATTTACCTATGAGTAACGCATTTCTCGAGGCCATCAAGGCCCGCCGTTCCATATATGCTCTCGGCCCCACGCTGCCCCTGTCGGAAGATCAGGTCACGCACATCGTCATAGACGCCGTCAAACTTAGCCCATCCGCTTTCAACTCGCAGACTTCCCGGGTCGTGATTCTGTTTGGCGAGCAGCATCGCAAGGTATGGGACATCACCCGGCGACAGCTGCAAAATATCGTGCCTGCCGAATCCTTTGAGCCAACCGATAAAAAACTGGCCTCGTTCGCCGCAGGCGCCGGAACGGTGCTGTTCTTCGAAGACACCGAGGTGGTGAAAGAGTTGCAGAAGAAGTTCGCCACCTACGCGGACAATTTCCCGGTCTGGTCGGAACACTCGACCGGCATCGCGCAATTTGCCGTGTGGTCGGCGCTGGCGCAGGAAAACATCGGCGCATCGCTGCAACACTACAACCCGCTAATCGATGACGATATCAACGCCGCCTGGTCCCTGCCGGCAAGCTGGAAGCTGCGAGCCGAGATGCCGTTCGGCGCTATTGAACAGCCTGCGGGCGACAAAACCTTTATCCCGGATGACCATCGTTTCCGTATCTTTAAATAACGGATCTGCGCGTCGCGGGCGTTCAGATCCGCGACCCTCCTCAACGTCTGCCTCCGCCGTCTTGTACCGTGCCCTGCCGTATCGCCGACAATTCCGTGACCAAAAACCTGCCGATTGTGTTGTCCCTGAGGGGGGACTAGTATCAATGAGTTCCTTTCCGAACACCCGGCGTATATGAAGCCTGTGGGCGTTCTGATTTCCCGTTGACTGAAACAGAGAGGCAAGCGCATGAGTAAAATCGCTGTGGTTTATTTTTCCGGCTATGGTCACACCAAGCAAGTTGCGGAAGTGGTGGCGGAGAGCGCCGGGGCGACATTGATCCCCATCGACAACAACGGGGACATTGAAGAGGCGGACTGGCAGACGCTGGCTAATGCCGACGGCATTATTTTCGGCTCCCCCACTTACATGGGGTCAGTCGCCTGGCAGTTTAAGAAATTTGCGGATGCGTCGTCCAAAGTCTGGGCCGAACGCGGCTGGCAGGACAAAGTGTTCGGCGGCATCACCAACAGCGCCAGCCTGAACGGCGACAAGCAGGTCACCCTCATCTATCTGCAAACGCTGGCCGCGCAGCACGGCGGCATTTGGGTCAGCCTGGGACTGCTGCCCGCCAATACGCAGGCATCGACGCGAAGCGACGTCAACAACCTCGGCGGCTCTGTCGGCGTACTGGTGCAATCCCCTGCGGACGCGGGCGCGGACGCCATCCCGACGGGCGATTTGGAAACCGCCAAACTGTATGGCGCCCGAGTCGCGGACATCACCCGCCGCCTGCGCGGCTAGTCAACGCCCGTACGTCGCCTTTAATACCCACAGGGACTCCCGCTCGGCGGCAGTCCTGTTTTTTTATATGCGTCACTTCAAGGCCGCCGGCGTCGGTCCCGCGCCGGGATCCGGGGCGAAAACCCGCACTGCGCTTCGGCGAATGCGGAATCTCGCGGGCGTGGTGCCGACAATCTCGCCGTCGGCGTTGATATCGTGAGGACGCGACGTCTGTAGCGTCAGCGCCGTCGTCGAAAAGGCCCGGACTTTACGCCAGCGTCCGTGGGTACCGCGACGCAGGAACGGGATCAGCGCAATCATCTCCCACCAGTGGTCGATTTCGAGACTATACACATCGAACAGGCCATCATCCGGTTTCGCGCTCTGCTCCACCGTCATCCCACCGCCGTAAAAACGCCCGTTGCCGACGGACACCTGCACGGTTTTGACCCGTTCGCGCTGGCCGTCGTGATCGATCTCCACGGTAAACGGCCGACTCTGCTTCAGCAGCCGGATGGCCGCCAGCGCATAGCCGACCGTACCCCAGCGTTTTTTCGATTTGGCCGACAACCCGCGCGCCATCGCGGCGGAGAAGCCGATGCTCGAGACATTGAAGAAAGGGTGGCCGTTGACCTCGCCCAAATCGATAGCGCGCACCGCACCGCGGGCGATGACTTCGACAGCCTGCTTAATATCACGGGGAATGCCCAGCGTTCTCGCCAGATCGTTCGCCGTTCCCAGCGGCAGAATGCCGAGCGGCAAACCGGTCTCCATCAACGCGTTCGCCGTGGAGTTCAGGGTTCCGTCCCCGCCGCCGACGATCACCATATCCACATGACCTGCGTGCGTGCGGATGACATCCCGATAACGGCTGTGCTTGTCCATTTTCGGAATCACGGGTTCGATGTGCTTATCGCGCAGCCATTGGGCAACGGCCTCGATCGAGGTATCGCCATTGCGGGCCTTTCGATTGACTAACAGTAGCGCACGGAAGCGGTAGGTCTCCGACATCTCTTGGGTATTCACCATAAGGCCTCTCTGACCCAGCACGGGAGAAAAACTCGCAAAGTTAACCACAGTAAAAATCGTCGGTACAGACTTTAGACCGCCGTTGAAGTGATAATAGACAAAACATTACATTCACTGCCGCGGCAGCGACTCGGTAGACGAACAAGCGCGTGCTCGCTCCGAGGAAAAACGTCGAAGCAATCGGGAAAATCGTGACGAAGACGGTAATGATCCTTATCACCTCACGGGGAGTCTCCGTACCCGCCTGCAATAAAAGCGAAC